>JBBKWZ010000034.1:0-45041 GCA_037969195.1 Rubricoccaceae bacterium | reverse complement strand
GCTTGACGATCTCGGTAATGATTGGCTGGACGCTGCCGAGGACGTGTTGGACGACATCATGGCGGAAGGCTTTGCTGTCATCAAGGAAACATGCCGCCGCCACCTGGGAAAGAAATGGATTGCCGGCGGATCGGAGATTGAGTGGCAGATGGTTCCCTACGATGTTCAGTTCATAGGTGGAACCGTGCTGCACCGTGGATCGGTGGCAGAGATGAAGACGGGCGAGGGCAAAACGCTTGTCGCGGTCGGGCCGCTCTACTTGAACGCACTTGTGGGTCGGGGCGTCCACGTGGTGACGGTGAACCCGTACCTGGCCATGCGCGACGCGGAATGGATGGGCCCGATCTTCGAATTCCACGGCCTCACCGTTGACTGCATCGACCGGCACGAATCGCACTCTACCGGCCGCCGGGCCTCTTACCGTGCGGACATCACTTACGGCACCAACAACGAATTTGGCTTCGACTACCTCCGCGACAACTCGTTTGTTGTGGATCCCGAACAGCTTGTCCAGCGGGGTCATCACTACGCCATCGTGGATGAGGTCGACTCCGTGCTAATCGACGAAGCCCGGACGCCGCTCATTATTTCAGGACCCGTTCCTCAGAGCGACGAAGACCGCTTCAAGGAATTACAGCCTCACGTAGACAAGTTGGTCTACGCTCAGCAAAAGATCGTGGCGCACTTCGTTTCGGAGGCCGAGCAGCTCCTAATCGAGCGCGACAAAGCCAACGAGGCGGGAGAATCGAAGAAAGCCCGCCAGCTTGAGGAAGAAGCTGGATTAGCGCTCCTGCGCGCGGATCGTGGATACCCGCGTAGCAAGAAGCTGATAAAAATGAAGGGCGAGCCCGGCGTTGAACAGCTTGTGCGAAAGACCGAGTTCTTCTATCTGCAGGACAATGGAAAGCGCATGCCGGAGGTGGATGAGCCTCTCCACTTCGCCCTCGACGAGAAACTTCAGCAGTTGGAGTTGACTGATCAGGGGCGCGAGTACATTGCGAAAGCGGCAGGTTCTGACATTTCCTTCTTCATTATCCCCGACGTCGGTGAGGAGATCGCTGGGATTGAGAAGAAGTATGAGCAGGAGAAGAAAGCGCTCTACGATGCACTCCAGGCAGACGAATCCCTTACCGAGGAGAAGCGAGAGCACAAGCTGATGAACGACCTCGGCATTCTCAAGAATGAGATGGAGGATGCGAAACGAGAGTTGTACGTACGTTTCTCAGACCGTAGTGAGCATATCCACGCCGTCAACCAGTTGTTGAGAGGCTATACGCTCTACGAGAAGGACGTGGAATACATCGTGCAGGACGACAAAGTGATGATCGTCGACATCCACACGGGTCGCGTCCTTTCTGGTCGGCGTTACTCCGATGGTCTTCATCAGGCGATCGAAGCGAAAGAGAAAGTAAAAGTCCAGGCCGCGACACAGACCTATGCGACCATCACGATCCAGAACTACTTCCGGCTCTACTCGAAGCTCTCGGGCATGACCGGTACGGCTGAGACCGAAGCCGAGGAGTTCCACAAGATTTACGATTTGCCAACGATCGTCATCCCGACGAACAGGCCAATTGTTCGCGCCGACGACGAGGATCTGGTCTACAAGACGAAACGCGCGAAATACCGTGCCGTGCTCGACCGAATCAACGAATACCATCAGAAAGGCCAGCCAGTCCTGGTAGGCACGACTTCGGTGGAAGTGTCGGAAACGGTCTCGCGAATGCTTCAGCGAGCGAAAATCAAGCACAACGTACTGAACGCGAAGTCGAGCCGCGCGCAGGCTGAGGCCCAGATCGTAGCCGAAGCGGGCCAGAAGGGAGCCGTCACGATTGCTACGAACATGGCTGGCCGCGGTACGGACATCAAGCTAGCCGACGGTGTCACGGAGTTGGGCGGCCTTGCGATCATCGGCACGGAACGCCACGAGTCCCGCCGCATTGACCTCCAGTTGCGCGGTCGCTCTGGTCGGCAGGGCGACCCCGGCGAGTCTGTCTTTTACGTCTCGCTGGAAGACGACCTGATGAGGCTTTTTGGCCACGACCGCACAGCGCGCATCATGGACCGTCTTGGGATGGGAGAAGACGAGGTCATTACACACAAGTGGATTACGAAGGGCATCGAGAAGGCGCAGTCGAAGGTTGAACAGAACAACTTTGGCATTCGCAAGCGGCAGCTCGAGTACGACGACGTGCTCAACAGCCAACGCGAGGTCATCTACGACCGGCGAATCCACGCCCTTCTTGGCGAACGCCTGCAAGGCGACATTCTCGACATGCTTCGCGAGTTCGTTTCGCGCACCGTGGCCCAGCATTTCGGCAACGGCGACATCGACGAAATCCGCGAAGACCTTCTCCGTCATATCGCGTTCGATCTGCAGGTCGATAAGGAAGAGGCCTTCAACCTCGGCGAGGAAGGATTGATTGAGCGGATTCTAGACGAATCCACCGCGCACTACCGCCGAAAGCGCGCTTCGCTGTCGACGCCGTTTTACCGTTCTGCGAAGCAGATGATGGAGCAGGCTGACCCTGAGAACAGCCCCAAGAAGCTGTACGTGGACTTTTCCGACGGACGTCGGATGCTGCGGGCGACCGTGGCACCGGATGACGTTCTCGAATCCGAAGGGCAGGAAATCAACGATGCTCTCGAGCGCGCAGCCGTGCTTTCGGTTATCGACTCGAAATGGGTTGACCACCTGCGTGATCTCGACGAAGTAAAAGAGGGCGTAGGGCTGCGTGCGTATGGACAGAAGGATCCTCTCATCGAATACAAGATGGAGGCGTTCAGTCTGTTCAAAACGCTGATAGAGGAGATCGACGAAGAGGTAGTCGGATTGGTATTTAAGGCAGGCCCGATCGTCGATCGAGGCGGTGCCAAAAAGGCAGCTCCGGCCGCACCTCGCGCTCGCCTTGATCGGAGTCGCGCGAACACGGAACATGCATCGGGACAGGACTACTCCGTCAAAATCGGAGGAAACGGTAACCAAAGCTCGGCGGATCGCGACCCGACTGCGCGCGCCGCGCCAGTTGTTGCTGGCGACCGCGTGGGCCGAAACGACGCGTGCCCTTGTGGTTCCGGAAAGAAGTACAAACACTGCCACGGCCGGGCGTAGCCCGGCTGGGTGTGAGCGTCCAGGGACGTGATCGTGTGAGGAGACTCCCTCCTCCTCGTTCTACACCCTCACGCTCCCATTCTTCCATGCCCGATGCTCCGCTCCCTCTCCATTCGAGATTACGCTCTAATTGAAGAGCTCGATGTCGAGTTCGATAGTGGCTTGAATATCATCACCGGTGAGACCGGTGCGGGCAAAAGCATCCTCCTGGGAGCGTTGGGGCTGCTTTTGGGAGAAAGAGCGTCGAAGGAGGCGATCAGAACCGGCGCAAAAAAGGCTGTCGTAGAGGGCCTTTTTGATAGTGCCGACGAAGGGCTGCTGCCAGAGGTGCTCCGTTCACACGACATCGACCCGACTGAGAACGGCGTCCTCATCGTCCGCCGCGAAGTGTCGGCGAACCACAGTCGCGCGTTCATCAACGACACGCCAACCACGCTGGATGTCCTCCGCGAAGTGGCCGGGCACACCATTGATTTACACGGCCAACATGAGCACCAATCGTTGTTGAAGGCGGAGACACACGTGGGGCTCCTCGACAATTTCGGTGGCCTGGGCGGATTGGTAGATACGTACCGCAACCACTATCGAACCGTGGCCGACTTTCGAAAAGAGCGCGATGAACTCGCTCGTCAGGAGGAAGATCTGCGGCGGCAGAAAGAACTGGTCGAATTCCAGATCGAGGAAATTGACCGCGCCGAACCGCGCCTGGGCGAGCAGGATGAGCTGGAAGCCGAGCGGCGAATTCTGGAGAACGCGGAAAAGCTCTACGAAGCAACGGGGCACCTGTACGCCATCCTAGCCGAGAGCGACGATGCGCTATACGATCGACTCGTAATCGTTCGAAATCAGTTGCAGGACCTCGCCCGGATCGATGCCACGTTCGAGGAAACGATGGGCGAAGTGCGTTCGGCAGAGATCATCTTGAAGGAGGCGACGCAGTTCCTTCAGGACTACAACTCGCGAGTCGAGTTCAATCCGGAAAGGCTGGACGAGGTCCGCGAACGACTTGGTGAACTGGACTTCCTCGCTCGCAAGTACGGCGGAACTATTGACGCCGTTTTGCTGCACCGTGAGCGAATCGGAAAGACGTATGAGTTGGCCGCCAACTTCGAAGGCGCGATCGCCCGCATCAACGAGCGAATTGCGGAGGCCCAGATAAAACTTTCGCAGGTTGCCTATCGGCTCTCGCAAAAGCGCCACGAAGTGGCCGAACGTATCGAGGAAATGATCGGGATCGAACTGGCAACGCTCGGAATGCCACACGCGAAGTTTGTGGTGCAGTTCGGCTTGCGAGAAGTTGATGATGGCTGGGTCACGTTTCCAGGCGGATCGCCGATGATGGCCTCCCAGTCGGGTGTAGACGTCTTGGAGTTTTTCATATCCGCGAACCTCGGTGAGGAGCCGAAGCCTCTTGCCAAAGTGGCCTCCGGAGGGGAAATAAGCCGCATCATGCTTGGTCTAAAAGCCATCCTTGCGAAGAGCGAGCGCCTGCCCATCCTTGTCTTTGACGAGATAGACGCAGGTATTTCTGGAGCCATCGCACGCCGCGCGGGCGAGACCATGCACCGCCTTGCGCAATTCCACCAGATCATCGCTATCACCCACCTCCCACAAATCGCATCGCTGGGCGACACGCACTTCGTCGTTGAAAAAGCCATCGACGGCGACCGGACGAAGACGCAGATCCGGCGTCTCTCCGAGTCCGAGCGAGCCGAACACATTGCCAGCCTTCTAAGCGGTGACAGCGTTAGCGAAGCTGCGCTTGAGAGTGCGAAGGAGTTGATTGGGAGTTCCTAGAACGAACCGGCAGTCTCATCCTCAGAGTTCTTCGGCTACGGGCCATTCAGGCTGGGAGACGATGGACATGCGGAGGCAAAGTTCGTCGCATGATCGCGAGTACCTTCTTCACGTCGCCCCGAACGACTAGCTGTACATGCGCCGCATTGCTTTCCTTTCAATGGACTCCCTCGACGAGTTCGTCTTTGACGACGATCTCGCGATAGATCCGTTGAAAAATCTGGGCTGGGAAGTCGAATCCGTCTCGTGGCGAGCTGACGACGATTGGAGTCGTTTCGACTCGGTGGTTATCCGAACGCCGTGGGATTACCAGGCTGCGCCGGACGAATTCCTCAAGGTGCTCGTCGATATCGAACGGGTAACGAAGCTGGAGAATCCGTTGCCGATCGTTCGCTGGAACCTCCCGAAGACCTACTTGCGCGAGATTCAAGATCAAGGCGTCGCAATCGTCCCGACACGTTGGGGAGAGCCTGGTACGGCGCTCGATATCCCCATCCATGTCGAAGCTTTTTCCGCGGATGAGTTCATCGTCAAACCCATCGTAAGCGCGAATGCGCAACACACGTACTGGCTGACGAAAAAGAGCTTGCAAAAACACATGCCTGAGTTGCAGGATGTCTTTGCAGCACGCGCTTATATGGTCCAACCGTTCCTCCGGAACGTGATTGACGAGGGCGAATTTTCATTGTTCTACTTCAATCGGCATTACAGCCATACCATCCTGAAAACGCCCGAGAAGGGAGATTTTAGGGTGCAGGAGGAGCACGGCGGGATTATCCAGGCCGTTGTTCCAGAACCCGAATTGCTGGACGCCGGGCAGCGCGCCATCGCCAACCTCCCGAACCTCCTCTACGCCCGTGCCGATTTCGTCCGCGATGGGTCTACGTTTCTTTTGATGGAACTAGAACTCATTGAACCGGCGCTGTACTTCCGAATGGACCCTCTGTCCGCCGAGCGGTTTGCCCGCGCGTTCGATGAGCGAATGCGCCAACCTATCGCCGCCTGAGCCATGCGCATTGCACTCGTCCAGCAGAAAGCAACCGAGGACCTTGAAGCCAATCGGCGGAAGGGGCTAGCTGCTGTCCGTGAGGCAGCCGCGAACGGTGCCGAGGTCGTCTGTTTTGCCGAACTGGCATTCGAACCGTTCTATCCACAACGCCACGCCACGTCGGAAACGCTCGCCAAGGCCGAAACCATTCCAGGTGTTGTGACAAACGCTTTCGCGGCGTTGGCAAAAGAACTTAGCATTGTGGTGGTCCTCAACCTCTTCGAGCGATCAAGAGACAAGACGTTTGACACTTCTCCTGTAATCGACTCGGACGGGACGTTGCTCGGCATCACGAGGATGGTCCACATCACGGACTATGAGGGCTTTCACGAGACCGATTATTACGCCCCGGGCGACAGAGGGGCACCTGTCTACGAGACATCCGCGGGCAGAATTGGCGTAGCGATCTGCTACGACCGGCACTTTCCTGAATACATGAGAGCGCTGACTCTCGCGGGTGCAGAAGTCATTGTCGTGCCGCAAGCTGGAACAGTTGGGGAATGGCCGGATGGTCTGTATGAGGCTGAATTGCGCGTCTCGGCTTTCCAGAACGGCGTGTTTACGGCACTGTGCAACCGCGTCGGTAGGGAAGACAAGCTGGCGTTTGCTGGCGAATCGTTCGTCTGCAATCCCTCTGGGGAAGTGATTGCGCGTGCCGGATCAGGCAATGAAGAAATCCTCTACGCCGATCTGGACCTTCAAGAAGTTGAGCGTTCGCACGCGAAGCGGCTTTTTTTGAGAGATCGAAGGCCGGAGTTATACGCAAAGTGGCTCGCAAACTGACGGTGTAGCGATCTTAGGTAGCTACCAACACGTATCTGCAACTATGGCTTACGACGAAGGACTCGCGCAGCGCATGCGCGAAGCACTGGCTCACCGCACGGATGTAGCCGAGAAAAAAATGTTCGGTGGCCTCTGTTTCATGGTTAGGGGCCACATGACATGTGGAGTCATGAGCAACAAACACGAAGAGATCATGGTGCGCGTAGGTCAGGACGGATATGCCGACGCCATGGCGCAACCACATACTCGGGAAATGGACTTCACCGGGCGGACAATGAAAGGCATGGTGTACGTTGAACCGTCCGGCTTCGAATCGGACGAAGATCTGGCCTCATGGGTTGGGCGAGGCGTTGCGAATGCCGAGTCTCTCCCGCCGAAGTAACGTCAATCCATTGGGATTGTATTCGATGTTCTGAACTCGACCGTAGTTTCGTATGAGTTTGGGCGCACACGGGTAAATCTTCCACCGGATTCCAGAGATCGCTGGTCAACGCAATGCACGGTGACTGTATAGACCCGATCAGGACCGAGCGGTTCAGGGCCAGCGACCAGCTTTGGCTCTGCATTGTCGGGCGGGTTGATGTCTCCTTTGATTCCTGTCCCGTAGATGAGCGGCGAACGGACAGGGTTTGGGCCGCGGGGTCCGCCACCCTGTTCGATGCGCCACATCACGCGGTTGATTTCCTTGTCACGAACCTCAACCCATGCTGCGTCTGGAGGTGTCCACGTGATGACCGGTGGATCAGTCGCGACAGCGTGGTGAACCTCAATTTGCGGTTTCTGTTGATCGTCGTAGGGATTGAGAAGGCTGCCTCGGCATCCGACGGACAACACATTCAGGCATGGAAGGAGAGAACGCATGACTGGCGAGCGAAGTTTGCTGGGAAATGTAGGAATGCCCAATAGCTGATTCGGTAAACACCCGCATGGAACACCCGGCGGCGGTTTCGTTAACATTCGAATCTGCTACAAACCTCACAGATGATCCAGGCATCCGCCTTTCTCAACAACCAGCTTCGCGATCTCCGAGTGACTTCGGAGTACGACCGGCGGCTGCGCGTGCTCATTGAGCACTGTCGGCGGAATTTGCCCAGCGTGGATGAGGAGCGAATCCGTCGGGCATTTCAGGTGGCGTACTGGGCGCATCGGGACGATCGGCGTGCCTCCGGCGAACTCTACATCTCACATCCCCTGGAAGTAGCGCTTATTGCTGCACAGGATATAAGGTTTGACGATACGACGGTCATCGCGGCGCTGCTCCACGATACGGTAGAGGACACCGACCTTTCGCTCGGTCTAATCGAATCGGAGTTCGGAGAGGATGTGGCCAACATCACGGATGGCGTCACCAAGATCGACCACGTTTTTTCGACCAGGGCGCTCGGACGGGCGGAGAATGTGCGGAAGCTGATGCTCAGCATGGCGACCGACATCCGCGTGATCCTCGTCAAGTTTGCCGACCGGCTCCACAATATGCGGACGCTGGACTCCTTGCCGCTCGAAAAGAGGCTCAAGATTGCTGCGGATACGCTGGATCTATTCGCGCCGCTCGCGCACCGATTTGGTCTTCATGAAGTGAAGAGTGAGTTGGAAGATCTGAGCTTGAAATATTTGGAACCTGAAGCCTACAAATCCATCACGGATGGACTGAAAGCGAAAAGGCGGCAACGGGAACGATACATCGAAGGCTTTATCGAACCCATCCGGACGGAACTAGAGGAAGCAGGATTCGAATTCGAGATCTACGGTCGGCCAAAAAGCATCTATTCCATCTTCAGGAAGATGCGGAAACAACAGACGGAGCTCGACGAGATTTACGATCTGTTTGCTATTCGCGTCATTCTGCAGAGCGAAGGAAAAAAGGGGAGGGAGGACTGCTGGCGGGTTTATTCCATCCTTACCGATCTATACCAGCCCCTCCCTGAACGCTTTCGCGATTTCATCTCCGTCGCGAAATCGAATGGCTATCAAAGCCTGCATACCACGGTAATTGGTAAGGACGGCAAGCCCGTAGAGATCCAGATCCGCACGGCCGAGATGCACGCTATTGCGGAGCGCGGCGTTGCGGCCCACTGGAAATACAAGGATGAGGGCGACCCGTCGGGCGATGGCGCACCCGCTGGCGATGCTTCTGGCCGAGATTCAAGAGTTGATGCGATGTATTCGTGGGTGCGCGACCTCCTCGAAAACCCTCGCGCAAACGACGCCGATGAGTTCGTCAAAGAATTCCATCTAAACCTTTACGATGAGGAAATCTATGTATTCACTCCCCAGGGAGACCTGGTAACCCTTCCCAGGGGTGCCACGCCGGTCGATTTCGCATTCCAAATCCACACGCACGTTGGGTTCAACTGCATAGGCGCTAAGGCGAATAATAAGATGGTGCCGCTGTCGCACGTACTGACCTCTGGTGACCAGGTAGAAATTCTAACGTCGAAAAAGCAGGTGCCCAACCCCGACTGGATGAAGTTCGTGGTGACGCACAAGGCGCGGAGTCGTATCCGGCATTGGGTGAACGAGAAGCGCCGCAAAGCGGTTGACGCAGGGCGGGAAACGCTGGAGCGCAAGATGCGCCGGGCGAAGATCGAAGTGGACGAACAACTCATCAACCGCGCCTCGTCCCGATTGAAATTTCCATCGAGCCAGCAGTTATTCTTCGAGATCGGATCGGGGCTCTATGATGCAGACGAGTTTGTTCGGTTCATTAAGAAGGGAGCAGACCGTCCGGGAGCTGAGGAGGGGACGGCGGACTCAGCTGCTCGGCTGGAGTTTGAGCAGTTCGCCGCCGATGCGCAGGAGGTGGGAAGGACCGCGCTCATCATCGATGGTGAGCGACATACGGACATGGCTGTCAAGTACGCGCCTTGCTGCAACGCAATTCCGGGAGACGATGTCTTTGGCTACGTTTCCAAAACTGGCAAAGTCAAAATCCATCGGGTGACTTGCAAGAATGCGCCCAATCTGTTGCTGGATCACGCCGAGCGAATCATTCAGGTCGAATGGAGTCGCCAGAAGGACGTTCAGTTTGTCGCGGCGCTGCGCATTGTTGGCGAGGACCGAGTGGGCATTGTGAGCGACATCACTACGGTCATCTCCAAGAGTCTCAAAACCAACATCCGTTCGATTACAGTCGAGAGCGAGGACGGCCTCTTTGAAGGCACGGTCGTAATATTTGTGAGCGACCTTAAGCAGCTTCGTCGCATCATGCAGCGGCTGGCCAGGCTCGACGGAATCTATGGAGTCTATCGATTTGAAGAGTAGCCGATTAGTAGTTTTGGATGTTTAGTTCGCGCTGAACGAGAAGGAGGGGTGAAGGAATCTTGTGTTTCCGCCGAACACTGCACAGTCCTCAGGCAAACCTCAATAAATACGAGGGCTGAGAGACTATTTTCGTCGTTCCGATGGCAACGGGGTTACGCTCGACTGAATGTCCCCTGCCGCAATATCCGCCACTCTTATAACCACCTCTCCTATCGCCATGGAACAGACAGTGATTAACAAACGCGTCCCAACACTAACGAAGAAAGACGTAGCGCGCCGCGTAGCGAAGATTCAGGGCCAGCCGATTTACAAGAGCGAGCCGTGGGTTAGCGCAGTTATCGATGCCATCCGCGAATTGATGATCGAAGCCGATCCTGAGCTCCGCATCGAACTCCGCGATTTTGGAGTTTTCGAGGTCAAGAAGACGAAGGCGAAGCCAAAGGCACGCAATCCAAAAACCAACGAAACTGTTTTCATCCCGAGCCGCCGAAAGACTCACTTCAAGCCGAGCAAGCTGATGAAAGAAGAGTTGCAGCGACCTCTCGCGGATCTTGGTTACTCGATCCCCGAAGGCAGCGCTGATGCCTTGCTGACTCCAGCCGAGTTGGCAAAGGCGGTGAATGGGCACAAAAACGGACACTGAGCTTCGATGTCCCCGTAAGGACTCCGAATGTTCTCCCTGGCCGGGCTGTTTGCGCAGCCCGGCCTTGTTGTATCTAGGCGTATGAGTAAGCCGTTTCCGCGCATCGCAGCTGTCGATTATGGCACAAAGAGAGTGGGGTTGGCCATGACCGATCCACTACGGATGTTTGTGCAGCCTATTGGCACATTTTCGCCGGATGCCGCCTTGGCTCGGCTAGATGAATTGCACGCGACCGACGGTATCGAAACGATCGTCGTGGGATGGCCGCTCACCGAGAATGACGAGGAGGGCAAAGCAACTCGCCGTGTTGAACCCTACTTCGGTCGTCTGAAGAACGCATTTCGCAACGTCAACGTTGTTCAGCAGGATGAACGCCACACGTCAAAGCGCGCGGCACATGCTCTTGTCGCGGCAGGAGTCAAGAAGAAAGCTCGACGTGAGAAGGGCCGGCTAGATGCGGCCTCGGCCGTGCTCATCCTTGAGGACTACCTCGAGGAACACGGGAGCGTGCAATCGGGGCATTCCTGACTTACGCGCGAAGTACCTTCCTTCATGACTTGTAGCTTCGAGTTTTCATGATTCTACCCATATACACGTACGGTCAGCCGATCCTCCGGAAGAAAACTGTGCCTGTCGGCGCAGATTCCCCTGAGTTGCAGCAGCTTATCGACGACATGATTGAGACGATGGGCCAGGCGACGGGCGTGGGCCTTGCTGCTCCTCAGGTTGGGAGGAAAGAACGTTTGTTTGTGATCAATTTATCGGGTCCGGCAGAAGAGATCGCGGAGGCGGAAGGGGGCGAAGTCCCTTTCTATGCGGTGGCTCCATTCGCGCTCATCAACCCCGAAATCGTTGAAGCCGATGAAAGCAACGTTCTGGAGTTTGAGGAAGGCTGTTTGTCGATTCCCGGCATCGTGGAGTGGGTTACGCGGCCAGACCAACTCCGAGTTCGCTTTTTAGACAGGCAGTTCACTGAGCATGAACTGGAGGTGGACGACATTTTTGCACGAGTTTTCCAGCATGAGCTTGATCATCTCAACGGAGTGCTCTTTCTCGACCACCTCTCACCGTTGAGAAAGCGGCTCTTGAAACGCCGGCTCGCCGAAATGGCTGGGGGTGTAGTGGAAGCCGAATACCTGCTTGCGCCACCCAAAGCGATGGAGTCGGCGTGAGGATCGTTCGACGAGTAACTATCTCATTCTCGACTAGCCCTTAGGCGGACGTTCTCATGCCAGCCTGGGTATTTGCCATAGGGAGTGTAATTCTCGTGAGCCTTGTGTCGCTCGCGGGCGTCTTCACATTATCGCTCGGTCGCGCGCGGTTGGAGCGAATGATATTTCTGCTGGTCTCGTTTGCCGTCGGCGCCATGCTGAGCGGTGCGCTGCTCCACCTCATCCCAAGGGCCTACGAACAACTGGAAGATGGCGCACTGATTGGCAGCCTCGTCCTGGCCGGAGTGCTCGGATTTTTTGTGATGGAGAAATTCCTTCACTGGCGGCACCACCACGGAATGCCCACGGAGGAAGGGGCGGAGCTCAGCCATTCGCATGGTCATCGTCACGCTGGGGAAATAGCGCCGTTCGCAACCATGAACCTGGTCGGCGACGCGATCCACAACCTGATTGACGGGATGATCGTGGCCGCGGCGTACCTCGTTTCGATTCCCGCCGGAATTGTGACAACGGTAGCGGTGATGCTTCACGAAATACCGCAGGAGATCGGGGACTTCGGCGTACTCGTGTATGGAGGCTATAGTCCCAAGAAGGCACTCTTGTACAACTTCCTTTCGGGCCTCGTCGGCGTCGTTGGGGCGATCATCGCGCTCATCATCGGCTCTCGCGTGGACGGCTTCGCTGACTACCTGCTTCCTATTACAGCAGGCGCGTTCATCTACATCGCTGGAAGTGACCTCATTCCGGAATTGAACCAGCGACATAGCAACTCGGCATCGCAGTCAGCGCTTCAACTGGTAATGATGGTGCTGGGTGCGAGTGTTATGCTCTTGCCTGGGCTTTTTGAGGGCTGGCTCGCGACGCAATAATCAGCGCATCGAAGCCGCAATCCGTTGCGCCGTCTCGGAGAAATCTCGAAAGGTGCATCCAAGCTCCGCAACGGCTTTGCGATTGTCGTAGCGATGCGTTGAGGTTGCTGTTCGAGCGGTTTCGCGGGTGATCAGCGGCGTCTTGCCAATTAGCCGAGCCAACGTTTCGGAGGCCGCCGCCATCACAATCGCCGGGCCACGAGAGAGAGTTAGGCGGGGAAGTTTCGCGTCAAGAGCGTTGGCAAGCGCACCAAATATTTCTGCCCATGCCAGGTTTTGGCCACCGAGAATGTATCGCTCGCTCGTCTTGCCTCGGCGTAGGGCGGCACGGACGCCCGACGCCACGTCCTCGACGTCCACCACGCATGTCCCTCCGGATGGAATGGCCGGAACTCGGCGGTCCCGGACTTTCTCTACAATAGCCATTGTGTTCTCTCCCGCGCGTCCGGGGCCGAAGATGAGCGCCGGGTTGACCATCACGGCATCGAGGCCCTCAGCGATCGCGCGGTGGATTTCCATTTCCGCCAGATGCTTGCTTATGGCGTAAGCCGAGTTCTCCTTCGACCCACTCCACTCGTTTTCTTCATTGATCGGTTGGGCTTGGCCTGACTTCCGCCCAATCGCGGCGATGCTGGAAACGTGCACGATCCGCCCCACGCCCGCCTCGTTTGCTGCGTCGGCGACATTTGCGGTACCCTGCACGTTGATACTAAGAAGCTGCCCCTCATCCTTCTTCCCACCAAAGCCGACGTAAGCTGCTGTGTGTATGACCTGTTGAATGTCGACCATGGCGGCACGCACAGAAGTGTAATCCGTAATGTCTCCCAATACCTGCTCCACGCTTTGGGTGGTGGCACCGAGCAGATCAAGCTTCGAATGCTCTCGCCGAAGAATGCGCACGGATTCACCGGCCTCGACAAGCTGTCGCGCGACGACGGCACCCAAAAACCCGGTGGCACCAGTAACGAGGATCATGAGAGTTCAGGGATCGCGGGGAATTTCCTAGTCGTCCAACTCTATCAACAAATCATTCTTGCCAACAGCATCACCAGGTGCGACACGAATTGCTGCCACTTTGCCGGATAGCGGTGAACGGAGTTCGTTCTCCATCTTCATGGCTTCCAGAACTACAAGGCCTTGCCCTTCTTCGACCGGCTGACCCGACTCGACAAGTACATGCAAAACAAGGCCCGGCATTGGCGCGCGCACCTCGCGTTCTGCCTCTGTATCAACATCATCGAAGCCAAAGCGATCAAGCAGAAGCGCGACTTCGTCCCTTATCACAGCGTCCTGCACGAGTCCACTAGTCGTAATGCGGATTTGCTCGCCTCCTGCCTTCGTTGTCGCCGGCCTTCGTTCGAACGAGACGACATGCGTCTGCCCGTCAAGAATCAGTAGGCCAGAGTTTGGGCTTAGCCGTTCGAAACTCGCCCCAATTGGCTCACCAACGAGGGACAAGGCATTGCCGACACGATCGAAGTTGAATTCACGGTCGCCGAGGCGGATCTGGAGTTGCATGGCTCTTTTTGATTGGCGCAAAAGATAACGGCAAGCCCTTGTGACTTTCGCTCGGGATAAGCAATTTGGCCCACTTCGAAGCCTTCGCAAAGCATTTGTGCATCCATCGCTTTCCACTGAGCTACTTCTTTCTGCTTACTGCAGCGGCCTCTTTCCGATGGCAGATTCGGATGACGGGAACCGGATTTCTTGGTACGCGCCCGATCCTCGCGCCATCCTTCCACTAGACGGCTTGCACATTTCGAGATCGTTGGCACGAACCGTTCGCCAGGAGAAATTTGAGGTTGGCGTGGACCGGGCCTTCCAGGAAGTCATGAGGATGTGTGCCGCGCCGATGCCGGGCCGGGAGGAGACATGGATTTCCGAGGAGCTGATCGACGCGTACACCGAATTGCATCGACGCGGCTATGGACGCAGTGTTGAATGCAGGCGAAACGGTGAATTGGTCGGCGGAGTGTATGGAATTGCCATTGGTGGCGCGTTCTTTGGAGAGTCGATGTTCAGCCGAGACCGCGATGCCTCGAAGGTTGCGCTGGTGCATTTGGTGCAGCGGCTCCGTGCCGGCAGGTTTGAGTTGCTCGATGTTCAGATGAACACCCCCCATCTCGCGCGTCTCGGCGTTGTTCTCATTCCGCGGACGACGTACGAAATACGCCTGGCGCACGCGTTGACCATTACTGCCGATTGGAATGCCCTCGAGGCCAACGGTTGACGACATCGTGACTCGGCACTCTCTCGGGAAGGCTATTTTGGACAACCACACGTTTGAGGGAGGTATCCCTCCAGATTCGCTATGCCACGTCATCTAATTCTCATCTGTGCCGTTCTTCTTGTTGCATGTGCGGACGCTCCGGCGGCGCCAGAGGATTTGCCCGCGCAGATCGTTTCTGAGCCGAATGCACCGGTGGTCGCCGCTTCCGATACCTCGCTCGCCAGTTCGGAAACGCTGGCAACGTTTGATCGCGTGATGGATACGGCCCGCGGCGACGGGTTTCATACACGCTCATACGGAGAGATCGTCCAGGCCGTTGGAGAGGCATTCATCGGGACTCCCTATCAGGACGGCTTGCTTGACGTCGGCTCGGAGGAAACACTTGTCGTCGATCTGACCGCGTTCGATTGCGTGCTATTCGTGGAGAACGTCATGGCTCTCGCTCGTGGCATCGCGATGGAGGATTACTCTTTCGCCACGTACGTTGGCAATCTTGAGGATCTACGCTATCGCAATGGCTCGCTCGATGGTTATTGCTCACGGCTTCATTACTTCACAGATTGGATTCACGACAACTCTTCTCGAAGGCACGTGACGAACATCACACAGCAGATTGGCGGCGAGCTCCTTCCCAAAACACTCAACTTCATGACGACCCACCGGGACTCTTACTCCCGTCTAGCCAGCGACGCGGCGTTTGCGTGTATTGTTGGGATGGAAGACGCGATTCGCGGGCGTGAGTTGTTATACGTCCCGCAGAACCGGATTGCCAGCATCTACGGCCAGTTGCAGGCTGGCGACGTTATCGCCACGGCTACACACATCGGGGGCCTTGATGTCACCCACACAGGATTTGTCGATCGTTCCGATAACGGAAGCATTGGATTCCTGCATGCGTCCGGGACGGGCGAAGTGAAAATCGCGGCAGATCTGGCTACGTACATTCAGAGCAATAATGTTCAGATAGGCATCATCGTCGCTCGCCCGGTGGATCCCCGAAGTAGCGCACGGGACGCACAATGAAGCCAGTCCAGTGCATCGGCGTGTTTACTTCAGGTGGCGACGCCCCAGGTATGAATGCGTGTATCCGCGCGGTGACGCGGAGTGCGTTGGTGGCGGGTCTTCAGGTTGTCGGGATTCGTCGTGGATACGCAGGAATGATAGAGGGTGACTTTGTGGAGATGAACCGTCAGACGGTCTCGAACATTCTGCAGCGGGGCGGCACCGTCCTCAAAAGCGGTCGAAGCATCGAGTTCAGAAAAGCGGAAGGGCGTTCAATTGCGGCGGCAAAACTTGCCGAACGAGGCATTGATGCTCTGGTTGCGATTGGTGGCGACGGGACGCTGCAGGCGGCTACGCTGCTAGCGGATGAGCACGGGATTCAGGTTGTCGGTTGCCCCGGGACCATCGACAACGACCTTTACGGCACCGATGAATCCATTGGGTTTGATACGGCAATCAATACGGCGCTGGAGAGCATCGATAAGATTCGAGACACGGCGGATGCCCATGACCGTGTGTTTCTGATCGAAGTGATGGGGCGTGATACGGGATTCATTGCATTGAACTGCGGAATAGGTGCGGGCGCTGAACTCATCGTGATTCCAGAGGATCTTGAGGATATTGGAAGCATCAAGGCTCGGCTCGCCGAATTGATGTCGCAGCAACAGCGAAGTAGCATTGTGGTGGTAGCCGAGGGGCCAAGCCTGAACGGCGCACAGACGATCGCACAAGCGTTGCCACTGGATGGCCGTTTCGAGAATCTGGATCTCCGTGTAACAGTTCTTGGGCACGTCCAGCGTGGGGGATCACCCACGGCTCGAGATCGTGTGCTCGCTACCCACCTCGGCGTTGCCGCAGTTGACGCCCTCCTCGAGGGTCAAGCGAATATGATGGTCGGTGTGGTGAATGGCAGGATTGAACGAACCCCGATCGCCGAAGTCTGGAGTCGAACCAAGGAAATCGACCAGAAGAAGCTGGACCTTGCCCGGCTGGTAAGTTGAACGTCCAAGGCCTGAGTGACGCTCGGCTTATCTTCGCCGAATAGCTCTACCGCGACCGATAAATTTAGTCGCTCCTTTTACTCTCAAGGGCAACGAAGCAGGCTCATCCACATGGTCAGGCCCATTCACAAGGTGATGATGCCGTTTCGCTTCACGTTTTTGAATCGGGAGTACGCGGGCCAGGCCATCAACTATCTGGATGTGGGCTGTGGAAGCAATTCGCCCAGCATCACCAAGCGCTGGTTCCCCAAGTGGAGCTACTACGGTATTGATCGCGAAAGCCACGGGAATGACGCCGAGGATGCCGCCGCGATGAGCGGCTATTACGAGCTGGATTTAGAGAAGGACACCTTGGACGAGGTGCCCGAGTCATTTTTTGATGTCGTTGTGCTCTCGCATGTCATCGAACACCTTCGGAATGGCCCCCAAGTGTTGAAAGACCTTGCGGGAAAGCTCAAGCCCGGCGGGAAGATGTACGTTGAGTTTCCGAGCGCCCGCTCGTTGAACTTTCCTTCGATGGAAGGGACGCTAAATTTCTGCGACGATCCGACCCATGTGCGCGTTTACAGTACACTGGAAATCTCAAATGTTTTGCTCGAGAATGGATTCAGAATTATCCGGGCGGGAACGAAACGCGACAAGCGAAGACTCGCTTTGTTTCCATTCCATCTCCCAGCCAAACTTCTACTCCGCAAGAAAATCAAAGGCAGTGATTTTTGGGACATCCTCGGATTCGCCAGCTATGTCTACGCGGAGAAGCTGGCAGCCAAACAGTTGGGCTAAGCCTCTCGCTTTTCTTGTTTGCTCGCTGATTTGAGCTTCGTCAGGCGAACCTCGCTTGAATTCTTCGTAGCCATGAAACGCACGTCGTCGACCAGTTTGTGCATCAGGTGGAGGCCGTAGCCATGCTGTCGTCGACCGGAGCGCATTTCAGTTAGCGCGATAATGTTGTGAGTTTTCGGATCGAAAGGCTCGCCTTGATGGCGAACGGTCACGACAAGAGCGTCGGGTTTCAGGTCTGCCTCCAGCTCCACCCTGCCATCCGGGTTGCCATTGTATCCGTGCTCAATAGCGTTGGCGCACGCCTCATCTACCGCACACTGGAGCGCGCTGCCTTCGTCATCGGAAAGCCCAGCTTCCGCGGCCCAGGCGCTCACGCACTTTCGCACGCGCGCGAGTTCGCTCGTGCGACTTGGAATTGACAGTTTGTGAGCGCGCCTCGCCATCAGTTTGATTCGCTTGGGCTAACGAAACGCGAAATGGCTTCGTCTTCCGAGTCCATGATTTCGAACAGGATCGGGAAACCAAGGAGGTCGAATACGGTGAAAACCCGCGGTTGGAGGCCCGCGATCTTGATGTCGCCGCCACCCTCGCGGACGGGTTCCAGAAACGCCATGAACACGCCCAGTCCAGCCGAGGAGATGTACTGCAGGTCTTTGCCCTGAACGACGATCTGGCAATTCCCCTCGGTAACGCACTTCTGGAGGGCGGCTTCGAATTCGGCCGCAGTATGTGCGTCTAGTTCGCCCGTGAGGTCGAGAATGCAAACGGAATCGTTGCGGCGGAAGGAAACTGAGAAATTGCTCATAAGGTTTGACAAACGATGGTGTACACGACCAACCTATGCAAAAGCTGGCCGGATGGTGAACGGCTTAGAGGTGTCGGGCGATTCGGTAGTGCTTTCTGCGCCGTTCCATTTTAGAACGACAACCGTAAGGTCGTCGGCAAGCGAATTGGTTCCCGCAAAGCCTCTTTGATCTGCCATCAGCGCCGCAAGAACATCGGGCGCGGAGCGCTCGCGAAGGTCCTGGATAACATCGGTGAGGCGGTCGTAGCCGTATTCCTCGCCCATTTCGTTGCGAGTTTCCACGAGACCGTCCGTATAAAGGGCGAAGACATCGCCAGGTTTGAGATGCACAACCTGCTCGTGTAAGGTCCGGCGGAATAGCGGGCCAGGGTCGAGGCCGATACCAAGGCCGTCAGACCGGAGGAGCCAGGGCCCATCATCCTTGCGCGCCATTACGATCGGGCAGTGGCCAGCACGGGCTACCGTGAATGTGCAGCTATTTGTATCAAGCACAGCGTATGTCGCCGAGATGAATGCACGACTCGCAAGAGATGGGGTTAGCGCCTCATTGGCCAGGGCGAGAAAAGCTCCTGGTGACCGAGTCATCTTCGCCGAACTCTGGACGACGCCCTTCATCTGGGCCATATAGAACGCGGCGGCAGCGCCCTTTCCGGCGACGTCTGCAATCAGAATGCCGAAGCAGCCGTCGCCCAACTCAACGAAGTCGTAATAGTCTCCGGCGATTTCGTGAGCGGGATGTTCGGCGACCGCGAGTTCTGCGCCTTCAATTATTGGAAGGCTCTGGGGCAGCAAACGTTGTTGCACTTCACGTGCAAGAGCCAGTTCGCGAGCCATCCGTTCCTTCTCAAGCGCTTCCTGAAAGAGAGATGCATGCGAAAGTGCCAGCGCGGCTTGACCAGCAAACGTCGCAAGCGCGGCCACATCGTCATCTTCAAACCCATCGGTAATTGCCTTGGCCGCGAAGAGTGCGCCAAACGACTGTCCCCCGGCCACGAGCGGTAGGACAGCAAGACTGCCCAGTCGATCGCCTGGCCGGGCATTGACGCGGTGGTCCGCGGCTGCGGTTCCTAGCAACAACGGTACTGTGCTCTCTGCCACGTCCTCAACTAAGGAACTAACGGAAACGAGGCGAATGGCGTCCTCTTTGCTGATGCCTGAGGATGCGACCACTGTCGGAGCAAGTGAACCACTGGATGAGTCAACGAGAGCGAGCCAGGCGGACTCTGCGATCCCTGAAAGAACGGGCGCGCCGGAGATTGTTTCAACAAGTTGATCTCGGTCGAGGACCTCGCTGGAAAGCTCTGCGAGTGCCTTAAAAGCCCTGATTTCGCTGGTTTGCTGGGCGAAAGCCTGCGTTGTTGGGAGATGGAAGAGCAATGATAAAACTGCCGTGAGCGCATACAGAAAGCCGAAAACCAGAGAGAAGACGACCAACTCGCCGAGCGATCGGCTGAACAGATAGATGTAGGGAAGGCGGTCTCCTGAGAACGCACCGGCTGCAGACGCAAGCCCCGCGAACTGTTGGAAAAGCACGAGGCCTATGAGGCCAGCAAGTCCAGCCGAAAACAACACCGAAATAAGCTTGTGCCTGAACGTTAGCGGCACGATCCATCCCAACCGGAAGGCGCAGTAAACCATCGGGATCAGGCAGGCGGCAAGCAAGAGCGCCGTCAAAGTCGAAGAGCCCGTTGTCGGCAAAATGAATGCTGTCGAGAGCGCTGCCACTCCCATCAACACAAGCATAGAGCGCCATACTTGCCTTGTTCGGCGCGTTCGACGAAATAGAACAAGAGGCCGGAGCGAGTGAAGAACGACAACGGCGAAGAACGTCCCTAGAAAAGCGAGGACAACAGCCCCAATTGCTGTGCCTAGGTCACCTGAAAGTGATGTACGAGGGTTAAGGTGGCCTTCGCGAATGAACATCCGAAGGACGACCATCGCCATCAACAGGCCGGCGGCGGTTAGCAGCGCGCGCCAAAGTGTGCGAAGCGGATCGTACCCCGATCGCTCGAACCAAGGTGTAGCTGCGAAATACAGGGTGCCGGCAAACAGGACACTCCCAAGATTGATCAGGGCACGTGTAAACGCGGTTATCGGTGCACCAACCAGTGAAAAACCACAATGCGCAACAGCGAGCACCGCAAAAAGAACCGACGCGGCCACGATTAGCACAATTTGTCCCGTACGACCTGCCGGAAGCAGAGATCGATAAGCGACGAGCGATTGCGGCAGTTGAGGCACGGAGGGTGATAACGCGGAGCAGGAGCTTCGGCTTATCGCAAAGAGGGGCGCTCAGGTTACATCGGCGAGGATCGGCAGCCGAATAATCGTTCGACAATATACTTGGGCGCCTCTCCGCCTCTCCGCCTCTCCGCCTCGTCTCATTTGCCATTGTGCAGCAAGAGCAACCTTGCTTGCAACTAATCGTAGAGGCGTTGACTTATCATCCGGCTCCACGTACCTCTAGCTCCCACATTGCGCCGCTTTTTTTCCCGCTTCCTGTTGGTTGCTCTTGTGGGCATGCTGATTTTCGCATTCACAAAGTTTGCGAGAGGATTCGGCGAGCCCGGTGCCTTGGTTTCCTTCGGTACAGGCACGAGCGTCGATCCCAATGAGTTAAATCACCGTGCGTTCAGCGTTGATAGGACGGTTCGTCTGGCTGTTCATGCCGTTGGATCGTTCGAAGGTGAGGATGAACTGGCTGTTTATGGGTGGATCGTTGATCGAGCGACAGGGAATGTTGTCTGGCAGATGTTGGCGGAAAACGCGGTTGTCGACAGAGGTACTCTTGCTACCGTGGATGACACGTTGTCGTTCGAACCAGGCACGTATGATGCGTGGTTCACGTCATACGGAGATCCGCTGAACAGAGTGGATAATGATGGTGGGGGATTTATTGATCGGTTGGGCGCTATTCTTAGCCCGGATGGCCGGATTTGGCATGGCGATGCCGAACGGTGGCGCTTCCGATTGGGTTATGCAGGGGACGAATCGGGAGATCTTGTCCACGAATTGCGTGGCACGGACGCACGGCCAGATAAGAATATGGCCGAGCCCGTCGGACTTATTTGGGCGAGTGGCCCGGCGAGGAGCAGGTCCGATGTGTCGTATCTGTTCGAAGTGTCTGAATCCGTCGATTTGCAGTTGCAGGCAACGGGTGAAGTCATTGACGGGGATTTGCTCGATGGGGCGCGGATTTCCCGCGTATCCGACAATGTCGTGGTATGGGACATGGCCAATTCCCCAATGATCTGGGCCGGTGGATCCATCAAAAATCAGAAGGTTGAGACAACGATCACACTTCCGCGCGGATTCTATCACGTTTCCTATACAACCGACGACAGCCACGCCTACGATGACTGGACAGGCAATCCGCCACTAAATCCGGTGAGCTGGGGAATCATAATGACGGTCGCGGATTCCACGTCCCGCGCGCACGTAGCTGCATTTGATCCGTGGAACGGTAGACTGCCGCGCATCGCTTCCTTTTCCTGCGTAGGTCCTGACGAGTTGTTAGAGGACACGTTCACGCTGCCCGACACGACGACCGTGTTGATCTCCTCAGTCGGCGAAATTATCGGAAGTAGCGCATACGATTACGCCGTCCTCCTACGAAGGCCACCAAACACTGTTGGTGCGGAAGAAATCTGGTCGATGGAAAGTGCGGATACGCGCCACGCAGGAGGCGCCGACAAAAACCGATTGGCCGAGGCCTTTCTTACTCTGGAGCCGGGGACCTACGAATTGTCGTATCGAACAGACGGCACGCACGACTGCGAGGATTTCAACGGCGATGAGCCTGATAACCCAGATCGCTGGGGCGCCACACTTTTCGCCTTTGACCCCGACTTCGACCTAAGCACTGTTACGCGGTCGGAGTCGCCGCCAGGCGATATTGAGCACATTGGCGTTGATAGCTTGGGCGCCCCGACCGGCGAAGTTCTGGTCCGCTTCAAACGCGTGCGCAATGACGAACATCGTCGTGCCTCATTCGAACTCGAAGACTCCGGCACCATTCGCATTTATGCGCTGGGCGAAATCCTCCCCAGCGGTGCCTATGACTATGCGTGGATCGAAGACGCGAACGGCGAGATTATTTGGACCATGAGCCGCGAAAACACGACGACGGCGGGAGGATCGGCCAAGAATCGCTTATTCAATGGTTCTTTGGTATTGGACGCAGGGCGCTACACCGTCCACTATATCACCGACGGGAGCCATGCATACGGAGATTTCAGCCAACCGCCGAACGACCCGACGGCATGGGGGATCGTGATATTCCGCGGATGAGTGACAAAGGAGGTAGCTTCGGCTATCCCTATGTCTGCACACCTTGAAACACTGGCGCTCACCATTCGCATCGACGAGGGATTGCATGAACCGCTTATTGCCGAGTTAGCGGAAATAGGTTTCGACGCGTTTGTCGAGGAAGGCGATGCTTTGAAGGCCTATGGGCCAGTCGGCTCGTGGCGAGAAATCGAGGCCAAGCTGATGGGATGGCTGCGCGCGCGCCTTGTGGATGCCTCGATTAACGTTGAGATGCTACCGGCAGAAAACTGGAACGCGAAATGGGAGGCGACCATCCAACCGCTGCCCGTGGGTCCGTTTGTGATCGCGCCAACGTGGGCAGAGCTAGAAGCGGAGCACAAAGAGAAACATCTTATTCTGATCGATCCCAAGATGAGTTTCGGCACGGGCTTCCACGAGAGCACGCGCCTGGCGCTTCGGCTCATGGACGGCGTCATCAAGACCGGAGACAACGTGCTGGATGCCGGGACGGGAACAGGCGTGCTTTCAATTGCAGCACTCAAACTTGGTGCGGGGTCCGCGCTTGGGTTCGACTATGATATGCTGGCGGTGGAAAGTGCGCAAGACAACGGCGTTCTCAACGGCGTTGACGATCGATTCGAAGTCCGTGAGTGCACGGTAGAAGCGATTCCTGAAGTTGGATTCGAGGTGATTCTGGCCAATATGATCAGCAGCCGATTGGCACCAATCGTCCCCCAACTGCCCAAGAAACTCACTAGCGGTGGCCGACTGATTCTTTCCGGGATGCTGAAAACCGAGCGAGATATGATGCTTACCATCCTGACTGACGCAGGCCTTGAAACGGTGGACGAAGCATCGGAAAACGATTGGTGGGGGTGCGTGGCAGTCGCCCAAAAAGATTGAAATGTTGAATATTGAAATCAAATGACGCCGATCAATCTAGGCAGAAACTCATGGAGTCAATTGGAGAGAACGAGAAGACAGACCCGCCGAGTTGCTGCCATTGATGTTGGAACGAACACGGTGATGTGTCTCGTGGCAGACGTCCATCCAGACGGGCGTCTCACAATTGTGGCTGATGAAGAGCGGTTTGCTAGGCTCGGCGAGGGCGTTGATGAATCGGGACGGCTTTCGGATGCAGCAATGAATCGCGTGCTTGCCCGAACCGCAGAGTGCAAGTCGACCGCAGAATGCTTCAAAGCGGAACTCATTCTTATCGGCGCGACGAGCGCATCGAGAGACGCGGCAAACGTAGCCCAACTTATCGAGCGCGTCCGAAATGAGTTAGGCCTCGATTACCGCGTGATCTCAGGAGACGAGGAAGCCGCTCTGAGTTTCAGGGGTGCACTGGCGATGGCGCCCGGATTTACCGAGGCATGTGTACTTGATATCGGCGGCGGTTCGACCGAGTTCATAGCTGGGCAAGTCGGTGAGATCCGTTACCGAGTTAGCCTGAACATGGGCAGCATGCGCCTCAAGGAGCGATTCTTTCAGCATCAGCCACCGTCGGCCGTTCGAATTCAGCGTGCGGTAGCGGACGTGTATGTGGCTCTTGGCGGAATTCCCGCCGACGTTTTCGCAGGCCTCTCACTCATTGAGTGTGGGGGAACAGCGCACGTGCTGGCCAACTTGGTTGGCTCAGATAGTCCCGCCCCCCGGATCGAACGCCAAGTCGTACGAGACTGGCGAGATCGGCTACTTGCGATGTCGCCCGAAGAAGTCCGAGAGCTCAACCCAGGCGTCCTGACGGGTCGGGAAGACGTAACGGGTGCCGCTTTGCTTATTCTTGACACCGTCATGGACCGCTTCGGGTTCGATGCATTCATCGCCGGCCAAGGGGGACTGCGGCACGGAATAGCGCTGTCCGCAGCGGATGATCCGTGAAGACGGAACCACCTAAGCCTCCTTCCGTCTGGGAAGTTCGCTGTAGTGTCGACCAGAAACTCACGGCATCCCACATAACCGAACTCCATGTCCATCACCCACGACGCCGTCCTCGCCGCTCTCGGTACCGTTGAAGAGCCCGATCTGAAAAAGGATTTGGTGACGCTCAACATGATCCGCGATCTGAAGATCGACGGCAGCCGGATTGAGTTCACCGTCGTGCTCACTACGCCGGCGTGCCCACTGAAAGAGCTCATCCGCTCACGCTGCGAAGCCGCGATCCACCGCGATGTAGACGCTGGTGCCGAGGTTGTTGTAATCATGGAAGCCGACGTGACTACGCGCGGTGCGAACGCAGCGACGGAAGGAGGGAGCAGCGGCGTCAAGAACTTTATCGCTGTTGCTAGTGGAAAGGGTGGGGTTGGCAAAAGCACCGTCGCTGCAAACATGGCTGTAGCGTTGGCGAAAACAGGTGCGGCGGTCGGTCTTGTTGACACGGACATTTACGGCCCAAGCGTACCCCTCATGTTTGGAATCGACACCTCCGAGAAGCCAAGGGTCAACGAGGAGCGTAAGATTATTCCCTTGGAAGCCTATGGTGTGAAACTGCTCTCCATGGGCTTCCTGGTTGACGAATCCAGCGCGGTTGTCTGGCGAGGGCCCATGGTGTCGTCCGCTGTGCGGCAGTTCCTGGGCGACGCGGAGTGGGGCGAACTTGATTACCTCATTCTCGACCTTCCGCCCGGGACCGGCGACATCCAGCTCACCATCGTGCAGACAGTGCCACTCACAGGCGCTGTGATCGTCTCAACGCCGCAAGACGTGGCCCTTGCCGATGCTCGGAAAGGCGTGGCGATGTTTCGCAAGGTTAATGTGCCCGTTCTCGGAATTGTCGAAAACATGGCGTACTTCACTCCGCCCGACCTTCCCGACCGCAAGTATTACCTCTTCGGTGAAGGCGGCGCTCGTCGCTTTGCCGAAGAAGCCAAGGCTCCGTTTCTCGGTGAAGTGCCCATCGAACAAGCGCTACGCGAAAGCGGGGACTTCGGGACACCCATCGTGGAGCGCGATCCAGAGTGCGCGAGCGCACGCGCTCTGGTCGAAATCGCGCAGAACATGGCTCAACAAGTCTCCATCCGAAACGCCGAAGCCGCACCCACGCAAGTTGTTGAGATCCTTCATCGATAGCAGCTACATCGCACAAGGCCACGGTGGTCTGCGAAAAAGGGTGATGCCGGTTGTGCAGGCAGCTCACGCCTGTCACACTAAATCTGCGAACCACACAGTGTGCGCCGCGTTAACTTCTCCCATTGCCTAGCACGACACTACCGCATGGCCAGCCCGCACAATCCCAAAGATCCCCAACTCCTGAAGCGCATTGAGGAGACGCTGGACTCCATCCGGCCGTACCTCATGGCGGATGGCGGCTCCGTGCGTCTGCAGGACGTAACGGACGACATGGTTGTAGAGTTGGAGCTTCTGGGTGCCTGTGGAACATGCCCGATGAGCATGATGACGCTCCGTGCGGGAATCGAGCAGGCTATCAAACGTTCGGTCCCTGAAGTAACGCGCGTCGAGGCCGTTTCCTCCGCGCAAGTAGCTTGAGCCCTTCGCCTTCTGGCAGTTTGACGAAATGCGCGCCCGTCGCAAAGTCGCCTAACCAACCACGACAACTCGACCCATGGCCGAGAATCAGCACCATATAACCCGGATTGACATTGAGCCGTCCGATGCCTACCCGAAGCGGCATCCGACCCACGGTTGGCAGGTTCGGGTCCGGCGCGAGGGCAAGCGGCTCTCCAAATTTTTTGCTGATGCCCGCCACGGCGGTTCCGATGGCGCTATGAGAGCCGCCATCGTCTACCGCGACGACCTACTCGAAGAGCTTCCGCCGCCGGACGCCAGGCCACGAAAGGCATGGTCTAACACGGGCGTTGTTGGTCTTAGCGTTCGGGAGAAAAAGGAAGACGACGACGACGGTGCCACAGTCGTTCAACTCAACTGGGTTGACGCGGATGGTAAACGGAAGGGCGCCTCGTATTCGGTCGAGAAATGGGGGCTGCGACAGGCACTATGGAACGGCTGCGTGCGGCTGTTTGAAGAGAGACAGGCTGCTGGGAAGCCTACCGATGAACCACACATCATGTTTGCTCAAGCGCAGAAGCCATTCGCCGAGCGAATTCAAGAAGAAGTTGAAGCGGAACAGGAAGAAGAACAGAGAATCGCCCGACGTGAGGCCGCCGAGGCGAAATTCAACACACCTGAGGCCAAAGAGAAACGCGCCGAGAAGGACTATCTCGACATCGCCAAGGCGCTTTTTGGGGGATAGAGGAGGTGGTCAGTGGTTAGTGGCTCTGGGCGCAATCCTGATCTCAGATAGACGTCTATCCTCGTTCGGTCTTCCTTCAGAATGTCGGCGCTGTGAGTCCGTGGCTCTGTCTATTCTGACCTCGGCCTATCTTGACCACCGACCATTGACCAAATCGCTTATTTCCCCATCAGCGCCCAGCCGAACTCCAGTGCGGGGCGTACACCCACGGCAAAGTCCGCAGCTTGTTGCGTGAAGGCAGGTTTCTGTACGTCGGCTTCTTTGCAATCCTGGGTTAGAATGAAACCTTTCCATTTGATGTAGTCCGCGGTCGGAGAATCTTCGTAGTCCTCAAAACCGCGTGGCATTCGTTTCAGCGAATCGTGCGTGGTGAGCTTCATTCCAGCGTCCTCTGCTATTTTTACAATCCCGAGGAAAACCTCAGGCTTGGTCGCGATGCTCTCACGAATCCGCGCTAACAGGTTATTGTCCGGGTTCCAAAATCCCGCAGCCAGGAAGCACTTCTTTGGCTCGATGTGAATGTAAATGCCGCCCGGATCATCTTTCTTTCCGGAGGGCGAAAGGACGGCGGCCACATGCGTCTTGTACGGATCCTTGTTCTTCGAGAAACGGACGTCTCGATAGATGCGGAAAACAGACCCCTTCGCATCGCCATTTAGCGGGAGGCCACGATGCTGCACTTCGCGGGCCAGGTCGGCAACGAGGCACTTGAGCGGCCACAGTACCTCGTCATCAAACGTGGCCTTGCGCGCCTTAAACCAGTCGCGGTCATTGTTTTTCTTGAGATCGGCCAGAAATATCAGGGCGTCCTTTCGAAAGCCAGGGAAAGGAGGGAGTGCGTCGGTTGGTGCAGGCATGGCGTCGGGCGGGAGAACGGATACACCAAATATAGCTGGGCGCATTCGTGCAATTCTGCATGACTCGCGACCCTCCAACCCCAATCATGCGAGCTAATACCCAGCAAGCCTACGGAACGAGTCTGCTTCTTCAGCGCGCCCGCGTGCGTCGTAATCCTCGAAAAGGGACGGATCATCTCGCCCAGGTACGGATATTCTACAACAGGTCCCTACAATCCCTGAAGCGCTGTATTTACTTCATCGATTGATCTTTGGAGGCGCACATTCGACGAATCGATTGCGAGGACCACACGCAAGAATTGCAGCGCGCTCTCATAGTGCACCCGTGCCGCTGCAGCGTTGCGGAAACTCGGCAGTGCTGAAGAAGCCATCAGGGCGCCCATCTGCATTTCCCTCACGGCTAGCGTGATCTGTGCATTCACGTTTTCCGGATCAGCGTCCGAGAGTGCTAAATTGTGGCTGAGAGCGACGGAGAGCTCTTCGTTGGCGTCTTGAAGGCGCCCTTCTAATTGAAAAGGCAGGCCAAGTTTTTCGTGTGCGATCCCAACATTTTGTCGGGTTTCTGAATCTGCAGAATGATCCGTTTCCGATAGGGCCAACCAGGTCGGACGAGAATCCGGTGACTTCCCGCAGAGCGTTTAGAGCGAGGCCGCGCCGGATCGCAATGCTAGAAACGCCATAAACCCAGGTCCCAACCTCAAGGCTTCTTCGTCAATAGTGAAGCGCGGCGTATGCAAGCCATGTGTAATTCCCGCCGCCTTATTCCCAACGCCTAGGACGTAAAAGGCCCCTGGAATCTGCTGCGTGTACCACGCAAAATCCTCGCTTGCGTACCACATTGGTAGGTCCACTACGTGCCCCTCGCCGGTGTAGTCGATGGCAGCTGTTCGGACGAAGGCGGAAGTCTCCGGATCATTCGTGAGCGCCGGATAGCCTACGAGGATTTCAACGTCGACAGTCGCCCCAAAGGCCTCCGCTGTGTGTTTGGACGTCCTTTCGATCAATTCGTGCGCGCGGAAGCGCCACTCCTCATCCATAGCTCTGAACGTGCCGATGAGCTGTACGTCGTTTGGAATGATGTTCGTCGCACCCTCAGCGATAATCTTGCCGAACGACAGAATGCTGGGCTGGTCGGGAGGGCAGTTGCGCGAAATGACGGCCTGCAGTGCAGTCAGAATGTGTGCTTGAATCAGCACGGGGTCTATGAGGTCTTGAGGTGCCGCCGCGTGCCCGCCCCTACCGTGGATCGTGATGTAAATCTCATCCGCAGACGCCATGAACGGGCCGCTCCGCACGCCCAACGTTCCTACCGGCAGTTGCGGGAACACGTGCTGGCCAAGGATTCTCTCGGGGGCTGCCTGCCCGTTCATCTCTCCAAGGACGCCATCCTCAATCAACACCTTCGCGCCGCCTGGCAGCTTCTCTTCGCTTGGTTGAAAGATGAGCCGGACACACCCGTGAAGTTGCTCCTTCATCTGCGAAAGAATCATCGCGGTACCTAGAAGTGAAGCCGTGTGCGCGTCGTGACCACACGCGTGCATTTTGCCTGCATGCTCGGACGCAAAATCAAACTCGTTGGCCTCTTGAATAGGCAGCGCGTCGATGTCCGCGCGCAAGGCCAACGTCGGCCCAGGTTGGCCTCCCACGATGTGCGCGACGACGCCGGTTTTCGCGACGCCGGTCATCGGCTGGAGCCCGATTCCGCGAAGCGTTTCATCGATCAGCCCGGCTGTCTCCGTCTCCTCAAAAGCGAGTTCCGGACGGCGATGAATGGCTCGCCGCAGTCGCACGACCTCCGGGAATACTTCGTCGGCGAGAGAGCGGATTCGGTCAAGCATGATCGTCGATTGTTGACGTGAGCGAATGTGAGTGTATCAGCGAAATGTGTCTTCGTGCCAGTTTTCGCTCTCATCCCCGCAAGCCGTGGTCTTCTCCTACTCAGTTAAACCCTTCACCACTCACTGCCGGTCGCTCGTCCTGATTGGCAATCTGCCAAGCCGTTCCGAAGACGAGGCGCGTGATCTTCGCCATGTGCTCGTAGTCGATTTTCCAGGCCTCATCGGTAACCTGGTGGTAATCCTCGTGTGTGCCCGTGAAGTAGAAGATGAACGGGATCTGGTGCTTACCGAAATTCCAGTGGTCGGAACGGCGGAAGAACTGCTCTGGATCGTCCGAAGAATTGTAGCGCTTGCTTAGCTCGATGCCCAGGCCCGTCGCTTCGTTCACGCGTGTGTTGATTTCATCGATGTCGGTGGAGATCAACTCTGCCCCAATGATGTACACGTAGTTCTCGCCCCCGCCCGGATGTTCGGGGTCGTGGCGCCCAATCATGTCGATGTTGAGATTGGCCACCGTGTTTTCCAAGGGGAGAAGGGGTTCCACATCCGCGTAGTACGCCGAGCCCAGCAGGCCTTTTTCTTCACCCGTCACATGGAGGAAAAGGATGGAGCGGCGTGGACCGTGTCCGTCTTCCGCCGCGCGTTGAAAGGCCTCCGCAATCTCAAGGAGAGCCACTGTGCCTGACCCGTCGTCATCCGCGCCGTTGTTGATTTGATCGCCTTCCTTTGTCGGATCCATGCCGATATGATCGAGGTGGGCACTAATGACAACCACCTCGTTCCTGAGAACAGGATCGGAGCCTTCGATAAACGCGGCGACGTTTTCTGCGGTTACTAATTCAGTCCCCTTTTCGATGTTGCTTGCGACCTGCGTTCCCGCCACAACGAAGACCTCCGGCGCAACCAACGCCTCTATGGCCGTGCGAAGTTCGGCAACAGTTTTCCCGCTTTCCGCCAGGATGGCGTCAGCGAGGTCTTCGGAGACCATGTAGATCGGGGGGATCTGCCGAGTCTGCGCTTCCTCGCCGTTCGAAGGAAGTGAGAGGCTGCCCATCATACCCAGGCGAGATCTGGCCTCAGACGCGATAGTCTCCCGATCATCCGAAGAGATGAGCAGCACGCCGCCCGGCATTCCGTGTTGGAAGGCCGTCCGAATTTTCAGGAACTCGTTCTGCGAGTATGCCGACAACGTGCCATCTTCGGTTATCAGGCTTGTCCCCTCGTCGTTCAGAGGCTCACCCTCAAGAACCATCAGCCAGTTTCCGGCTGCGCTGATTCCTGCAGCATCCATCGCCGCGAAATCATCATACGTATCGGTTTCAATTCCATAGCCACCGAAAACCACCGCGGTTTCCGATTCGCCTGGGTTACCGAACACGAGGTAGCTGTCACCATCAATGATCTCCTGGCCATAGCGGGCCGTTTTGACGATTTGCGTTCCACGCCGGAGCGTTAGGTCGGCGTGGTGAATTATCTCACGTTCCAATTCAAACGGTTGCAGGTAGACGTGCGGATCATTCGGGTAATCCGACTCCATCGTTCCGCGCGCCTCAATGCCCATCGTCTGGTACTGCCCTGCGAGATAGAGCGCTGCGAGTTGTTGCCCACGCGTTGCAGTCTCACGCCCCTCAAAGAAATCGGAGGCGTAGAAGTAGAGATGCCCCGCAAGTTCTTCTGGCGTGATGGTCTCCTGGTAGTGCTCGAGGAGCTGCACGCCACCCGAAATAGTTGGCGACTGAGCCGAGACGGAACCCGCGATTAGAAAAGTGGCGAGAAAGAAAAGTCGTTTCATGGGGATGCAGGAAGAGAGAGTTTGCGATTGGGGCGTGTGGGAAAGTTCTGGCTATCTCGCCATCTTCTCATCCGCCTCAATACAGCCGCCGGCGTTTGTTGAGATACGCCACAAGTGCCTGATCGTAAGGCTGCGACGTGTCCAATTCGACAAAGTCGACGGACATTTCGCGGCAACGTAACCGGAAGGTTTCTGAAAAGGCCACGACGGATTCTGTGTACGATTCGCGGAGCTGCGCTGGCTGCAGCGTGACTTCCTGCCCCGTCTCCATATCCCGAAAAACCATCGGCACGTCGGGGAATTGGAAGCGGCGCTCGGTGGCGGCATCGAGCACGTGAAAAACCAGGACTTCGTGGCCTCGGTAACGCAGATGCTGGAGGGCTTTAAGAATCTCGTCGTGCTCCGCCACGTTTTCGAACAAGTCCGTAACCACAGCGACGAGTGCTCTTCGTGTGATTCGCTCGGCCACCTCGTGCAATGCTGAAGCGGCAGCGGTAGCGCTTGTCTTGGAGGGCTCTGCTTTGGCAATGTTATCGAGCGCCGCCAAAAGCCCACGCAGATGACCTCCTGTGCTCTTCGGTGGACGAAGCGTGTGCACCTTCTCGTCGAATGCGATCAGACCAGTAGCATCCCGCTGGCGAACCATCAAGTAATGCAGCGCCGCAGAGAGAGTGGCGCCGTATTCCAGTTTGGAAACCGGCGCATCTCCCTTGTAGCGCATTGAGGCGCTCGTATCGAGCACGACGTAGTGCCGGAGGTTCGTCTCCTCCTCGTACTGTTTGACGTAATACCGGTCGCTTTTCGCATACACCTTCCAATCAACATGGCGCAATTCGTCGCCGGAATTGTATGGTCGGTGCTCAGCGAATTCCACCGAAAAGCCGTGGTAGGGGCTTTTATGCATCCCTGTAATGAACCCCTCGACGATCAACCGCGCACGCAACTCCATGGAATCGAGACGCGAAAGAACCTCAGGCGTCAGGAGTTGGGGCGAAGTAGCGGTTTCGGACAAGAGGACCGTTGGGAAAGGGCGTGCAAGCTAAACGCTGAACCGATCGGGATCGGTACATGCTAATAAATGGTACATGCTAATAAAGTAGCACTATTGACGGTGGTTTAGCGCGCAACGAGAAAGCCGATACTCGGTTTCCTATGACTTCACTCTCACTTTCATTGGAGCAACGCGAGTTGCTGGGACGGTACCGTTTCGGGCTGCTGATGCTGCCCGTTTGCGCGTACTTCGCGATGGGGATTGAAGGCTATAATGCGATTGGTGCAGTCGGGATTTGGATTCACTCTCTCAATTTGCTTCCCCACGAAGCCGGACATTTCTTCTTTCACTTCTTTGGCGAGTTCATGGCGATTGCCGGGGGTTCGCTGCTGCAGTTGCTCCTGCCAGCGCTGATCGCGTGGAGCTGCTTCCGGCATGAACAGCAGATCGGAACGCAGCTTTCGCTGCTATGGCTTGGCCAGAACTTTATTGATGTCGCCATTTACGCCGCCGACGCGCAGGAACGAACGCTCCCCCTTCTTGGCGGGCTGGGTCCAGAAAGCCATGACTGGTACAACCTGCTTTCGATGACAGGAATGCTAGAACACACCTCGCTCATTGCGGGGTTTCTCTTCTTCATGGCTATCCCATGCTGGGCGCTGATGATCGCGGTGCCGAAGTGGTTGTGGTGAGTCGCGCTTAGTGGCGGAGACTGGTGAATGGACAATTGTGGGATTGAGGTTCTCGACTTGGGTTACCTGGCGACTACTGACTTCACCTTTCATCCTTCCTACTTCACCCTTCGCACTTCTAACTTCACCGCATGCCCCTGCCCGCTACCGACACGGTCAAGGCGCGGTTGATGGACGCGGCCGATGTCGATCGCACGCTCAACCGCCTTGCGCGACAGATCGTTGAGAATCTCGACGACGAGCCTGAGCCTGTTGAGCGACTCGCGCTCGTGGGAATGCAGACCAGAGGCGTTCACATAGCGCGGCGTCTCAGAACTAAGATTGAGGCTTTCGAGGGTATACGGTTGCCCTTCGGTGTGTTGGACGCGACGCTCTACCGCGACGATTATCGGAAGCGACTGCGGCACCCGGTGGTCCAGCCTACCGACATTCCGTTTGATGTGGACGAACGCCGCCTCGTGCTTATCGACGATGTTGTTTACACGGGGCGAACGACGCGCGCTGCCCTCGATGCCATCATGGATCTAGGTCGGCCTGCCTCCGTTCGGTTTCTCGCCTTCATCGACCGGGGACTTCGTGAACTCCCCGTTGCCCCGGATTTCATTGGCCGGACGGTGCCAACAATTGCTGGAGAGGAAGTCCGTGTACGATTGACCGAGATTGATGATGAGGACGGCGTATGGCTTGTCGAGCCTCAGCAGGAAGGGGAGGGGGACGAATGAGCGACGAATCGACAATTGAGCAGCTCAAACATCGGCACCTTCTTGGTTTGGCGGATTATGATGCTGAAGAAATCCGACTTCTCCTGAGAACAGCGCATGAGATGCGTTCCGTCCTTGATCGGCCGATCAAGCGCGTTCCGAGCCTCCGGGGCGTGACGGTGGTCAACCTTTTCTTCGAAGCGAGTACGCGGACACGAATCTCATTTGAACTCGCCGAAAAGCGCTTGTCCGCAGACGTGGTCAATTTTTCCGCGTCGGGGTCATCCGTTTCAAAGGGGGAAAGCCTTAAGGACACGGCGCAAAATATCGAGGCGATGAAGACGGACGTGGTGGTCATTCGCCACGAGAGCCCGGGCGCGGCACATTTCCTCACGCAATGGATTGACGGCATCGTGATCAACGCAGGCGATGGCGCTCACGAGCATCCTACCCAGGCATTGCTCGATATGTTGACGATGTCGGAGATCAGCCTGCCAATTCATCCGCAGCTTTCCGATTTCAACTTTGCAGGGCTCCGCGTCTCAATTATCGGAGACATCTCGCATAGCCGCGTGGCCCGCTCGAACATCTACGGGTTGAAGGCGCTGGGAGCCGACGTTACGCTCTGCGGGCCACGCACGATGATGCCGGTCGGCGTAGAGAACTTGGGCGTTCGCGTTACGGACCGATTGGATGAAGCCCTCGAAGGCTGTGATGTGGCGATGGCGTTGCGTATTCAGTTGGAAAGACAAGGCACAGGCCTTTTCCCAAGCCTACGGGAATACCACGATCGATTCGGAATTCGCATGGAGCACCTCCGTCGTTTCCCCGACTTGCGAATTATGCACCCGGGCCCCGTAAACAGGGGTGTAGAACTGGCCAGTGAGGTCGTTGATCACGAGCGCGCCGTCATCCTCAATCAGGTTACGAACGGTATAGCCGTGCGAATGGCCGTGCTTTATCTACTTTCAGGAGGTTCGGCGATTGAGTGACCTGAGCATCGTGGGCTGGCGCGAGTGGGTCTCCTTACCGGACCTAGGTCTACTCGCCGTTCGCTGTAAAATTGACAGCGGCGCGGCCACTTCGGCTATTCACGCGACCAACATTGAGAAGTTCGAAAAGGACGGCCTGGCGTACGTGCGGTTTGTATTCCGGCCATTCCATCGAAAGAACCGAGAGCTGAAGGTGACGTGCGAAACCCCCATTGTCGATCAGCGGGAGGTTATTTCGTCGAGCGGCCATACGGATGAGCGTATCGTCATCCGAACGAGTTTCCGCCTTGGTGTGAAATCCGACGCCCCGGCCTGGCCGATCGAAATCACGCTCGCGAACCGGAGAAACCTCAGATTTACTATGCTCCTGGGTCGTGAGGCAATGGCAGGGCGCATCCTCATCGATGCCGGGAGTTCGAACCTCTTGGGGCAACCCGTCAGACCCAAGGACTTTTACCGATAGTAGGTCGGCTCAGGGCTTTGTCTCCGCGCCGTTCCCGATCCGTCGTTCGGTTCCGGCCAAAAGATGCTTGACGTTCGTTCGATGCGTATAGATGATGAACAGCGGAACAACTAACGTGAAACCAAACATGGGACCTGGAATTTCCCATCCAAACACGTCGCGTTGAATCAACAAGCTGAATGGCAGCGACAGCGTGGCGAGAATTGATCCGAGAGACACAAATCTTGTCGTGTAAACGACTGCGGTAAATATCACCATCGCTATACCAATGGCAACCGGGATAAATCCTAGGAGCATCCCCGCACCTGTCGCCACGCCCTTTCCGCCGCGAAACGTGCCATAGAAATAACGCCCAATCGCCGTGTATACGTGTCCAAGTATCGCAGCTGAGCCTGCAATGACTTTTATCCACGCGTCTGCATCGGCGCCCATCCATCCCGGAAGGCCATCGCCGATTCGAAACTTGCTCACGATAACGGTTGCGAGGAGCCCTTTCAACACGTCGCCAACAAAGACGAGCACACCAGCGCCTGTTCCTAGCGTCCGGAAAACGTTGGTCGCGCCTGCATTACCGCTTCCGATTTTGTGGAGATCTATCCCTCGGACCCTTCCTGCGATCACGCTGTTCGGTATGCTCCCGAGTAAATAACTGACGAGCAGGATGGTTAGAAGCGAGGGCATCGAAAGAGGCTAAGTTGAAGCAGAAAATACGGATTCTGTGCTGACGAAGCCCCTAATTGGCGATCGATAAGATGCTGTTAAGACGAAACCAATGAGTTGAAAGGCTGTTCGGGCGGTTACCAAACGTGCCTTTTTCAAGTACTTGTTTGGTTGCTGCCACCTATTTTGCCGATCACAGATTGCCGGACCACAACTGAAGCTCAGTCAGCAGATCCAGTTATGAAGCGAATCTTTCTAATTATTGCGACGGGGTTGGCGCTGCTTGTCGCAGCTCCGACAAATGCACAGTCAAGTGATTCAGATCGCGACGTGGAGCGCGTCGAGCGTATCGCACCAGGTGGTCGCCGAGCAGCGGTTCGGGTGATGAACACTGGTGTCGCCAGCCGCTATGCGCGCTCACTCGACGGAAACCTGACCGCGAACGGCGAGCGGTATAACCATAGTGCCATTTCGGCTGCCCACAGGTCGCTTCCGTTTGGGACGCTTGTTCGCGTTTCGAATACGCGAAACGATCAGGCCGTCATCGTTCGCATTAACGACCGAGGCCCGTTTGTACGGGGACGCCAGCTCGATCTCTCCGGCGGTGCTGCGCGACGACTGGGCTTCAGCGGATTGGCGCGTATCCAGTACGAGATTGTTGACCCCGCAACGCTTCCGAGTCGGCAGCCACCTCCACCTCGAAAAGAGCGGCACATTTAGGGAGTCCACGAACAGAAAGCAAAGGCCGGGCGACGTTTGTCGTCCGGCCTTTCTTGTTGAAATGATTTTACGGCTTTCTACTTCAGCAGCGTAATTCGTTGGGTAGCCGTCTGGCCTTCCGATTCAAGACGCACTAGGTAAAGACCACTTGGCAAGTCTTCAGCATCGAAGATGGCTTCGTGTTGTCCAGCTGAATACGCCCTATCAGCAACAAGCGATACCTCGCGGCCCAGAGCATCTAAAACAGCAAGGCGAACATCCCCGGCCATGTCAAGCGTGAAGCGAAGTGTCGTGCTGGGGTTAAACGGGTTTGGATAGGCTGCTTCCAGGGTAAAGGAATGTGGTACCTCCGACTCATCAGGCTCCACAGCTGTCGGCAGGGTATCCAAACGGAGGACGAGGAGCCCATTCCCGATGTCGGAGGCGACAATCTTCCCGGAAGGGAGGTGCGGATTCACCGTCCACGTCGATCCCTGCCCTGGCCCATCGTAGAAGGCGACCTGCACCGGATTCACTGGGTCCGATATGTCGAACACCCACACCCCCCGGTCATAGTGGGCGAGGTAGAGGAGGTTGTCCTTCGTGTGGCAGTTGTGCACCGTGGAGCCCGAGTCCACTATGATCTCACCCACCAGCTCAACGTTGGTGGCGTCGCGGACGTCGAAAATCCGCGTCCATTGCCCGGAGCCTATCTCGTCACCGATGTAGACGTATGACCCGCTCGGGTCCGTGCAGAAGTTGTGAGCCCCACTGCCGGGATAGTTGAAGCGAGTGATCATAGAGGGGTTAGCCTTGTCAGAGACGTCGACGATGTCGATACCTTCGCCGAAGATGCCAGCCGTATACATGGTGTCGTTGCGGACGAGGACGTCGTGGACGTAGTACGGGCTGTAGTTTCCTACAAATGCGGGATTTTCGGGATCGGCGAGGTCGTAGATCTCAACGCCGCCGCTGCCGTTTCCGTAGAGGTACCCGTCTACGATGCTGAGAGTGTGGAAGCCTCCGTCAAAGGTGCCGACTGAAACAGGATTTTCGGGGTCTTCGATGTCAATGATGAGCGTAGGATCGCTGTTGGACGTGAGGTACGCGTAGTGGCCGTACGCCTCGACATCGCTCCCGTCTCCGGTCATCGGGACGAACCCTTCGGCGACAGGGACATCGTCCGTGACATCGATAACGTTAAGGCCTCCGTTTTGCCACGAGGCAAGAAGGGCATACTCCCGCCCGTCTTGGCCGACGTACGTCCAGATGTCGGAGTACAAGTTGCCGGGGCGGGGATCGAGTTGGCCGACGAGCGTCATATTGTCGGACTGGGCCAAAGCAGGTGCGGCGAGACTCGCAAATAGGACGGTGACGAATAGATACCGAGAAATCATGGTTTGGGGCTTGGTTTGTAGCAAGGTTTCAAAGAACGCATTTCAGGCTTCCACCGCAAGGCACTTGCATGAAGACCTCGTGCTCAGACGAGCGCGATTTTCAGGGAAATATCGAGCGCGGTTACGGAGTGAGTAAGGGCACCGCTTGAGATGAAATTGACACCAGTAGCCGCGATAGTCGAAACGGTATCAAGCGTCACATTGCCAGAGGCTTCCGTTTCGAACCGCCCGTTTACGCGTCGAACTGCTTCGGACAGCCTGGAGACGTCCAGGCCGGAACTCGTCATCCGTGCCATGTTATCCAGCATGATTCGGTTCACGCCTCCGACGCGGAGGAATTCGCCGACCTCCTCCAGCGTGCGGGTTTCGATTTCGATGTCAAGGTCGAGCTCGTTCTCAACCAGAAATGATTGAGCAGCACATACCGCCGCCTCGATTCCGCCGGCCGCCGCAATATGATTGTCCTTGATCAGGACCATGTCGAACAGGCCCGTCCTGTGATTTGCTCCGCCACCAAGGTGCACAGCCCACTTGTCCAGCATCCGAAGGCCGGGCGCTGTCTTTCGCGTGTCAAGCACGATAGCGGGGCGGGCGGCTTCGGCCATCCCACGGGCCGCGGAAGCAATACCGCTCATGCGCTGCATAAAGTTGAGGGCAAGCCGCTCGGCAGTGAGAATGGAGCGAGCGGAGCCTTCTACCAATCCGAAAACTGCTCCAGCTGCGATGGTATCGCCATCCGACGCCGTCCAGGAGACTGTCAGCGACTCCTCGACGGACGCGAAGACACGCTCCGCCACCGCAAGGCCAGCGAGCACCCCGTCGGCCTTTGCTAGAAACTGCGCAGTAGCCAGTTTATTTGGCGGAATTGTCGAAAGGGTCGTCACATCGCCAGCGCCTACGTCCTCGTGCAGTGCACGTGCGATTAGTGAAGGGAGATCGTTGGCGACGGAATCGGGGAGAGGCAGCACGGCTCAGCGAAGTTCTTTTCGGATGACGAGTTTAAGACCAGACCACACGTCGTCCACCGCACAGACTTTTACGTCGACGAGGCCAAGCGGCAATGCAATTTCGCGGATGACGTCCTCCGTTATGTCGGTTGAGACTTTGGAGGCACGTTTGGGCCACGATACCCAGATCATGCCATCGCGGTGGATTGCCTTCATCAAACCAGGTAGCATTGCTGCTAACTCGGCGGCGTGTTTCGTAAAGAAGTGAACCAGATGGGCTCCGTTCGCGTCCGCGGCAAATAAGATGTCTTCGGGAAGCGGCCGCACGAGATCATTGTAGTTATTCGGGGCGTCGATGAGCTGGGCGACGAAGCCGGCTTTATAACCAAGTTTCTTCGCCAACGGTGTACCCGAGTAGCCCGACAGAGTCACGTCGGTTCTCCCATCACAGACGAAAACGCATCCTGAATAGCCTTTGGAGCAGGAATCGGGCGTCCTCGTTCAGCATCCACAAAGCAGAGGACGACGGTACCGGTTGCGAGAACAGTGTCCTCATTCTGTCGCCGGATGGCATACGAAATCGGAACGCGCACGCGTGGTATTTCTTCGAAGATGGTTTCGATTTCCAGCATGTCGTCGTAGCGAGCAGGGGCGAGGTACCGCACGGAGGCCTCCACGACCGGCATAATGATGCCATTGTCTTCGAGTTGTTTGTAGGGAAGGCCTATGTCGCGAAGGGCTTCAGTACGCGCCTCCTCGAAGTAATCCAGATAGAACGTGTGGTAGGCGACACTCATAGGGTCGCACTCCCGGTAACGTACCCGCCGCTGATAGATGTGGCGAATCATCCCTCGACCGGGCGCTCCACAAACGCACCCATCGCGTCGAATTTGGCAAGCCGTTCCTCTAACAACCGGTCCGTCGGCATGGAAGAGAGCTTGTCGAGACTGGTTGCGATTGCCGTGCCCACAGCATCAAATGTCTGCACCGGGTTCTTGTGGGCTCCGCCTGTAGGTTCAGGAACGATCTCGTCGATTACGCCGTGGGTGATCAGGTCGGTGGCAGATAGCTTCAGAGCGCGTGCCGCGTCCTCCTTGAAATCCCACGAGCGCCATAGAATTGAGGAACAGCTCTCTGGAGAGATCACCGAATACCACGCGTTCTCCAACATCAGAATGCGATCGCCGACTCCGATCCCGAGTGCCCCTCCGGACGCGCCTTCTCCAATCACAACAATCACAATCGGAACAGGCAGTCTCGCCATGACAAGCAAATTTCTGGCGATAGCCTCGGCCTGACCTCGCTCTTCCGCTTCGAGGCCGGGGTATGCACCGGGCGTATCAAGAAGTGTAATGATGGGTTTGCCAAATTTGGCTGCCATCTCCATTAACCGCTTCGCTTTTCGATATCCCTCGGGGTTTGGCATCCCGAACCGGCGTTCCTTTCGTTGCTTCGTATCGCGACCTTTTTGGTGACCGAGGATCATCACGGATCGGTTGGTAGAGCCGAAACGTTGTCCTTCGAATGTTGCAAGTCCTCCAACAAGCGCGCGGTCGTCCCCGAAGAGGCGATCTCCATGAAGCTCGCGGAAGTTTGTGGTGAGCGCACCAACGTAGTCCAGCGTGTAGGGGCGGTCCGGATGCCTCGCAAGCTGTACACGTTGCCAGCGTGTCAAGCTGCGGTAAATAGACGCTCTGAGCGTCTCAACGCGCATCTCGAGCGCGCCAATTTGTTCAGAGAGGTCAACGGTACCGTCTTCAGCCTGGAACAACCGCAGTTCGTGGAGTTTGTCCTCCAGGTCTACCAGAGGCTTCTCAAATTCAAGGAGTTGAGCCATGTTTTTGTTAGACGTCTCGCCAGGCATGCGTGCGGACCATTCTACGCATCACCGACGAAAGTGCTCAGAGCTTGGTAGGCAACGCACGGAAAAGGATTTCCAGATCCAACACGAACGACTGGTTGCGGGCATAGAACCAGTAAGCCCGATGCGTTTCGACGATAGAATCGGGCGGATCCGGAATCGTGTCCAAAATGGAAACAATCCCAGGCTGCAGACCCCAGTCCTCTGGCGGGTGGTGAGAGGCAGAGTCATATCCGACCAAGGCTCTCCGCCCTGCAAGTACGGAGGGCATCCGGGCAGTTACGGATGCGATCGTAAGGAGTCGGCGTGACGAGGAAAGTCGCGCCGACAACTTCATGAGGGGGTGAATGGCGATCCCAACAAGAGCAACCGGCACCTCAAGCAAACGGCGTGCGAATCGGGAACGAAGTGGAGCGACGGCGCGCTCCGCGGACATGAACGGAACGGAGAAATCCTCAACCGACGCCTTGCCAATAATGCGGTCGCGTCCGGAAGCAAGGATTTTGAATTGGACGGGAAGGTCCCGCAACTGCCGCATTTGGCCAAGGATGGCCGTGTTGGAAAGAGAATCGGAGGCAAAAACCACGTCATCGACCTCCTGCAGCCGGACCAGATCGCGAAGGTGCCGCATGTGGCCTAAATGCGCGATCGACTCGTTCTCATCCGTGCTCGACTTGTTTCCAACGTACCCCAGCAGCAAGGTCGAGGGCCGCATGCTCCTTCCAACGAGGCGTCGGAGGCGGCTCGCTTCGTTCGGCGATCCCACGAGAAGTGTACGCCGCAGATCCTTGGTCCTGAGACGTTGGATAACGCGTTTCGAGGACAACAGTGCACCTGTCCCCAAAAAACCGAGGAGTAGAACTGCACGCGAAAAGGCAATGTCCTTGACGAAGAAGGAAATCGTTGCAACGATCAGCAATGTGCCAAGAAGCCCCGCGAACACAGGTCTGACGTGTCTCAGTCGGCCTCTTCGATAACCGCCAGACAGCGAAATCCCCAGCACCGCGGATGCCGCGTACGAAGGAATTACGGCCAGGTAAAACCACGAACCAAACCCGGCGGACCACAATCGAGCCGTGCCAGCCATCACGCCGAAAACGAGAAGGAAATCGAGCAGAATCGGTCCAACGCTAGAGAATGCACGCGCAACAAACGTAAACAGCGCGCGCACAAGAATGCCTAGCCGAATGGCAAGCGCAAGGAGGCGAGAGCTGTTTCGCTGAAGCGCTCCAGTTTCGGGATTGCCGCTGAAATGCTTCTCGACAAAGCGCAGCATCGCGCCGTAGAACAGACGAACGTAGCGCAGTTCACCCTTCTTGGTGCTCTCACCCTTGTAATGGATGATCTGCGTTTCGGGCGTGTAGTAAATCTTCCAGCCTTGCTGCTGGATACGGTAGCACCAATCAAGGTCCTCGCCGTACATAAAAAATCCTTCATCCAGGAGACCTGCACCATTCTGGGTTGAAGGTGTGGTCCTGCCATCCATCCCGTCCTTCCCGCTCCAATTCTCATACAATGCCGCATGGCGCACCATCATGCATGACCCGGAGAGGGCGTCCACTTCGCATTGCTGGTCAATAGGCAGGTATGTGAGGTTGTAGCGACCGAAGACCGGGCTTTGAGGAAAAAAGCGGCTTAGGCCCGTCAAGCGATAAAACGCAACGGAGGGCGTGGGGAATGAGCGGCGGCTCTCTGGCGCAAAGGTCCCATCAGGGTTCAGGATGCTGCATCCAGCAGCTCCAGCGTCGGGATGCGCGTCCATGAACCGGACGAGTGCATGGAGTGTGTTCTCCTGTAGAAGCGTATCAGGGTTGAGAATGAGCAGATGCCGTCCAGACGCCTCCCGGATCGCCTGGTTGTTCGCAGTCGCAAAACCAACGTTTTCCTCGTTCTCGATCAATCGGACATTCGGGAAACGCTCGCGCACCATGTCCGCAGAGCCGTCGGCTGAATTGTTGTCAACCACGAACGTCTCTACCTCGAGCCCCGTACTGGCGCGAACGACGGATTCCAGCGCCTGTTCGAGGAACTCTCGTACGTTATAATTGACAATGATGACCGAAACGTCGGGCGTTTCGGCTGTCGTCGTCGCCACCGGCCTGTTCTGGACTTCAGATGTGCGCATAGCTTGAGAAGATACGTTCGTTGATGGAATGTGCAGGTACCAAACGGGTGGCACTACGATCGAAATGGGGCGCCGTGTATCCGCTTACCTTCCGGGCTTCTGTCACCCACTCAGGTAGAGACGCACGATGTCCTCGGCTCATGTCATCAGAAGCGAGGTCCGTGCCACATTTTTGTTGGCCGCGCCGCTGGCCTTGACTCAGCTTGCCCAGATGGCAATGGGCTTTGTGGACGTTATGATGATCGGGCGTTTGGGCACCGTGGCTTTAGCCGGAGGTGTTCTTGGCAGCACGCTTTTCTTCACGCTACTCCTTATATGTATTGGCGTGGTGATGGCAGTCAATCCAATGGTGGCGCAGGCCGCAGGCGCGGGAGACCACGCGGAGGTAGGCAGGTCGGCCAGGCAGGGTTTGTGGCTGGCTGCGGCACTGGGCCTTCCGCTATTCCTCTTGCTGACATTCTCCGAACGGTTTCTCCTTGCCGTTGGGCAGGAACCGGAGGCCGCCTCTCTAGCGGGTAGCTATTTGTTGGCGATTCGATGGGGCATCCTACCAAACCTGTTGTTCACGGCATTGCGTGGTTTTTGTGAGGGACTCGCAAGGCCTCGACCCGTTCTGATTATCACCCTCACGGCCGTTTTGCTCAACGCCTTCGGTAATTGGGTGTTGATGTTCGGCAAGTTCGGATTTCCGGCGCTGGGGCTTGCAGGTTGCGGGTGGAGTTCGGCGATCGTGATGGCATTGATGTTCGTAATGATGGCCATCTATGTCCGCCGTTCCTCAAGCCTTCGCAATTATCGCGTATTCCGAGAGCTCCGAAAACCGGACCTCGATCACTTTCGCACGCTCTTTAAACTCGGTTGGCCTATCGGGGCACAATTTGGTTTGGAAGCCGGCCTTTTCACCGCCTCCACGCTCATTGTCGGTTTGTTTGGTACGACGGCCCTCGCCGCGCATCAGGTGGCGTTGAACGCATCCAGCGTGACGTTCATGGTTCCTTTGGGCATTGGGATGGCGGCGACCGTCCGCGTTGGGCAAGCCGTGGGCTTGGGAGATAGATCGGCCGTGGCACGGGCGGGGTGGACGGCTATCGTACTCGGCACCGCCTTCATGTTCGGATCGGCAATGCTGTTCTGGTTCAAACCCGAATGGGTGGTTTGGATTTACACAGGCCAGAATTCGACTGGGCCAGTAGATGAGGCCGTCATACAACTAGCTGCGAGCTTGCTCGCTATTGCTGGGGTTTTTCAACTTTTTGATGGCGCTCAGGCGACGGCAGCCGGTGCTTTGCGGGGACTCAAAGACACACGCGTTCCGATGTTAATTGGTGCAACCGCGTACTGGGTAGTGGGCATCGGTACAGCATTGGTGCTCGCCTTTGGGTTTGGGATGGAGGCGCGAGGCATCTGGTGGGGGCTCACGGCAGGCCTCGCTACAGCAGCCATCCTACTGAATACCAGGTTTCGGTTTCTTGCCGTGGCAGGACAGGTGCCTACCCTGCCAAGAGAATATTGATGCCAAAGAGAGCCACCTTCCTCTGCTTTCCGACGGGGTTTCAAGCTATCTTCGCGTGCCTCGTGGGCAGTGGTTTCTACCTTCTGCGACGCCAGCATCCTCCACTCTACGCGTTTCACCCCACGGTCTGATCGGACCGATTTTCGCGCCGATGCCGCAGTTATTTCCACGTAAGGCAAATGCACTCCCCGCCGCCTCCCTCATGGGAGCGCTTGGAGGCGGTATCGTGCTCGTTCTTGCAGTCTGGTATTACTTCTCTCCGAGGTTCACAGACGTTGGCTATCAACCTGTCCAGCCGGTGCCGTACAGCCACGCACTGCACGCCGGTCAGTTTGCCATCGATTGCCGCTACTGCCACAACCACGTAGAGACCAGCGAGCATGCAAACATTCCGTCGACGCAGACGTGTATGAACTGCCACTCGCAAGTGCGTACGGAGTCGTTGAAGCTTCTGCCGGTTCGTGAAAGTTGGGCAACGGGAACGCCAATTCCGTGGGTGAATGTCCACTTCCTGCCCGATTACGT
>JBBKWZ010000033.1:0-4296 GCA_037969195.1 Rubricoccaceae bacterium | reverse complement strand
GCGTTCAAGGGATACCGCGTGGGTAACGAAGTATTCCCTGCGTCGCTTTGCATTTCTGTCAACGACGTCGTCGTGCATGGCATTCCAAGCGACTACGCATTGCAGAACGGCGATGTTGTCAGCGTTGATTGTGGCGTAGAGTTAAATGGCTATTTCGGCGACTATGCTTATACGTTCGCGGTCGGAGAGATCTCTGCGGAGAATGAGGCTCTACTGCGGGACACGAAAGCGTCCTTGTACGAAGGCATCAACCGTGCCGTTGATGGGTCTCGCGTGGGCGATATCGGCGACGCTGTGCAACGCTATTGTGAATCGCGAGGTTACGGAGTAGTCCGCGACCTTGTAGGGCATGGCATTGGCCGAAGCCTCCACGAAGAACCCCAAGTACCAAACGTGGGCCGACGCGGACACGGCAAACGCCTGAAAGAGGGCATGTCAATCTGTATCGAACCCATGATCAACAGAGGGGACTCTCAGGTCACGGTAGATGCTGATGGCTGGACCGTTCGCTCAACCGATGGCCTTCCCAGTGCTCACTTCGAACACACGGTTGTCGTCCGCCGAGGCAAGGCTGAGGTGCTCTCCTCCTACCATGCCATTGAGACCGCGCTTTCAAACGCTCGCGGAGAAGCAGTTTCGGACGTGTCCGGAGATGACCGCAAGCCGACTTCGGCCGTTAGTGAAGGCGTTACAGACAGAATTACAAGCTTCAACCAAGCCGTTCACGGCTGATCACTCTGCCGTCCGACTGGATGGTGGCCTTTCGACTGCACTACAGCATTCCAATTCATCACACAACCGATCAGAACCATGAAGGTTTGTGCCAGCGTTAAGAAGCGTTCTGCTGACGACAAGATTGTTCGTCGAAAGGGCCGCGTATACGTTATTAACAAAAAGAACCCGAAGCACAAGCAGCGCCAAGGGTAACTCGAAGTCTGAAGGATGAAGGCCGAACGCTGAAGATTCTCTCTTCGCCCCAACCTTAATCGTTCATCACTCAGCATTAATACTATGCCTCGTATAGCAGGAGTCGACATTCCAGGCGGAAAGTGCGCTGAATTCGCACTGATGAGCATCTTCGGGATCGGGCGCAGCCGCGCCAATGAGATTCTAGAGCGCGTCGGCCTCGACCCAAACTCTCACCCGGACGATTGGTCGGAGGACGACGCCAAGAAGGTTCGTACTCTCATTGAAGACAACTACGTCGTCGAAGGCCAGCTTAGGACGGAAGTCCAGCTGAACATCAAGCGACTGATGGACATTGGTTGCTATCGCGGCCTGCGTCACCGTCGTGGGCTACCCGTCCGCGGTCAGCGCACGAAAACCAATGCCCGTACTCGAAAGGGGCGGAAGAAGACTGTTGCAGGCAAGAAGAAGGCACCGCGTAAGTAACGGTTAACTCGCCACGCGCACTGTGTTCATGCAGGACGTCTCGATTTGCTGAGACCACCCCTGACGAGCACATTAAGAACCAAACACCTCCACACTCACGCATACCCCATCCATGGCAAAGCAACAAAAGGCCCGGCGCAAGAAGATTCAGGTTGAGTCGAATGGCGCCGCGTATGTAAAGGCGACGTTTAACAACGTGATGATCACCATCACTGATTCTTACGGCAACACGATTTCGTGGAGTTCATCCGGCAAGATGGGGTTCAAGGGATCACGCAAGAACACGCCGTACGCCGCACAGGTTGCTGCTGCTGAAGCCGCGAAGGAAGCCTACGATTTGGGCCTCCGACGCGTGGATGTTCATGTGAAAGGTCCAGGCTCCGGCCGCGAAGGTGCCGTGCGCGCTCTCGCCAACGCCGGTCTGGAAGTCCTCACCATTCGCGACACCACTCCCATCCCACACAACGGCTGCCGGCCGCCGAAGCGTCGCCGCGTTTGACGCGCTGCACTTTGGTGTAAATCCGGTTACGGACGCTGGTCTTCTGATCAGAGGGCCGAGAGCATGGGACTCTCCGCAGGGCGCACCGTACGCATGTCATCAATCACGACACACGAGAACTAAGACCTATGGCCCGTTATCGCGGACCCAAACAGAAGCTCGCTCGCCGTTTCGGTGAGCCAATCTTCGGCCCTTCAAAGTCGCTGGAGCGCAAGCCCTACGGCCCCGGCCAGCACGGCAACAACCGCCGACGCAAGGACAGCGAGTATTCCGTACAGCTCAAGGAAAAGCAAAAGGCGAAGTACACGTACGGCCTGCTTGAGCGTCAATTCCGGAACCTCTTTGAGAAAGCCGCCGCCAAAAAAGGTGTGACCGGCGAGAACCTCCTGAAATTCTTGGAGGCCAGACTCGATAACGTTGTATTCCGCCTCGGTTTTGCCCGTACACGCCGCCAAGCGCGGCAGCTTGTCAACCACGGCCACATCATGGTGAACGACCGGGTATCGAGTATTCCGAGCCACCAGCTTCGGCCTGGCGATTTCGTTGAAATCCGCCCGCGAAGCAAGAATCTGTTCGTCGTTCAGGATGCAGCCGACCGTAATCGTCGTTCGTTTCCTCATCTGGAAGTGGACAGGAATAAGCTTGTTGGCAAGTTCCTCGACTTCCCGGAGCGCGAGGACATCCCGGAAAACATCCGAGAACAACTCATCGTTGAGCTCTACTCGAAGTAATCCTTCAAGTAGTCCGCAATTTCCGGCGCAGCCGGGCAGGGGACGCTCTGCCACCTGCGCCTCTTTCTGATTCGAATAAAGCCCCAACTCAATGAACATCATCCAGCTTCAGATGCCTGACGGCGTCCATGTTGAGGAAATGAATGACACTTACGGGAGCTTCGTGGTCCAGCCGCTAGAGCGCGGTTTCGGCGTCACTATCGGCAACTCGTTCCGGCGCGTGTTGCTCTCCTCGCTCGGCGGCTCTGCAATTACAGCCCTGAAAATCGAAGGCGTCCAGCACGAGTTTTCTACTATAGATGGCGTCACCGAGGACGTTACAGACATCATCCTCAACCTGAAAGGCGTACGCTTTAAGGCAGGTGAGGAAGAGGAAGGCATGATTTCTCTGACTCTCGAAGGCCCCGGAACATGGACCGCGAAGGACATCGCGGGTGCAACCGCTGACTTCGAAGTGCTAAACCCCGACCACCACATCGCTACGCTTGCGGAAGACGCAGAGGTTCGCGTGGACCTGCGCATCGGGCAAGGCCGTGGTTACGTGCCGGCGGACGAAAACAAGCGCGCGGATGACCCGATAGGCATCGTTGCCATCGACTCGATCTTCACCCCGATCCTGAACGTCCGCTACCATGTCACGCCCACCCGTGTTGGCCAGAAGATCGACTACGAGAAGCTGAACATCGAGATTGAAACGGACGGTTCCGTTTCAGCTGAAGAGGCCCTCACTCGTGCAGCGGCGATCCTTCGCGATCACATTGCACTCTTCATCGAGGTTGAGGCGGAAGCCGAGCCCAGTGAGGAAGAAAAGGAAGTGGATGCCGAGGTCCAGCGCGTTCGCGTTCTGCTCTCGCAAAGTGTCGACGACCTCGATCTTTCCGTTCGTGCTCAGAACTGCCTCCGAGCCGCCTCCATCAAGACTATCGGCGATCTCGTTCGTCGAGAGGAAAGCGAGATGCTCAAGTTCCGCAACTTCGGACGTAAGAGCCTCCTCGAACTCGCCGACGTTCTCGAAGAACGCAGCCTGCGGTTCGGAATGGACATCAGCCGATTCCTAGAAGAGCCAGTCTAAGGGTTGACGTTCTGGGCCAAGGAATTGAAAGGAATAAACCTTCCATCTTTGCTCCCAAGAATTGCTCGTCCCGCAACCATAGAGAACAATGCGACACGGAAATCGAATCAAAAAGCTTGGGCGTACCAACGCGCATCGAAAAGCAACGTTGGCGGCTCTGTCAACGTCACTTCTTGAGCACAAGCGGATAACGACCACATTGCCCAAGGCGAAAGCGCTACGGTCTTTCGTTGAGCCTATTATCAACCGGGCGAAGGAAGACACGACCCAGAATCGACGTCAGGTTTTTCGGCGCTTGCAGAGCAAGGAAGCCGTCAAAACGCTATTTGGCGAGGTTGCAGAAGTTCTCGGCGATCGCCCCGGAGGATATACGCGAGTTGTGAAGCTCGGACAACGTGCCGGTGATGCTGCTGAAATGGCGATCATCGAGTTAGTTGACTTCAATGACGTGAAGCCAGGTGGCTCCGGTTCGGGCAAGAAGAAGACACGCCGTAGCCGCAGCAAATCGTCGGGCGAAGCGTCCGCCGCTGCGACAGCGACCACGGCTGCCGTCGCCGAAGAAGGACTGGACGTTGCCGAAGAAGAGGTAGTGGATGTAGTAG
>JBBKWZ010000032.1:0-19311 GCA_037969195.1 Rubricoccaceae bacterium | reverse complement strand
TGCATGCGCTGCAAACGGGTTCTCCGCTCACGCGCCTTTCTGCGGGCACGCCGCCGCCGGCGTGACGGGCTCCACGAAAGCACGCCGAATCCTGTCATTATGATCAGGATTCCTGCGAGCCATGGGAGCAACGATACAAACGCGCCCAGGCTGAAGGGGAGAGCGAAAAACCCCAACTGCTGGAGCATGTAGATCGTGCCGATGGCAATGATCGCTAGCCCGGAGCCCGTTTGAAGGTTCAGGAAGCCTTCCTTTTTCTCCTTCAGTGCATCTTCGACTTCCTGCTCCTCCAGAAAGTCCTCGACGTCCGCCTCAGTGATGTCGTTGTCGAGATCGAACATGGCCTCGTACGCCAAATCATCAACGTTCTCCTCTTCGGCGCTTCGCTGAGATTGTGTCCGTTGGCGCGTTGCCATGCTCTAGGTGCGGTGGGGTGAGAGAAGAAAAATACGGCATTGGCCAGAAGAGGTTGCGAGAATGAAATGCGTAGGTCGAAAAGTGGGATATGCGGTAAGTGAAGTTGGAACTGAAAACCGCAATCCGACAATTCTTCGGTGCCGACTGAACATCAGCCACGTACGTGTGGATATGGGCGTCATGGCAGGGGACTACTCGTAGCTGCCCCAACCGGACATCGTTCCCAATCCTTAGCTTCGCATGCATCGTTTCTGTTGCCATACGAATTGAGGCTTTCCATGCCTGAGACCACCAACCGTCTTACTGCTTTCGACGCCTACAGCGAACGCATGAATCATCGCATTCTGGAGGAGAAAAATCACCTTGGCGTCAAACGATTCTTCAGCCTCGACACGGCAGCCTACAGAGATGGTGCTCTGGATGGGAAGACGAAGGAATTGCTGGGCCTCGTCGCATCTATGGTCCTCCGCTGCAACGATTGCATCGATTACCACCTGGGCCAGTGTGTGGAAGCCGGTTACTCAGACGAGCAGTTGGACGACGCGATGAACGTGGCACTTATCGTTGGCGGGAGTATCGTCATTCCACACCTTCGCCATGCTGTTGAGACCATTGATTTGCTCCGCGAGAGAAACAAGTAGTAACCCGTCCACGACCCCGGCGATCTTCACTTCCGCGAGATGCAGAATCGCGCACGTGTTCAGAGAAAGAATGGGTGTCTGGAGGGCGCGCCGAACGAAGGCTTGCTAACGCCGTAGGCTAAACTGCTGGTAATTAATAAGTAGCATTTGCTACCTTGGATTTATGGCCTTCCCGCCATGCGAGCACGACAGTCCAACTTCTAACGGTTACCTCCTATGTACTTGCTTCCCAGTAAACCTGATTCATCCACGAAGCTGAAGGTCTTTTCATTCCTTCTACTGAGCGCGTTCTTACTTACGGCGTCGGGCTGCTCGTTATTTGGAGATTCTGTGTCCGGCGACTCACAGAGTGGAGGAACGTCCATTCAGGATCGTATCCGCAATCTCGTTGGGACATATGATGTTACGTACGACCTGAATGAAACGCTGTCGACGTGCCAAGAGGTGATCCCAATTTTTACTGTACAAGCAGAGGCAACGGCTGAAGAGCAAAACGAGCGCATTCTTTTAAACTGGCAATTCTCAGACGCCCCTGCGCTTATTGTCGGGTTCTATGATCCAGATACGGACGACTATGAGGGAGAAACCCCACCTGTACTAATTCAGGGGACGCAGTATGCTCAGGAAGCGTGGGAGATCAGCCTCCAGTTTTCGGCTGATCAAACTGCTTTCGTCGGTGGTTCGCTGGTGGACTTTGGAATGCGCACCAAGGATGAGAGTGACGTCGATCCGGATTGTAGCCGCTATTTCAACATTAATGGCCTTCGCTTGGATAACTGATCCGGGCGTCCGGGTCAAGCCATCCATGTCATCCGCCAGGCGATTGACTACAATTGCGATCTCGTGGATGGCCGTTCTTCCCGCGGACTACCACCGCTCCCGGTGATCCTCCGTCCCAGATGTCCGCAGATCGGAGTAGGCAACGAGTGCGGGGAAGAGGGGTAGGAGGAATCGCTGGCTCGTGATGAGATAGGGTAAACCGCCGCCGCCCGTTCCAGACTCATCGGCTACGTGCCGCTTGACCGTCTTTCGATGGATCGTTAAGAAGCTGTCCGGATTCGTGTTGTGGAGAGCAGCGTCCGTCGCAGAGATTCGGTCGAGAATGAACGTGAGGCAGGTTCTGTGATCGTGAAGGATATGCGCTGCACGGCGAGCATCGCCGAGCGAGCGACGTCGCTCATTTTCAGTTTCCGCAGCCGCGACCAAATCGCCGCGAAAGCGCTCCGAGGCCGCGTCAGCATCAGCTGTTTCGCCCATCGTGTTTCGGACGCGCGTGACGACACGGTCGACACGATCCTCGCTGATCAGCGGGATGTCAATCAGTTCGCCACTATCGGGGATGGAATTTCCCAGGCGTGATAACACGGCGTGCGCGATTTCGTTGAGGTCGGCCGCCATTGTCGACGTGTCACCTTCCTCGGGGAACACAACCGTGTGACCGCTTTGAAGAACGAGTGGATCGCCAACCGCCAGGTGGTCCACTGGGCAGCCTTTGTAATGCTCGCCAAATACGGCGCCCGGAAAAACTCGAAGTCCTAGGTAGGGAGTTTTGCCAAGAGCGCGTTGAATCAGTCGCAATTGCGCCGACTGAAACCCGCTGGCAGGCGCAAGTAGGTCCCGGAAAAGTGCATATTCAATACTCGAAAACAGCACATCATCGTCTTCGCCCTTGCCTACAAAAGCCATAATCGTCGGGAGAACGGCGCGTGCGGAGTGCCTTAGTCTGGCCACGGCTGTCATGCTTGGCCGCCAGAAAGGCGATGGTCCGGCTTCATCAGGGAGGGGCTCGGCGCAGATCTCGTTGAACGTCGCTTCATCCAACCCAAGAATCTGATGCAGCGTCTGAGCGACGACGCCCAGATCGAACGTCATCTGCTTGAAAACCAGTTCGAATAGCTGATGGATGACTATAAAGATGCGTTCATCAGGAACCACGGACGCGGGCTTCTGCGCATTCAAGAGCCGCTCTAACTCAAGGTATTCGCCGTACTCGATGGCAAGGCGCCCGTTCACATCCGGCGGGTTTACAAGCGACTTGCCATGGTCGTCCTTCAGTTGAACCGCATCAGGGTTCTGGCGAACGGCCGGGTCGAGGGAGAAATCCCACCAATTTGTATTTGCTTTCGTCATGCGAGGAGATCTATGCGAAGGATGCAAGGATAGCGAGGATCCGACTCATGGAGTGTGGGGGATTCCCGCTGGAGTTTGTACCGTGTAGAGTCCATCCCGTCTCATCTCAGCTTACGTGTCCAGCTATGAATCTCCATAACAAAGTCGCTGTCGTCACAGGCGCCAGCCGTGGCCTTGGCGAGCACTTTTCCCGACAACTCGTTCAGAATGGTACGTCGGTGTTTGGGCTCGCGCGCAACGATTCCGATCTAAGCAAACTTCGGAATGACTTGGGCGATCTCTTCCATCCAGTCGTCTGCGATGTGCGGGACGTCGATTCCGTCACGGCAGCGTTCGATGTCGTAAAGGGCAGTGCCGACTCTCTCGACATCCTTATAAACAACGCGGGGCTAGGGCGATTTGGTGGGGTTGAGGAGTCGCCGCTCGACGATTGGAATCTCCAGATCGACGTGAATCTCAGCGGGATGCACTACTGCACCCGCGAAGTTGTGCCGACCATGAAGGCGCAAAATGCCCAGAATGGTTTTGGAGGCCACATTGTCAACATTGCTTCTGTTGCCGGATTGGTTGGAAATGCAGGGCTGAGCACGTACAACGCAACCAAGTTCGCGCTTCGGGGCTATAGCGAGGCCATTATGAAGGAACTCCGCGAGGACGGCATCAAGGTGTCGTGCATCTATCCCGGATCTGTGGAGACCCACTTTGCGTCATCCGCAGGCCATACCGGGACGCCCAATCCCATGCAGCCGGAGGATGTAGCCGCGACCGTTATCCACGTTCTGCAGGGCCCGGACAACTATCTCATCTCAGAGGTCATGATGCGGCCGTTGCGGCCGAAGGGGTAGCGCGTTGAATACGTGACGTCCGTTTTTGCGCGCTCAACCGATCGTCCCATGCGGCGATGTCCAGAGATCTTGCGATCTGTTTCATCGCTGAACCAATCGCGTGCTTAGTTTTTAGCACCTACCGCATTAGTTGTCGTAGATGCCTTCCATCCACTCAAAGATTGCCATGTACCGCCACGCCCGCCACTTCTTCCTTGCCCTGTCCCTCCTCTGGCTCGCTCCAACGTCCCTCGCTCAGGAGCAGCTCACGATGGAGAAGCTTTTCAATTCACGCGAGTTCTCCGGCGAGTTTTTCCGGGGCGGCAACTGGGCCGCTGCAGGGCCGGTTTTGCTCTACATAGACACGAATCGGGAGACCGATGCCTCTAGCCTGGTTCAATGGAATCTGGAAACCGACGCACGAACAACGCTCATCGATGGAAGGGACCTCTTAAAGCCCGACGGAGACGGTGGATTGATCAATCTGGAGGACTACCAGTACTCAGCCGACGGATCGAAAGTCTTGCTTTACACTGATTCCGAGCGGGTTTGGCGACTCAATACCAAAGGCTACTACTACGTCTACAACATCGAGGAAGGCACGGTAACGCCGGTTTCTGATCGGGCAGAAGGTCTCCAGATGTTTGCCAAATTCAATCCGCACGCAACGCAAGTGGCCTTCGTGCGCGAACGCAATCTGTTCGTCGTTGATTTGATGACGGGCGTTGAGCGGCAGCTGACCAGCGACGGCAGCGAAGGAGGCATCATTAACGGCACGTTCGACTGGGTCTACGAGGAGGAATTTGGTCTTCGCGACGGTTTTCGCTGGAGCCCCGACGGCGAGCACATCGCGTTTTTCAAGCTTGACGAATCGAATACGCGCGACTTTGCGCTGACGGATCTGACGACGCTTTACCCGGAATACCAGGAATTCCGCTATCCGAAGGCAGGTGAGGCCAATTCGGAAGTGCAGATTGGCGTGATTGACATCGCGAGCGGCGACATCTCGTTCTTCGATACGGACACGTGGATGGAGGGCGGCGACGAGACCGAGTACATCGCCTCGATGGGGTGGACCCCAGCGATGGCTGATGGCTCGTCAGACGTGTGGATGCTTCGGCTGAACCGCGACCAGAACAAGGGCGATCTGCTTTATTGCGATCCAGCGACCGGCGGCGTCCGCATAATCCTGCACGAGGAAGAAGATTCCTACCTCGAAGTCGAAACCGGCTTCTCGGATTTGTCCACCGGCACGATCACCTATCTCCGCGACGGCGAGCATTTTGTCTGGCGCTCCGATCGTAGTGGGTACAGCCACCTCTACCTTTATGAGAATGACGGGACGTTCATCGAACGCGTCACGGGCGGGCATTGGGACGTAACGGACTTCCACGGCGTGGATGAGGAGACGGGCATGGTCTATTTCACGTCGGCGGCGGCGAGCCCGATGGAGCGGCATCTCTACCGCATCGGCCTTCCGGGAACGCCAGCGCGCAATGCTGTCAGCACTCCACAGAAAATCACAGGGTCGAGCGGATGGCACAACGTCAACCCGTCTGCTGATTTCGACTTTTTCATCGACTCGTACTCAAACTCCACAACCCCGAACACGACGACGCTCTACCACATGGACGGGTCGGAGATGATGGTTTTGGAGGACAACGAGGCACTCATCGACCGTCTAGCAGCCTATGATTTGCCGCCGGTTGAATTCATCGAAGTGCCGGCTGCTGACGGCACGCCGCTGAATGCATACATCATCAAGCCCAGCGATTTTGACCCTAACAAGGAGTATCCGCTGCTGATCCACACGTACGGGGGCCCGGGCTCGCAGGAAGTGCGCAACAGTTGGGGTGGACAAGAACGTCTCTGGCACCACTTCCTAGCAGAGGAATATGGGATCATCGTGGCGGGCGTGGACAACCGCGGCACAGGCGGTCGTGGCAAGGAATTCAAAACGTTGACTCAGTTGAATCTCGGGCCGCTGGAGGCCGAGGACCAGATCGCGGCCGCACAGCATCTCGGCGATCTCAACTACATAGACGAAGACCGGATGGGCATTTGGGGATGGAGTTACGGCGGCTACCTGACCTTGCTCGCCATGAGCTATGGTGAGGGCCCTGAGACTTTCCACGCGGGCGTGTCCGTTGCTCCTGTATCCAACTGGCGGTTCTACGACACGATCTATACAGAACGCTATCTCTCGACGCCGCAGAAAAATCCCGGCGGATACGATAACGGTTCGCCGGTGACCTACGCAGAGAATTTCGCTCCGGACCAGGAGCTACTAATCGTCCACGGCAGCGGCGACGACAACGTGCACGTGCAGAATACGATCGTGATGTCGGATGCCTTGATCGACGCCAATGTGCAGTTCGACCTGATGATCTACCCGAACCGAACCCACGGCATCTTCGGCGGCAACACGCGCATGCATCTGTTCACGAAGCTCACCAATTTCTTCCGCGACAATCTCGCTGCGCCTCGCGATGTGGAGACCGCGATGGAAGGGACGAATTGATCCTAGCGGACAACGTGCGTTGGAGCGCGGCATCGCATAAGTAAAGGGGCCGCGTTTCTTTTTACTGTCATCCTGAACGCGTTTCAGGATCTAACATCGAGACGGGGGATTGGTAGTCTGTCAGGTGTTCTCAGATCCCGAAATGAATTCGGGATTACACCGGTATTAGCTATCATCTCCCATGGAAATTGGCTACCTCTGGCTCGCCCTCAGCCTCTTCCTCTTTTTGATGACAACGGGAGCGGCGCTAGTACTGGCCGCCGTAGCGTTTCCGCTGGTTCGACAGGCGAATGAGGAGCATTTCGCGGACGCCTTCCAACTGTATAGAAAGCGGCGAAGGTGGGGTTATGGGCTGCTCGCCGTGCTTTCGGTGGGTTGCCTCGCACTCCTGTTTTTCTCCCCGATGTACAGTCTTCCAGATTGGACAAGGGACTGTATGATGATAGTGGTATGGTTGATTGTCGGAATTGCAATCGGCAGCTCGGTACCGTCACGAAGCTTTAAACGGAACGGATATGATGCGGGTTTGGCAAAGGTATATGGACTATCGCAGTGGCTGAATTCGCTAGCGTGGTTCGCCGGTAGCTGCGTGTTGGTTTATACTCTAGTGGTGGTAGTGGGATTGGTGTAGGCCCAGAATCCGCATCTACTTGATGGAACCCTTCGTTTTGTCACGGTAGTTTTCGCCTAGACTTCAGCGCGATCTCATGCCTCAGACCCCCAACCTCCTCATCACCAACGGAACCATTCTCGATCCACGTTCGGGGGAGGAACGCAAGGCCGACGTTCTGATCCGCGATGGCAAGATTGCAGTGATTGGGGAAAACCTGAGTGCCGACGGCGTGGAGAACTACGACGCGTCAGGCCAAATGATTTCGCCGGGCTGGTTCGACATGCACGTGCATTTTCGCGAGCCGGGACAGGAGCACAAGGAGACTATTGAGTCGGGTGCAAGCGCCGCCGCGTTTGGCGGGTTCACGGGTGTAGCGTGCATGCCCAACACAGTTCCTCCGATCGCGACGCGAGATGTGGTGGAGTTCATCCTCAAGCGCCAGGCTGATCTTCCTGTGGACGTGCATCCGATTGGAACCGTCTCCAAAGGCCGAGCGGGAGAGACGCTGGCTGAGCTTGGAGATATGGCCGATGGCGGTGCCGTGGCGTTCTCCGATGACGGCAGCCCCGTTCAGCACGGCGGACTCATGCGGCGTGCTCTCGAATATTCCCGGATGCTCGACAAACCGATCCTCGGACATGAAGAGGATCTTACACTCAATGACGACCACGGCCACATGCACGAAGGCGCTGTATCGACGCGTCTAGGCCTTTCCGGAATCCCCGGACTTGCCGAGGAAGCCATGATCGCGCGCGATGCGCTGCTCGCTGAGTTCACGGGCGGGCATGTGCACGTCTGCCACATTTCTACAGCCAAGGCGGTCGATATCGTTCGGCAGGCGAAAGCCCAAGGCGCTCCAATTACGACGGAGGCCTGCCCACACCATTGGACCCTTACGGACGAGGCCGTGGATGAAAGTGGATTCGACACGCACATGAAGATGCATCCACCGCTTCGCACGGCTGCCGATGTGCAGGCGATCAAGGACGGCTTGCGTGACGGGACCATCGACGTAATTGCGACCGACCACGCACCGCACGCATCGTTCGAGAAAGAAGTTGAGTTCATTGCTGCGCCGTTTGGAATTCTGGGCCTCGAAACATGCTGGGGACTCACGGGCCGCGAACTCATCCAACCCGGCGTCTTGTCCGTAGCCGACGCCGTTCGCAAGCTGACGGTGGCGCCGCGAGAGATCCTCCGTTTGCCTGTTCCTGTAATCGAGGAGGGGGCAGACGCAAATCTTACCATCTTCGACGCCGACACCGAGTGGACTTTCGAGGCCAACCACATTCACTCGAAAAGCGTCAACACGCCTTTCATTGGCTCCACAATGGTTGGCAAGGCGTGGGCGATTTACAACAAGGGGCAGTTCGTTGAAGCAGAGAAAGAGGCGGTGGCGGTATAGCCCTTCCGAGGCGCAACTCCTAACCGGCGCACTCCCTATCTTCAGCTTGTCGGCAGGTGGTCTATTCTTGTCCCCCGTGCCAAGGGGGCCAGTTATCAAAGTGAACTGAGACAAAAGGGAGTGGGAATGGCTGGCGCTTGACAATTCGCCCTCCTTTCTAAATATGACAACAATCCCAACCGATCAGCTCACGACCAAGGACATCCCGTCGTCCGAGGCTTCCGATACAGATATCATCCGCTTCGCGCAAACGCTGAATGGTTACACAGAAGTTGGCGGCGAAGCCAGCGAACTTGGTAAATACATCGGGGCATTTGATGGCGGCGAAGGCGCGTACCTCAGAAAGATGGATGCCGGTATGGCGGAGGCGCTCCCCCTCAATGACCTTCGAATCCTGCTATTTGCTCGCCAGCGGGCGCACTATCACCAAGGCGGCGGCTGGCCAGATGGCGACCCCGTCATGGATGAAATGCGCGTACTCACCGATGTAATTCGCAGACGTGTCGCGTCGCCTCTGGCTGATCTTTCAGTTTGGGTTGGTGATATCACCAAACTGGATGTCGAAGCGATTGTAAACGCGGCAAACAATACGCTGGCAGGAGGTGGCGGTGTTGACCAAGCCATTCATCGGGGAGCGGGACCAAAACTTTTGGAATCTTGTCTCGCGCTTCCAGAAGTTTCCTCTGGAGTCCGCTGCCCAACCGGAAAAGCTCGGATCACCCCGGGCTTTGATCTCCCGGCACGGTATGTCATCCACGCAGTCGGGCCGGTTTGGCAGGGCGGTGACCACAACGAAGCCGAGTTGCTCGCGTCCGCTTACCAGTCGTCTCTGGATCTCGCCACAACGCATGATCTCCAAAGTGTTGCGTTCCCCGCCATTTCAACCGGGGCGTACGGATTTCCCGCCGCAGACGCAGCAAGTATAGCGGCGGCAACGGTCCGGGCATTTTTAAGCGAGTACAAAAAACCGATGCGAGTCATTTTTGTAGTCTTCGACGAGGAAGCAGAGCGCGCGATGGGTCGCGCACTTTCCGCTCAAGTCTGATCTGTGCCCGTCAGCGACGCATGTTGAACAGGCTTGTGGTTGCAGAACGGTCCAGAATTCCCCGCGCATCCTTCGCGGCACGAGGTTCGTAGCTTGGCGGCCGTCCCCAAAACATTGAATCTGTGCAAGAATTGGAGCCTTCAACACTAGTTGTTGAGCAGACAAAACCAACCGCGTCGTCTCACGACGGCGCTAGCTACGTCGTTTTGAAGGACGCCTGGCCGACTGCGAAGCCATTCGCGCTAAACGGTTGGTTTGAACGGCACGGGTTCGCTCCGTGGTTGTCATTCGTCCTCGTGCTCCTCGCAGCCTTTCTCTTGCTGAACGTAATTGGCGCGGTGGTCATGGCGCTTGCAGTGATTCCCGCCGCGTTAGAAGCGGGCGGACAGATCAATCCGGAAGAACTGCTCTCGATGATTCTGGAAGACGCCGGGGTTCTGCTCGGTGCCAATGCCATCGCGCTTGTCTTTGGGATGGGCTTCGTCGCGATCATCGCGGCGCGGATGACATCCCGTGACTGGAAGAGCTTCCTACGCATCCGCCGCCCTGACCTTCCCGGACTTGGACTTGCTGCCATCGGCTGGGCCGTTCTATTGCCGGTTCTTCTCTGGACATCACAGCTCAATGCAGAGATGCCGCTTCCTCAATGGCTGGTTGACCTGGAACAGGCGCAAACCGATATGCTGGAAGGCGCCCTACTGGGATCCAACGTGGGCGCGTTGTTCTTGCTGCTGACGGTTGCGCTGGCGCCAGCCATCTGCGAGGAGCTCATGTTTCGTGGCTACATCCAGCGCCAGGTTGAGCGCAGTGCCGGCGTGGTGTGGAGCATCGTTGGCGTGGGCTTGCTGTTCGGGTTCTTCCACCTGAGGCTCTCGCAAGCTCTCCCGTTGTCGCTGCTGGGGATGTACATGGGCTACGTGACATGGACGACGGGGAGTATTTGGACGGCATCGATTGTCCATCTCCTTCACAACGGAATGCAGGTTCTCGTAGCCGTGAAGGCGAGGGGAGGAGGCCAGGAAGCGATTGATGCCGTTGAAGACGTGTCGATTCCGTGGTTCATTGCCATCGCGAACCTTCTCTTTCTGATCGGGTTGTGTATGTTGATGAAGCGTCGCCGCGAATCCGTAGTGGGCGACGTTCAGGATGCCCTGCCCGTAGAGACTGATCCGCTTCTTTCCCAATCGACCCTCCTCCCAACATGAGCGACCCTAAGGAATACGAAGGCTGGATTGCCGTTTTTAGTTCGGGAACTGACTTTGAGGCCGATCTCGTACGCGACCGCCTCGATGAAGCTGGGATTCCTGCGGTGGTTCTCACGCAGCGTGATCATGCATTCAATCTGACGATTGGCGACCTCTCGCCAGTCCACGTTATGGTGCAACCGGAAAACGTCGAAGAGGCCAAGCTTGTCGTCGCCGAGGCTCCCGTTTCGGATGCCGAACTCACTGAGGCCGCGATGGCCGCGGACATCAATGCACCAGATGCTCACCCCCCAAGCGAAGAAGCTGCACTCGATTCCGGCCTTGACGACCTGACGTTTGATATCCCGAGCGACGACGAGGAATAGGTTCGATGGGCGACCTCTCACGGCGCATCCTCACAGCGGTCGTGCTCGCGCCAATCGCGCTGGCTTTGACGTGGCTCGGCGGATGGGGATTTGCGATGCTGGTCGGATTCGCTGCCTTGGTTGCCCAGGCTGAACTCTACGCGATGATGCGGCAGGGCGACATTCAGCCACACGTGCCTGTCGGGCTCGCGTTGGGACTGCTGGCCGTTCTTTCGTCCAAACTGATCTGGGCGCCGCCAATCCTGGTTTTAGGCGGGATTGCGCTGCTGATCATCTTCGTCTTTCGCAAGACCGGCCAACCACTAGCAAACGTTTCGGGAACCGTTCTGGGTGTGTTCTATCCAGCCTATCTGCTGAGCTTTGCGATTACACTCCGCGATGTCGATGGCTTCCCTCTGGAAGAAATGGGAGGGTTTTGGTTGATGACTGCGGTTCTGGTCGGCGTTTGGGGAGCAGACACGTTCGCTTACTTCGCGGGTCGTGCGTTCGGGAAGACGAAGTTGCTCCCGTCAGTCTCACCGAAGAAGACATGGGAAGGTGCCGTCGGTGGACTTCTAGGGACCGTCGGAATCCTGGTCGTCTTTAAAATGACTGCGCTTCCTGTGCTCGATTGGATCGACGTGGCCGCTCTGGCCACGTGTTGTGGCGTCGCGGGCCCACTTGGCGACCTCCTTGCAAGTCGATTTAAACGCTCTGTTGGGGCGAAGGACTCCGGAAACTGGCTTCCAGGCCACGGCGGCCTTCTCGACCGGCTCGACGCCGCCATAATCACCGTGCCACTTGCCACCTTATACCTCGACCACGTTGCAAATCTTTTCTGATGTGGACAACCGGTTTGCAACCCGTGGACAGGTTGACGGAACGCTGTCACACGCTGTCTGTATCATCGATCTAATCTGACTGTAGCACGATGTTCAGCCAGTTTCGGCGCGGACGGGCCAAACCCCGCAAGTTCAGTTACGAGCCTCGTTTCTACGACCCAACGAAGGACGATCGGCTCAAACGGAGGATGCGATCCGCGCGCCCACGGGTGCGTCCGAAATCGATGCAGCCGAAGTTCATCGCTGTCGGCCTCGGCCTTGTGCTCGCACTTTACCTCTACGTCAATATCGATTCAATCGCTGAGCGCGCCGCCGCGTTTGGCGGCTTCTTTTTCGGTGGTTGATCGCCCCACGGCGCCGTCTCCTTTTTATTACTTGTGCTCACTTCCCCTACCGTGGTTCCGACGCCGACTGAGAGCGTCATCCGCATCCTTCCTGATATCCTGGCCAGCAAGATTGCAGCGGGTGAAGTCGTCCAGCGTCCTGCAAGTGTCGTCAAGGAGCTGATCGAAAACGGCGTCGATGCGGGAGCGTCAAGCATCCAAGTTGTCATAAAGAAGGCCGGGAGTGCGTTGATTCAGGTGATTGACGATGGCTGCGGAATGGGTGCAGAGGACGCGGTGGCGTGTTTCGGGCGGCATGCTACGAGCAAATTGCGCGCAATCGACGACCTCGACCATCTTGCTACGCTGGGCTTCCGAGGAGAAGCGCTCGCGTCCGTGGCATCCGTCGCGCAAGTGGAACTCAAGACTCGCCGCGTTCAGGACGAGTCTGGAATGCTGGTTCATGTGAATGGCGGCGAATTGATTGAGCAGCGGCCATGCGCCACACCCGCGGGAACGTCCATCGCCGTTCGCAACCTATTTTTCAATGTTCCTGCTCGGCGCAACTTCCTGAAGGCAGCGTCCACGGAGTTCAAGCACATCACGGAAACGTTTCAGTCGCAGGCGCTGGCGACCCCCAACGTAGCATTTTCGCTCATTCACGAAGGCATGGACGTTTATCGTCTTGCCGCTCCAGATCCTGGAACCTCGTTTGCCGATGCACTTCTTCAGCGCGTGAACGACCTGTTTCCCGGCAGGAGTAAGGATGGCTTGGTCCCCGTTGAGGAAACTACGAGTTATCTGTCCATTCGCGGATTTGTCGGTAGTCCAACTCAGGCCCGGAAGAGTCGTGGCGACCAGTTTCTCTTCGTCAATGGTCGCTACGTAAAAAGCCGATCGCTCAATCATGCTGTGATTTCCGCTTTTGGGGAACTCGTTCCTCAAGGCGCTTACCCTTTCTTCGCGCTTTTCCTGACGCTCGATTCCAGCCACGTTGACGTTAACGTGCATCCCGAAAAGACAGAGGTCAAGTTTGACGACGAGCGTGGCGTGTATGGGTTTATCAAGGCTGTCGTGAAACGCGGTTTAGCCAATGCAGGCCTGGCGTTGTCTGTCGATCCAACACTGTCTCCGAGTATCACCATTCCTGCTTCGGAAGGTGGGCTGGGCGCTGCGGAAAAGGATGCCTTCCGCTCCGCGTCTACACGATCATGGTCTTTTGGGGCCTCGGATGGGGATGGGGGCGGCCTGGGCCGCGGCCCGGAAATCCTCGGTTCCGAATCCCTCGATCCGCGGACATTCGACATCGCATCCTTTCCGTCCCTTTCGCCTTCGTCGGCAGGCAATGTGCGGCTTCCTTCTCGTGTTCAACCGGACATTGAAGGTGCAGAATCTGATTCAGATCGCGACGCGAGCAACCGCCCGATCTGGCAACTTCACGAACGCTATCTCCTTACGCCTATTCGGACGGGCTTGATGGTGTTGGATCAACATGCCGCGCACGAACGCATCCTGTATGAACAGGCGCTTGGGGCTCTGAATGGTGGAATGGCGGCCTCCCAGCAGTTGCTCTTCCCGCGCACAATCGACTTCGACCCAGCGGAGTTCACCCTTGTCGAAGAGCTCCTGCCTGACCTGCAATTGCTTGGATTTGACCTTGAGTTGTTTTCCGGCCGCAGCGTTCTGGTTCGAGGGGTGCCCTCCGATGTACGCCTTGGTGCCGAGCATGTCATTCTCGAAGAGATTCTGGATCAGTACCGCAGCAACACAGATGCTTTCAAACTTGATACCCGCGAGAATCTGGCCCGTAGCCTGGCCCGTCGGAGTGCGATCAAGCCGGGTCGCGTTCTCAAACCAGAGGAAGCTCGCGGGCTGATCGACCAACTTTTCGCCTGCAGAATGCCCTACGCGGACCCTTCCGGTCGGCCAACCATGATCAAGGTATCGTTGGAGGAACTCGCAAAACGCCTTGGGCACGGTGGTTCCATGGCCTCCTGAAATCGGTCGTTGGCGGATCAACCAGGTCCAGTGAGGTCTCACGTCTTTACCCGTTCAGCGAACGATTGCGAGGCGGTAGGGGGACAGGAGGCCTGCATTGAATGAGGCGAACACGTCGAAGTGAAGCGATCTTCCGCCCACGCATGCATCTGAATTAAATGCCGGAATTAGACGCTGAACGACTTCGGATTGCATTACTCGAACTTGGCATTCGGTCGTCGGCGAGCATAGTCGCAGGTGTAAGCGGCGGCGTGGATTCCGTAGTTCTGCTGAGGCTTCTTTGTGATAGCGGCATCTCGGTCATGGCTTGCCACGCCAACTACGGGCTGCGCGGAGCAGAGTCGGATGATGACGAGGAATTCGTTCGTGCGCTAGCGGATGAACTTGGGATTCCCGTCGTGGTCAGGCGAGTTGATCTTCCAGATGCAGGGAATCGGCAGGAGGCAGCCAGGGATGCGCGGTATGTATTCTTCCGTGAGGTGGCAGAAGGGGAGGGCGTCGAGGCTGTGGCAGTCGCCCATCATCAAGACGATCAGGCCGAGACGGTGCTGCTCAATCTTTTCCGCGGGGCTGGGCCGCATGGTCTGTCAGGGATGCCCGCAATTCGGCCAATCGCCTCCGAGTCGCCTATTCAGCTAATTCGTCCGTTGCTTTCATGGTCGCGTGCTGAGATCAAGGGCGTGGCTATCAACAATGGCTGGAGATGGCGCGAGGACATCTCCAACGAAGCGGGCACATACGCGCGCAACCGCTTGCGAAATCTCGTGATGCCGCTGATCGAACAAGAGTTCGGCGAGCACGTCTCGCGGAATATCGCAGAAGCGGGTAAACGGATCGGTGCGGTTGTAGGGTTGGTCGACGAAAAAGCAATTCCCAGGCTGGTTGTTGATGAACTTCGCGACCTGCCTAAATCGCAGCGGCACGCCCTCTACATCAGTGCACTGAAGCAGTTTGCTCCGCGAGCGCCACGCAGATCCGAGGCGCTGACTGAACTTGACGCGCTTCTCGACGCGCAGCCAGGGAAGCATGTCGTTTGGCCGGGAGGATCGGTGTGGCGCGAACGTGACGCGCTGGTTATCAAACCAGACGCACAAGAACTTGAGGAGCAAAGCTGGACCGTTCAGGTGGGCGGCTCCGTGACGACGCCTTCTGGAATTCTGGCCGTTGAGCCGGTCGACTGCATCCCGACTGCCGTTGAAAACGCATCCGCGGACATTGAATTTGTCGACGCGTCGATGCTGCGTGAACCACTTGAACTCCGCTACTGGCGCGACAGCGATCGATTCAACCCGCTGGGCCTCGGAGGCTCCAAACTCGTAAGCGACTTGTTGACCGACCTAAAGGTCCCACCGTCAGAACGAGAACGTCAACTCGTGCTCTGTTCATCCGGCAAGATTATCTGGGTCGTCGGGCACCGTTTGACGGAGGAGTTTCGATTGAATGCGGCGACGGTGCGCGCAGTCAGGTTGGCTTGGACGCCGTCGCATTGATTGGTGCTCCGGCCAACCGCCAGCTCTTGCCACCACTGTTATTTGAACGTCACGAACACATCCCGTAGCTTCTCGCTTGCCTTTCGAAACTCTGTCTATGGATTCCGCCACGGCCACCTTGTCTGCCCCCGAAACGGTTCTTTGCCAGGGCGAGCGCTTTCGCCTCTATTTGGACGAGAACACAATCGAGAGCCGCGTTCGCGAGCTTGGCCAGCAGATCAGCGCGGATTTCGCGGACGCGGAAACGCCACCCATCTTTATCGGTGTATTGAACGGAGCCTTCATGTTCGCCGCCGATCTGATGCGGACGCTTTCGATCGATTGCGAGGTCGATTTCTACAAGCTGTCGTCGTACGGCGCCGCCAAGATGTCGAGTGGTACGGTGACGGAACTCAAGCATATTGACGCCGAGTTGGAAGGACGCCATGTCATCGTGGTAGAAGACATTGTGGACACTGGCCTCTCTATGCGCTATATCCTGGACCGGATTGCGGAGCTGAATCCGGCCTCACTGCGGGCAGCGACACTGCTCCGCAAACCAGACGCTGCGACGGTGGAGGTCGCTGTCGATTACGTGGGCTTTGACATCGAGAACCTGTTCGTTATTGGCTATGGTCTCGATTACGGGCAACTCGCACGAAACCTGCGAGCCATCTACATTCTGGACGAGTAGACTGGGCGGGCACTCCATCGTGGGTTCCCGGGAAGTATCTGCGTGATCTACACGCGCACGATTTATGTTTTTCGCGTGCCTGGTCGTAGGTTACGTGCTTTCAGGGCTAGTCTTAGTGACTGGTCCATCGTTTAACAACACGAGTACCGAGTACCTCCAGTCAGGACGGCCACGCAATGCGCGGCTTGTGCCCAGCACGCCTACCGGAATAAATCGGGCCTGTACAAAACACACAATCAACATGGCAAGCGGCATCGTAAAATGGTTCAACGCTGAAAAAGGCTTTGGATTCATCACTCCCGACGAGGGAGCACGCGATCTATTCGTTCACCGCAGCAACGTCTCAGGCCTCGGCCGTGACGAAGGCCTCCAGGAAGGCGAAGCTGTACAATATGACGTCGAAGAGGGCCAGAAGGGTCTCAGCGCCGTCAACGTTCAGCGTAGCTGAGGTACTTCTCAGTTTCTGTTCAAAGGGGTCTGGCCGAAAGGTCAGGCCCCTTTTTTTGCGCTTGTTTGCTATATCAATTCATTGTTGAACGATTAAGAATCGCCAGAAAAGGTATTCGCACCGTCGACGGTTACGAATTACCAATGGATGCAGCCTTAACAGTTGCTAATTGGAATTCGTCTAAATAGTTTTACAAAGAAGACAGAGGCTCTGTCGTTCAGAAATCAACAACCAGGACCTCTCCAATGGAAACAGCAACAGCACTTGGCTTTGTCGCCGTCAATTACATCGATTGCACAGAGGCGTACGTCTCACGCTTCGAGGAGCTGTTTTCGTCGCGCGCGGGCGCCATTGACAGGCTACCGGGTTTCCGGCACATGCATGTGCTAAAACCAGAGAAAGCGGGCGATGCGTACTTGATCGTCAGTTATTGGGACGACGAATCGCAGTTTCAGGCCTGGACGCGATCTGAAGAATTTCTGGAGGGCCACAAGCGTGGATTCGACGACATCCGAAAAGCGAAGGAAGCGGGCCTGGAGCCTCCGATGAAATCCACCTTCAAGACGTATCAAATTCTGACCAACTAGTTCGGAGCAATGGAAGTCAGCACGACGAAAGAGAAGGAACCCACTGACCTCGTCAAGAAGGCGGGGATCTTAGCCTTCACGTTTTTTCTGGTCAAAGGGCTTATCTGGTTGGCCGTTCTGCTATTCGGTGCGACGGCGATTTTCTAGCGCGGCCTCGCCGACGCTATGTCCCGCGTAGATGGCTCCTATTGCAGGGAGCCCTTCAAACCACACCTTTTGGCCCGCAGACGTATCGTTTTTCCACTACTCGGCTCATCGCGCTGACGGCCGCGATGTTTTCGGCCTGCGATAGTTCGTGTAGCGTGCCGTCGCGTTCGAGGATAGCGATGACATCGCCTTTTGCCAGATAGGCTTCGTGGTTCACGCTCCCGATGGCAAGGTAGAAGTTGGCATCTGTATCGGCAGAATCAGCCGTAGTCAACCTCTCGGACAAAAGCCATTTCGCCACGCGACTATGCATCTCCGCGAGGTCGGATTCGCTTGGTTCAGCTTGCAGGAATGTCGTGCGAAACAGTCTACGGTTCAGTAGTCGTTGTGAGAGGTCGGCAAGAATCGCGTCTGTTGATTCCTGCCAACGTTTCACGCTATACAGCACATCTGTGTCGTCCAGTGCAACGAGGTGATCCAGAACGTCATCTCGTTCGATATCGTCCGCCGTGACCTTTCCGGAAAGAAAAAATGCCAGTGACGGCGCCGTTACCTCAAGCGCTGGGTCGCCGGAGTGCCACATCTCCCTGGCCCGCGCCAGCGTGCTTAACAGGAGGTGGTCCGCAGCGATCACCGTTTTGTGGAGGTACACTTGCCAGTACATCAGCCGACGGCTTAGGATGAAATTCTCCACCGCATAGACGCCCTTCGCTTCGATCACAATTCGCCCCTCCGGCTCGCCCTCGGAAGGATGCACACGCATCGTTTTCAGGATGCGTTCTACACCCACCACTCCTTCCGCCACACCCGTGTAGAATGAATCGCGCCGGAGGTAATCGAGGCGATCCATATCCAGTTGGCTGGCAATCAGGGCATGGAAGAACCGCCGTTTGTACGTCCCGTCGAAAATCTGGAGGGCCATGTCCAGCTTTCCATCCATTTGCTTGTTCAATTGGTTCATCAGGGCCCGACTCATCTTCTCGTGATGGTGAGGCGCGCCATCAGCACCGGGTGGGATGAGAACCGTTTCTAATGTGTGCGAGAACGGGCCGTGCCCAATATCGTGCAGTAGCGCAGCGATCAGGGCGCTTTCAGCCTCCTCAGAAGAGATCTCCGTGCCCTTTTGACTCAGCGTCGCGAGCACATCCTGCATCAGGGCCATCGCGCCCAAAGCATGTTCGAATCGGGTGTGGACGGCACCAGGAAAAGCAAGAAACCCGAGTCCAAGCTGACGAATTCTACGCAATCGTTGGAACGCCGGGGTTTCAATCAGCTCGACGACGAGGCCCCTTGGCACGGAGATGAACCCATGGACCGGATCGGAAAAGAGCTTGAAACGGCTGGTCACGTGGGCGAAGGGATCTAGAGTAATGAGGCAGGCGACGAACAGTAGTTTACGCGCTCCGCCTCCAATAGTCAGAAGAGTACCGCCTCCGTTTCAGCCGACTCCCATGGCGCCCGTTCGACAAATCCGTTGTTGTATCGAGGGGCCGGAGGCCTACCTCCCCAAAGCTCGGTACGCAGTGGAAATGCTGCTCTTGGGATTGGGCTTCGCCCCCGTTTGGGTTGAGCACGGCGCGCTCGGTGCGGGCGGAATCTATTACGGTGCGAATCCGATTCAGGTCGAGCGAGGCGTTCTGGTGTTTCCACTTAGATCT
>JBBKWZ010000031.1:0-7347 GCA_037969195.1 Rubricoccaceae bacterium | reverse complement strand
TGATCTTGGTAGTTGAGATACAACGGGAGAGCCAATTTGGCGTTCCGAACCGAACTACCTTTCCGTCTCCTCCAATCTACGATTTCAAGCCCAATGCCGCAGTTTGAACTGGAAAATGTGGGGCCGAACTTGTTCTCCGGATTCGTCCGCGGCCGTTCTGCTGAAGAAGCCGTGCGAAGCGTCGCTGCGATTTCCGACAAGGAAAGCTTATTGGTCGGATCGGAAAGTGACGTGCAGGGATGGCAAACCGTGTTGATAAAAGAAAAGGAATCGGGCCGCGTCCGCGTGCACCAGCGTATGCGGTTTCGCCGAGATTGACACTCAGCTAGCGACGCAGCGTTGCCTTTCACGTTTGCTTCCAATTGGCTATCGTTCTTTCCAAACGTCGATCATTCAACCGTCCGACCTATGCGCGTGCTCATACTTGGTTTTGCTTATCTGATCTCCGCGAGCCTTTTTGCTCAGGAAGCCCCCGTTTGGAATCTCCTCGATGACTCGCCATTCAACGATTATCGCAGCGAGGACGTGTTTTTTGTCGATGCTGAGACGGGTTGGGCCGTAAACGGAGACGGCGAAGTTCATCGGTCGACCGATGGCGGCGACACATGGACGAATGTTTCCAACCCAGTGGGATACCTCAGGGCTACGGGATTCGCGTCCACGACCAAGGGGTGGGTTGGCGTTCTGTTCAGTCCGGCCGTGCTGTACGAAACGAGCAACGGCGGATTGACGATGTCCGACGTGACAAGTCGAATCCAGCCGGCAATACCCGGAGGGATATGCGGCATCTCAGTCGTCAGTGATCAGATTGTGTACGGCGTCGGTCAATTCAGTGGCCCTGCCTACCTCATTAAGACGACAGACGGAGGATTCTCGTGGACGTCGATTGATCTAAGCGCTTACGCGGACACAGCTGTAGACGTCAAGTTTTTTGATGCCAATCACGGATTTATTGCAGCCGGAATCGGCGGTCTGGGCAGTTCCTCGCAGGTGCGGGTCCTGGAAACCATTGATGGCGGCGATACCTGGTCGGTTCGGCACACGAGCTCAGCCACCGGATTCTGGGGATGGAAATTGTCGTTCCCAACACCTGAGGTCGGATATGTTTCGGGAGAGTCCGCGGGCAATCCAAGCCTCGGCCTCATGCTGAAGACGATTGACGGCGGTCAAACGTGGTCCGAGGTTGGGATCCCCAATGGGGGCAGTTTGCAGGGGATTGGCTTTCTGACCCCGGAAATCGGGTGGACAAGTGGGCGCGGTACAACTTCCGTGACAACTGACGGAGGGGCAACGTGGGAGCAAATTGCTCTCGACGGCTCCATCAATCGGTTTCGTTTTTTAGGCGATAGCCTTGGATTTGCAGCGGGTGAAAAGATCTATCGGCTCCGCCCACTACCTGTCGCGGGGGAGGGGTCTCCCATTTCCAACGCGTCAGGACTCGTGTCTATCTCACCGAATCCGTCGTCAGGTCCGGTCACGATCACTTACCAACTGGGCCGCCCGGACAACGTCCGGGTTGGCATATTCGACCTGCTCGGCCGCAAGGTGGATGAACTTGACGAAGGTGCGAGATCCGCGGGGCGGCACGTTGCCTTTTGGCGCCGTGAGAACCATGGTCACCGATTGTCGCCGGGAACGTATGTCGTTCGCCTTCAAACCGACGAAGGAAGTTGGGCGGAGCTTGTGGCGATCGTCGGATACTAGGACCACCGATTCAATACGATCACTTCGGTAAAGGAACAAACGAACCAGAATCCACACATCTTGGCAAGTGAATACGTCCTCTCCGCGCCCAGCTGTGAGCATTGAGCCATTGGCAATGCTGCACGCCGAGGCCATGCAACGTCTCGTCGCTGATCCAGTCATTACGAGGTATACACCCAAGCCGGAGCCCTATCCTGCTGGCGAGGCGGCCAGAGAAATCGAGCGGGCGGTTTCAGATCGCGAGGCCGGGACCGCGTATTGTTTTGCCATTCTCGCGGATGGAGAGTTCTCGGGCGTTTGCAAACTCAAAGAAGTGAATACAACGCAGGGGGAGCTGGGCTACTGGATCGCGCTCCCTTTCTGGGGAAGAGGCATCGCGACACGGGGGGCTGATCTCGTCCTCGATTTCGCATTTTCCAATCTTGGATTGCATCGTGTCGTCGCTCACACATTGAAAGAGAACGCGAGCTCGTCCCGTGTCCTCGAGCGACTCGGTTTCACTTTGCTTGGGAGCGCACTAAACACACATCCTAAGTGGTCGACGAAGGCCACGGTGCTTCAGTTCGAGATTGTGCAAGAGTCCAGGCCCGACGCGAACCGATAGAACTCTTTGCTCAAAACCGCAAAAATTTGCAACTCGTGTGCTGGGTACGCCAACTTGGCGAGACCTAATCGCACACAAATTGTCCGCAATCGTCAAGGATCGGAGGTGCGATCCCCTATATTCCAGCAGTGACATGGTCTGGGTGTAAACAAACGCCAACGCGGACCCGAGACCACCAAGGCATGGGGCGTGCCTGCTGGTTGTGATCTTGATCGCGTCGACCAAAATGTTAGTCTTTGGATTCGGTCGTCAACTCCAACTTCAAGAGTACCTATGCGAATCACCATTTTGGGAAATGGAATCCTGGCCAACCTCGCTGCACTTTACCTACGCAAAAAGCTCCCTGACGAAGCCACGATCACTATAGTAGGGCCCGCCGAACGAGGCGGCCTTCCGCTGGTTGGAGAGTCACTCATCGAAGTAACAACACGCTTTCTTGAAGAGCAGTTGGGCCTCGGCCAATACCTTCGTGAGCACCACAATCCGAAGTTCGCTCTCACCTACTATTTCAAACTCGATCTGGAGGACCCGGACGATCGAACGTACTCAGTCCATTGCAACGAACGCGCGCCGGATAATCAACCGCCGCTTCCGGGCTGGGAAGGCCCGATGGCCAGGCCTCCGGCGTGGCTCCTGAACCGACCGGTCTTTGATCGGGACATGAAAAAGCTGGTGACTGACAACCCTGGAATCCAGCGAATCGAAGGCGTGGCCAAGGATGCCAACCTCGATGGAGAAGCCGGTCATACGATCACGATTGCTTGCGAGAATGGAGATGAGCAATCATTGGATGCTGATTGGATTCTTGATGTGACGGGTCGTGCACGATTCCTTGGAAAGCGGTTGGGGCTGATTGACAAACCGGAGACGGGCCAACGGAACTGTTTTTGGTTCCACATCCGCGATTTTGACCCGAAGTTGTTAAACGCGCTCGACGCACTGGGTCCTAAGCCACCCGATGTCGGGGAGGACTACCACTACGACCGATATTTCACCACGCACCACTTCATGGGACGCGGCAACTGGGTCTGGCTAATTCCCGTGAAGGGCGAGGACGGCAAGGATATGATGAGTATCGGTCTCACGTCTCGTCCGGATTTGTATCCGCATGAGGTCCGGTCGGTGGATCAGTTTCTTGAGCAAGTAAGCGAGGAGCATCCGGTCGTAACCGATCTCGTTGAGAGTGGGACTGTGGTGGACACGAGTATTCTCGGCAATTATCGCTACTACAGCCGCAAGGCGTATTCGAAGGATCGCTGGTGCATCCTTGGTGATGCTGCGTACGCGCTTGATCCGCTCTTCAGTAATGGCCTCGCCTTCGGGTCAATGCAGATCGAGCAGATTGGGGAGATGCTGACTCGTGATATCGCGGGCAAGCTCACGCCCAAGCTGATCAAGGAAATGGATGCCGCGATTTGGGCGCCTGTAAAATCATCCCAGGAAGCAATCACCAACTGGTATGCGTCAATGCACGACCCATATCTCTGCTCGCTGAGATTGAACTGGATCGAGATCGCGTACTTCTACTTGCTTCTCCCCATGGTTGTAAATCGCTGCCATTTTGATCCCGAGCGCATGATCCTCTGGCGCATCCTGCAGCTTTCGGATACGCCGTACGAACTGCCGCAGCAGTTGGTTGATGCACGCGACTCATTCGACCGCGCAACGCCCGCTCACTTCATCTACCGTGGAACGGAAAAGGTGAATCGCCGAGCCTTGGAGGAAGCTTCTACTCTTAGCGAGGTGCGTTCACAGATCGAAGATGGGTCAGAATTTCGACGCCGCTATATCCGGGACGCGCTTGCGCAGGTTGAGAAAGCTGAATTGATGGCCGAATCTGCCGCGATTGCTTGACGAATCGCGCCCGACGGTGAATCACGCGGGCCATCCCAGCATTCCTAGCCGAGCCCTCGTTCGTTCAATAGATTCTTTGTATTATCCAATAAGATCGTCCCTCACATATCGTGAAGGAGTTCTTGACGACCGATCCGAGACAAAGAGCTTGTTCGGAGTACCTTCAATTGCTGTGGCGGCCGTATACATCACATTTAATCGGTGCGGGGCTGATTGAACCAATTCCAATTGGATCATTTATGCAAATTGCGATAATGGGGAATGGCATTCTGGCCAACCTAGCAGCTTTGTACTTCAGGAAAATTCTGCCAGACGAGGTTCATATCGTAGTAGTTGGTCCGGTCGATAGAGGCGGACTTCCCGTTGTAGGCGAGTCAACTATCGAAATCACGGCGCGATTTCTTGAGGAGCAGCTTGGACTTGGTCAGTATCTGAAAGACACGCATTATCCGAAGTATGCACTCACATACTATTTCAAACTTGATTCCAATAATCCCGACGATCGCACGTACTCTGTCCATTGCAATGAGCGCGATTGTGATGACCAGCCGCCCCTGCCTGGCTGGGAGGGACCCATGGCTCGTCCGCCGTCGTGGCAACTAAACAGAGAAGTCTTCGACAGAGACATCCGGGAGTTCGTGAGTGCCACTCCAGGTATCGACCGAATCTTAGGAATAGTGAAGGACGTCAGGCTAGATGGGAAGGCGGGTCACATTCTCGAAATCGAGGAGACGTCTGGAGACACGCGAAGCCTCAATACTGATTGGCTTGTGGATGTGACTGGCCGGAGACGCCTTCTTGCGAGAAAGTTGGGAATCACCGTAAAGCCTAAGACCGGACAGAGAAACTGTTTCTGGTTTCACCTGAAAGATTTTGATCGGGACTTGCTTAAAGCAATCAATGCCTTGGGTCCGCAGCCTCCAAACGTAGGAGAAGACTATCACTACGACCGCTACTTCTCGACGCACCATTTTATGGGGCGTGCCAATTGGATCTGGCTGATACCTCAGCGAGCGGCGGATGACACGGAATTGATGAGCATAGGCATCACATCGAGGCCCGACCTTTATCAGCACGATGTGCGGTCCATTGACCAATTCGTCGAACATGTCAGCGCCGAACATCCTGTAATTTCTGACCTCGTTGAGAGTGGCACCGTAACAGACACCAACTTTCTAGGCAATTATCGATATGTCACCGAGTACGCGTATGCTCCGGATAAATGGTGCCTTCTTGGTGATGCTGCCCACGCATTCGATCCACTATTCAGCAACGGACTGGCGTTCAGTACTATTCAGCTCGAGCAGATTGGAGAGATGATCACACGTGATTTGGCCGGAACGCTGACGCCGGAGCTTGTTGGGCAGATGGACAAGGCACTCTGGGGCCCCGTGCTCGCGTCGCAGGATGCAATTACTGAGTGGTACGTGTCCATGCACGACCCCTTCCTGTCTTCGTTGAGACTAAACTGGATTGAGATCGCCTACTTTTACCTCCTTCTCCCTATGGTGGTGAACCGGTGTCACTGCGATCCGGATCGGATGGGCCTGTGGAGGATTCTGCAGAATGCTTCGCCGCCATTTGAAATATCCCCGAGACTATTGAAGGCGAGCCAGGCCTTCGATACGTTCAGCGAAGACCACTTCATCTATCGGGGTAAGGAGAAGGTCAACCCTCGGGCACTCGAAAAGGTTGACGACTTAGGCGAAATTCGAGACCAGATTGTACAGGGCTCGCAGCTTCGGCGGCGGTATACGGCCGATACGCTGGCTCAGCTGGAATCCGCATTAGCTGAAGCGAATCTGGAGCAAGCGTGAGTCGCTGGGTTTGCCAGTAACATAGTATTGCTCGCGTTACGTTGTCGGGCAACTGCAGGTTTTTCAAATGAGGCTTTGCGATTCCTCACGGGGGCGAAGCGATTCGCCGCATTGTTTACAGAAGCGGGCGTCCGGGTCGTGAACCTGCAGTCCGCAGCGAGCGCACTCCTCCTGAAAACCAGCCTGCTGTCTCCCTCGCATGGTTTGCCGTGTCATCTCCGCAGTGACGATGCCCGTCGGCACGGCGATAATTCCGTAGCCAAGAATCATGATCATGGAGGCGAACGCCTTGCCAATATCAGTCTGCGGAGACAGGTCGCCATAACCAACCGTCGTAAGCGTGACGATCGCCCAGTAAATGCTTGTAGGGATACTAGAAAAGCCGTGTGTTTCGCCCTCTATCATGTACATCATTGAGCCGAGGATGACGGTCATCGTGAGCACTGTGAACATGAAGATGAAGACCTTTCTTCGACTATCGCGAAGGGAGTTGACAAGCAATTCGGCCTCCACGAGGTATTCTGCCAGCTTGAGAACCCGGAACACGCGGAGGATCCGCATCAGCCGCACGACGAGGAAAAACTGTGCTCCTGGTATGAGCACGCTTATGTACGTCGGGAGAATGGCCAGCAGGTCAATGATCCCGAAAAAGCTCCGTGCGTAGCGCAGCGGCTTGTTCACGCTGATAAGGCGACAAACGTATTCCAGCGTAAAAAGAATGGTAAAAACCCATTCAGCCGTTCTGAGGAATTCTGGGTAGCTTGCCCGGAACGACCCAACGCTTTCAAGCATCACAACAATCACGCTTGCCACGATCGCAAAAATCAGCGTGACATCGAATGCTTTGGCGAGTGGAGTACTTGCCTCAAAGATGATGTGGAAGATCCGGGCCAGTACAGGATTCTTCCTCGGGCCAAACACACCCGAGAGCGGTGTGGCGGAATGTGGATGACCGAGTCGGTGAGGAGCGTCCATTTTGTTCTTTCTGGGCCGCGTAAGATAGGTTGCGTTCGGGTCAACATGCTTTGAGCGCTTGGGTCGAGGCGGAGCCGCTCACGGGGCAACCAAGATGGCTTCGAATCGGTCCGTGATCCGGTTTATGTCGAACGTTGTTTCCGCATAGGCTCGCGCATTTTGTGCGGCTTCGGATCTGCGGGCTTCGTTCTGCAGCAAGTTTGCCGCCTCGTGAACAAAGGCTGTTGGAGCAGTTGGCGGAACGACAACACCGGCTCCGATTCTTTGAACGATTTGAGCAGCGAGATTCTCTCGTGGAACGGCCAGCAGTATCGCCCGGCCTGCACAGAGGTATGTCAACACCTTGGAGGGGACGGAAAACACGCCTGCATCGGGCTCCAGAATGGCCAGCAG
>JBBKWZ010000030.1:0-2548 GCA_037969195.1 Rubricoccaceae bacterium | reverse complement strand
GGCATTCATGCACGTGAAGGCAGCGGAGGCGTACCTCAGGACGATTGGCGAGCTTCCTGTCAACCTCAAGTTTATGATTGAGGGTGAGGAAGAGATCGGCTCGGTTCACCTCGTACCGTTTATCGAAAAGCACAAAGACTTGTTGGCGGCTGACGTCGTATTGATTTCCGACACAAGTCTTTTCGCACCCGGCGTTCCGAGCATCACCTACGGCTTGCGCGGACTTGCCTACGTGGAGGTGACGCTGACGGGCCCGGCACGCGACCTCCACAGCGGCGTTTATGGCGGCGGGATCGAAAACCCCGTCAATGTGCTTAGCAAGATGATTGCCGACCTGCATGACGAAAATCACCGCGTAACCATAGAGGGATTCTACGACGCGGTCCGCGAGCTGTCGGACGAAGAGCGGGCGGGCTTCCGGACACTTCCTTTCGACGAAGCCGCGTGGCTCGAAGAGGCCGGCGCTCCGGCGACGAAAACTGAGGCGGGATTCACCACGCTGGAGGGCATCTCTGCTCGCCCAACGCTGGACGTCAATGGAATCTGGGGAGGCTACATCGGGAAAGGCGCCAAGACCGTACTGCCCAGCCAGGCGAACGCCAAGATTTCGTGCCGCCTCGTCCCCGACCAAACACCGGACGACATAACGGCGAAGCTGCGCGGGCATTTCGAGAAGCATGTCCCGGAGACGATGACGCTGGACTTTAAAGATCTCCACGGTGGTCACGGCGCGATAGTCGACACTATGTCGCCGGCTATGACGGCTGCTGCCGAAGCAATGGAGGCCGTTTTCGGTCAACCACCGTTTTTCACGCGTGAGGGTGGTTCCATCCCCGTCGTAGCAGATTTCAAACGCCTCCTCGGCCTGGACTCCGTGCTCATGGGCTTTGGCCTTGACTCAGACGCCATACACTCGCCCAACGAGCACTTTGGGCTGGATCGGTTCCATCAGGGCATAGAGGCCAGCATCCGTTTCCTGGACGCGTACAGCCGAAAGTAAGGATGCCGTCTCAATATTTGGCATTTACGGCGTTCTTACTCCCGCTACTTGGGGCCTGTGCTCAAACACCGCGAACGGGGCGACCAGATCCTCCGGAATTCCCTGCGGCGTCCGAAGCGATTGCAGCTCTTGAGCAGAGATTGTATGATGCCGACCAGTTCTCTTTTACGGTTTCAGTAAACGAAACGACCGCCGAGGAAGACCAAATAACCACGCTGAGTGCTCATTTTTGGCTATCCAACGACAACCACGTGCGGATCGAGTCGGCGGGCGAGGTGAATGGACTTGAAGCCACGCCAGGCCTGGTATCGGATGGGCAGGAAATGACAGGTGGGCGCAACGGCATTCAGAGTCGGTTCGCCGATTTTGATCGCGAGAACGTGCCAGAGGGGCTCCGAGCAACCTTGACAAGCAGCGCTCTTCGGTGGGGCACCTACAGGACGTTAATGACGCTCGTTGGCGGCGCACCACCAGGTTTTCACGACACGGACGAGAACATCACACCGGGCGACCCACAAGCCCACGCCATTGTCGAAAACGCTTCATGGGGGCTTCCCGAAACGTTCGACGGGACGGCGGTACGCCCACTTAGCTTCCGCCTTCCGTATCCAGCCGCGCTGGAAGTTGCGGTAACTCTGTGGCTCGGCATAGAAACGGGCCTGCCTGTACGACAAACCGTCCGCCTGACTTTTGAGGGGTCGGAACGCATCACCGAAGAAGTCTATTCGAACTGGTCGTTTGAGACGATCCCTTCCACAACCTTTTCGCTTCCCGAACAACCGTGATTATATCAAAACTATTTCGTCCAATTGTTGTGTTTGCGGGCACCTTCCTAGTCCTCCTGGCTCTTGCATGTGCTCCGTCTGAAGGATCCGACGAGCGGGAATACAGGGATCCCAACCCGTTTCTTTACGACGATCCACGAGAGGCTTTCGACTATATGGAGGAGCGCTTGATTAACGCCGACAGCTTCTACACGGGTCTGATCGTTGATGCCGACTCCATCTTCCCGGTTCAGATCGTTGCTGAAGTTTGGGGAGGAAAAGGAAACGAGCTCAAGATTACTGCGAACGGTAATATGGCGGAGTTCCTGGCTCCGGCTACGTTACTCCTCGTTTCAGATGGCGAGCGAATGACGGGAGGGCGATCCAGCGAGATCGGCTTCGACACAACGACCGCACCTGCGCTGCGCGAAGCCTTTGCAATTGGGCTAGCCCGGATGGGCCTACTCCACAACCTGACCCGCCTGTACACGGGCAACCCACCCGATCACGCCGATGGCGGTATCGGAGATTGGGTTGAGGTTCACTCGTTCGAGTGGCTCGAACCCGAGGTCGTTGCGCGAAAATTGACGCGGCCCATGCACTTCACAGTACGCATTGACGGCGTGGATACGGCGGAAGCCACGCTGTACCTCCGGCGGGAGACGGGGCTTCCGATGCGACGCGTGCAAACCGTCAACTTTGCCGTCGGCTCTATGACGATAGACGAGCGCTACACAGGCTGGGCGGAAAAAGAAGCACCGGAAGGCACGTTCGATGTTGGCAC
>JBBKWZ010000029.1:0-19659 GCA_037969195.1 Rubricoccaceae bacterium | reverse complement strand
AATTTGCGTGGATCCGCATATCGTGGGCATCCCGTTATGCCGTGGCGGGTAAACTCATTGACCCGACCATCAACAGATCCCCATGCCCGATTTCCGCATCGAAACAGACTCACTCGGCGAAGTACGCGTCCCTGCCGAGGCTCTCTATGCCGCCCAAACTCAACGCGCAAAGGAGAATTTCCCGATCTCTGCCCTTCGTTTCACGAGGGATTTTATCGAGGCGCTCGGGCTGATCAAAGCATCAGCAGCGAAGGCTAACGCTGAGCTGAACGTCATAGAAAGCGACCTTGCACAGTTTATCATTGATGCAGCAAGCGCAGTTGCCCGTGGAGAGCACGATGATCAATTCGTGCTCGACATCTTTCAGACGGGCTCGGGCACATCAACAAACATGAATGCCAACGAGGTGATTTCCACGCTGGCCGAGCGTGCGCTTGGACGAGAAGTCCATCCCAACGACCATGTAAACGCGAGCCAATCATCCAACGATGTCATTCCTTCGGCAATGCACGTTTCTACCCGATTAGCGATTGACCGGGAATTGATGCCTGCGCTCGACCGACTTGCGGTTTCGCTAGAGGCAAAGGCGGAGGAGTTCGCGGATGTCCTGAAGTCCGGCCGCACACATCTCATGGACGCCACGCCGGTCACGCTCGGGCAGGAATTTGGCGGATATGCTGCACAGATCCGAAATGATATCCGCCGACTTACTTGGGCGGCGGCAGAGCTTCAACCGCTGGCGCTTGGCGGAACCGCTGTGGGAACTGGCATCAATACGCCAGAATTGTTCGCGGGAAAGGCGATCCATGAGCTTTCGACTCTGACGGAGATGGACTTCGTCGAAGCCGAAAACCACTTCGAGGCACAGGCAGCAAAAGACGCGTTCGTGTTTGCGGCGGGCGCGCTCAACATGCTGGCTGTAAGTCTGATGAAGATCGCCAACGACATCCGGCATCTATCATCCGGCCCAACGAGTGGGCTAAGCGAAATCAAGCTGCCAGCCGTCCAACCGGGCTCTTCGATTATGCCGGGGAAAGTAAATCCGGTGCTCAGCGAGGCACTTATGATGGTTTGTGCGCGGGTAATGGGTAATGCGACGACCATCACCATCGGGGGCCAGCACGGCAATTTCGAGCTTAATGTGATGATGCCTGTGATGGCGCATGCGATGTTGGAGAGTATCTCCATTCTCGCCAACGGCTGCGAAGCCTTCCGTACTCGCTGTCTCGATGGGATTGAGGCGGACCGCGAGCGGTGCCGCGAACTGCTCGAACTCAACCCGTCTATCGCCACAGCGCTGAACGCAGAAATCGGCTACGACATGGCCTCGAAAGTGGCGAAGAAATCCGCGGCGGAGGGCCGCTCCGTCCGCGAGGTGCTGATCGAAATGGACCTCGTGCCGACCGACCGCATCGACGAAGTGCTAGATGTTCGTTCGATGACCAAACCGGGGATTCCTGGTGCTTGAGCGAGTTGATTCAGCGTAATTGTACGGCCTACTCTACTACCGTCATCCCTAACGCCTCGACTACAACTTCCCGCAGCCGTACAGGGATGATCGTCTTGACTGTAATTCGTTCCCAGGCTCGCCGAATCGGATAAGCCCTGCGCAGTTCGCGAAACGCGAATCCGCGCTGCTCCGCCGGTGCGCCCAGTACGGCTTGGCGAAAGAGCGTGTCGTCTCGTCGAAGGTTGTAGGCCTGCCGGACCAGCACGTTGAGCCACCGAATTTCATTGAGGCTGTCCAGATCCGTAGTGACGGGTAGGGCGTGGAGGTTCAGATTTCCCCTCGGCAACGCCTCTAGCGCGGCATCGACGTTCCAGCCTGCCGGTACCTCCATTCCTTGACCAACGAGCCAGTTTCTCAACGCTTCCTCAAGCATGCGCGTGCCCTCCACCTTGCCATCGAACGAATAGCCAGCAATATGCGGCGTCGCGATTCGAACCAGGCGCGCCAGGTCAATGTCGATTTCTGGTTCACCTTCCCAAACGTCCAGAACCGCGCCGCCAATGGCGTTGGTTGCAAGTGCAGCCTTCAGCGCCACATTGTCCACAATAGCGCCCCGCGCCGTATTGACGAGCACCGCTTCAGGTTTCATTGCCGCGAGCGCGGCCGGTCCGAACAAGTGGTACGTGGGATGCCGTTCATGGGTCGCAGATGTGAGCGGTGTATGTAGTGAGACAAAGTCGGACTGGGCTAGCAGGTCTTCAAGTCCGACGTAGAGCGAGGGACCCGGATTCCTCTCATCGAGCGGTGGGTCGCACCGGAGCACTTCCATGCCCAACGCAGTCGCTCGCTTTGCAACCCCACCACCGATCCGGCCGCATCCCACAACTCCGAGCGTCTGGCCCCGCAAGGCTCTACCAGTATCTGCCGCCACAGATATAAGGGAGGCCAAGGTGTACTCGACAACGGATCCTGCGTTTGAGCCTAGCGCAATGCCGAATCCGATTCCGCTTTGATCGAGATAGGCACGATCAACGTGGTCTGTTCCGGTTGTGGCTGTTCCAACAAACCGAATAGACGACCCGGCCAGCAACGTGCCGTCTACTGGCGTGACGCTTCTAACCAATAAGACATCGACATCGGCAACGTCAGACCGCGAAATCGCGTGCCCGGGAAGTTGGCGGATCTCGCCATATCCCGCAAACGCCTCCGCGACAAACGGAATGTTTGCATCGGCCAAAATGCGAAGTGGTTGAGTCATGGGGTCAGGCGAGTAGATGAGACACGGTGTTCGGGAAACAAGGCAATGTCCAAGCTTCTTTTCAACTCAACGGAAGCCAGACGAGCACGTCACAGTGTTTTGATACGATCTCAACAGAAGGCCTCCTAGCTTGTTTCTGCAACGAATAGTGTACTGCCGCCGAACGAATGCCGACGGCTAATCCAAGAGCTTCGCGGCGGTCCACAAGCTCTTCACACTCCATTTTCAGTACCGGCAAGGTTTTCGCTAACTACGACATCGCGCACCACTTACGCTTTCCAGCGCACTCGTCACCCCACTTGAACGATCATCCTCTATGCACTTTGCAAGCAAGACGGCCCTGATACTTCAAACAGCTGTCGCCTCTGTTTTAGTGGTTTCCATGTTGGCGTCATTCCAGATGCTTCGCCCCGTAACGGCCAATACTGGTGATGACTCGTACTCCGTACCAATGATTCGAGTGAATCAGCCAGCCGACATTGACGCCCCAGAATTCTCCCGCGAAACAATCAGCAATGACGTGCTTTGGTTAGCTCGGTGCATTTACTCGGAGACCAAGCGTACCGAGGAGCAGGAACTTGTCGCGTGGGTCGTTCGAAACCGCGTGGAAACGGAGTATCGCGGCGAATACACGTTTCAGGGCGTCGTTCTCGACCCCTACCAGTTCAGCGCGTTCAATCGCGGCAGCCGAAAGCGCCGATTCTATATGGGCTTGTCACCTTATTCAGATTCCCGTGGTTGGCTGCTCACAATGAAAGTCGCGCACGATGTCTACTACGCTGACGAGGAAGAGCGGCCGTTTGTAGTTACGACCCGCCATTTCTACAGCGAGCGGTCAATGCGCGGCAACCTTGCGCCGGGCTGGGCGCGAGGACGTCGGCCAGTTCGTTTGACGAACCAGCAAATTGATGAGCGGAGGTTCCGCTTCTACTCCGGTATCTCCTGATCTGGAAATCCAGACCCCGACTCCGCGCCGTAACGCGGTTGTCGTCCCCCACGAAGGCGGGCCCCGTAAGGCTCGCCTTCGTTGTTTTTGGGAATCACGGAAGCGCCTATCTTTCGAGCCGGATCCGCGCTATCAACTCAGAAATGCCAAACTTTCGCCTCCTCCCCTTTGTCCTGGCATTGCTGCTGGTAACGGGATTGAGGTGCTCGCAACCCGGCCCTCCCAGCGGAGGCGGTTCTGATTTATTCGTTCCAACCGGTCCTCCACAGTACCGAACCGAGGGCATTCGGATTGCGACGTTTAACGGAGAGTTTCTTTTTGATGGAGAGGGTGACGAAGGAGGTGCCGATTTCCCATGGAAATCGAGTCGTCAGGCTGCCCGCGCTCATCGCGACTCGGTCGCCCGCGTGATCCATGATTTGGACGCCGACATCATTGTCATCACGGAGACCGAAACGCTTGGCGTTCTGGAGATGATGATTTCCGAATCGCTGAGCGGACTAGGCTATTCGGCGTATCTGGTCCCTGGTTTGGATTCGTTTACGAGGCAAAACGTTGGGCTGCTTTCGCGACTTCCCATCGAAGATATAGGACGTACAAACGAGCTCCTGCCCGTTGGGCTGTCGGATCAGCTTTACGGCGTCTCAAAAAATCTCTGGGCTCATCTCTCGATTTCCGGCATCCCCACGACGTTGATTGGTGTGCACTTTCTGGCACGCCCGGACGACCAGGAGCGGAGGCCCCGCCGCGAAGTTCAGGCAGAAGTTATCCGGCGGCTTGTCGCAGCGGAAACCGAAGCTGGGCGTGCGGTTATTGCCGTAGGCGACTTCAATGATTTCGACGACGCCACTCCCGATGTCCGTGGCTCTCGCCCGATCACCAACGTCCTCGAAACGATCAAGAGTGCGGGGCCGGGTGCTGAAGACGACTTGAGAAACGTGCTAACCGAGGTTCGCCAACGAGATCGATTTACTTCGTTCTATGACCGCGACGACGACGGCAACATCGACCCAGGTGAGTTCAGCGCCATCGACCACATATTGTTGTCTCCCGAGCTCTACAGCCTCGTTCGCGAGGTCCACTTCGTGCATGGACACGATCCGCGGAGGGTGAGCGACCACTTCCCAATCGTGGTAACGTTGGCCGACAATTAGTCTCTCAAGTTTCCTTGTGCTCAATCAGCACCTGGAATCGCGCGTCGCCCGTCGGAATCGGACCCCCATCCAGATTCCTGATCCGATACCCGAGGGGCCCAAGTTCCTCTACGACGAACTGCTGGAAATTCGTGACCGCGTAGTGAACCTCGCACAGAACTGTTGGATGATGAGATCCAAGCGTGGCCTTCAGGCCAAGGAGCGCCCGCTTCTCGGCGCCTTCTACGTCAAGCTTGATGAAATCCGGTGGCCTTACATCACGGCATTCAAGGAAGTCGTCAATTGTCGTGACCGGTACATTCATGCCTTTATCGCCGCGGTCTTCCCCAAGCTTGAACGTCACAGGACTCGTGTCCATCTCAAACCACTCCGTGCCCGTCACGTCTGCAACTGCCTCTTCGATCACAGTGGCATTTGTAAAGCCGTTCAGTGCGAGATTGTGCCGGGCCGTCGCGGCAGATTCAGAGAATGGCTCAAAGGCGTAAACGTGGCCTTCTGGGCCAACGATATGCGCCGACAGTACAGAATAGAAGCCCACGTTGGCGCCAACGTCGTAGACAACGTCTCCTTTCTTCAAGTACTTCAGGAGCGCTTGCTGAATTTCCGGCTCAGTCGTTCCTAGGCGGTATCCGGCAACGGGAACGTCCGTCCGAAATTTTAGCCCAGCTCCAACACCACGTTGGATAGTCCCCTCTTTCGCTGCAATCCGGCCCGCCGCACGACGGATCAAAGGGCCCAGCACTGGGACGCGGTACTGCAAACGACCAAAAAATCGCAATAGGCTTGCAGGCAGTACCCTGGCAATCATCTCGATCATAAACGATACGGTTTCCGGATACTTGGCGTGGTAGTGTAGGCGAAAGTTACGGGAGGCGTCCACGCCGCATCCCGCAACCTCAGACGCTGATCGGAGTTTGCAGGACGAGACATAACCCTCAGGAAGATTCGCCCAGAACCATTTATGAAAATCGGCATTACCTGCTACCCCACGTTCGGCGGATCTGGCGTTGTGGCCACCGAACTGGGCAAAGCGCTCGCAACGCGTGGGCACGAGGTTCATTTCATTGCTTACGACCTTCCACTACGTCTCGATCACGTGACCGAGCGCCTTTATTATCACGAGGTCCGCGTGAACACGTATCCCCTGTTCGAGTATCCGCCGTATTCCATCGCGCTAACTAGCAAGATGGTGGATGTCGCTCGGCACGAGAACCTCGACTTGCTGCACGTCCACTATGCAATTCCTCATGCAACGAGCGCGGTACTTGCCCGCGAAATTCTTGACGGTGAGGGGCGCCACGTTCCGGTCGTGACCACGCTCCACGGCACTGACATAACATTAGTCGGGCAAGATGCGTCGTATCGACCTGTTGTTGAACATTCTATCAATGCGTCGGATGGCGTGACGTCGGTTAGCGACTGGCTTCGACGTGAGACGTACGAGCACTTCAACGTAGATCGCGAAATTGAGGTCATTCCCAATTTTGTAGACGTCGAACGTTTCCAGAGAACGCCGAAAGATCACTTCAAGCAAGCCATCTGCCCTGATGACGAGAAGCTGTTAGTGCACGTCTCAAACTTTCGGGAAGTCAAGCGAACGACGGACGTAATCCGTGTTTTCCATGGGCTCTTTCAAGAGGGCGTGTGGCCCGAGGGTCACAGGAGAAGTGGGCAACAAGGCGGCATAAAGCTTTTGCTGGTGGGCGACGGCCCCGATCGCTGCACCTGCGAAGAGCTGGCCCGCGAGCTCGGCATCTACCACGAGATACGATTCCTGGGCAAGCAAGAGCCCGTCGAGGAGATTTTGTCCATCGCAGATCTGTTCCTCATGCCCTCAGCCAGCGAAACATTCGGTTTGGCTGCATTGGAGGCGATGGCATGTGGTGTGCCGGTCGTCTCAACAGACATTGGCGGCTTGCCTGAACTGAATATCCAAGGCGAAACCGGATTCCTCTGTAAAGTTGGGGATGTCGACGCGATGACAGCCGCGTCGCGACAGATCCTTACCAACGAACGCATGCACGAAACGATGGCGGCCGCCTCGCTCGAACGCGCATCCAAGACGTTCGACATCGACTCGATCGTGCCTCGATACGAGGCCTACTACGAGCAGGTTTTGACGGAGCAATCGGAAGCAATCGAACGAGTGCGTGCGTGAGCGAGCACTCTCAATCAAAGAAATCGGCGGGTGCGGTATTGACGGCATCGGAATCGCCCGTGAGCAGTCCCGATGCGCGTAAACTGAACCTCATCTCGCAGAAGAAACCGGTCTATCCGGTCAGCGATTTCTTCCTCGAATACCTCGTAGGCTACAACCGCGTGGTCAGCGAAGGAGCCGACTACGAGAGTTTGGTTCGGCACGAAAATGCCGTCGCGCTCTACGACGAACACGGAGACGATACCTTATGGAGCACGGTCTTTTTCGGCCCAACGGAGCAGGCTGAAATCCACGAAGCCTTGCGGATGACGTATGCGCTGCTCAAGTCGGACGGTGATATGTCCACGGTCGAACATCTTTATATCGACAGGGTCGATATGTGTCTTTACGGCAACACGCTGCCGTTTCGCGTGCGCATTGTCAACGAGCTAAACGAGAACTTCGACTACTTCTACATTAAGCGCGTCGATGCGAATCGGGTTTACGGCCTTGAGCTGGAGCACATCCTCTCACCGAACCGCATCAACTACCTCGTCCACGGAAATACCCTAATCGAGGAGCACATCGTTGGCATACCCGCAGACCAGTTCATTCGCGAGAATATGCCCAACAACCGTTTCAACGAGGTTCGACTGGCGAAGGAGTTCGTGAAGTTCAACGAGCGATGCTTTGTACGTTTGCTTGGCGATATGCACTCGGGCAACTTTGTCATCGATATCACACCCGACTTCGAAAAAATGCAGTACCGGATGCGTCCGATCGACTTCGACCAACAAAGCCACCACGGCAAAAAGCAGGTCTATCTCCCGCAGTTCTTCCCGCAGAACAACCCCATGATTGCGCTCGGCATGGCCCACATGACGCCGCGAACGGTTGATCAATACCAACGTGAGGAGCGCGCCCTTATCGCCGGGCGACTGCGCGCAAGCCACGGCCGGTACGGCACATTGATGGCCGTGATGCGGGAAGACCTGATTTCGTCGCCGGCAAATGTGTGGAGGCTCTCCGCACAATTGGCCGAGCATTACGACGACGCTTCCTTCGCCGCGTGCCATACGATGGGCGATCTTGTCTATGCGTCGTTGGAGCGCGTAATTAATCATCACGCGCCCGCCAGCGCGGCCATGTTGCAGGGTTAGGGGTCGTGTTGTGAACCGGCTTTCATTTTTCATTCTCGCGGCTCTGACGCTTTCTGCTTGCGAGATCCCATCGAATAGAGACCATCCAATCTTACCCCCACAGATGGCGGAAGGAGCCCACGTGCTAAACGCGGCATTTCTGGCCGTCGACGGGGTGTACAACAGCGAGTTGATGGCGCCCTACGACGTCTTTCACCATTCCGTTTTCCGGGACTCACTTGACTACGTCAGGCCATTCGTCGTTTCGCCGGACGGAAACGCCGTTTCGACGTTTGAAGGACTCACAGTCTCAGCGCACTACAGTTTTGATAACGCCCCTCAAATCGACATTCTCGTCATTCCGAGTGCCGAGGGCAGCATGTCTACCGATCTCGAGGACGCCCGATTAATCGACTGGATTCGAGCAACCGCAAACAAGGCCACTTGGGTGATTACAGTTTGCGATGGTTCGTTCCCGCTCGCAAAAACCGGGCTACTCGATGGTCTGGTGGCGACCACGTTTCCATCCGACCGGGTGGCTCTTGCCGAGATGTTTCCTACAATCGATGTCCGCGACGACGTCCGAATTGTCGTGGACGGAAAGTTTATCACGTCAGTCGGCGGAGCGATGAGCTATGAACCCGCCTTCTACCTCGTGGATCGTATCTATGGACCAGACCATGCGCGACTAACCGCGGAAGGCCTAGTTTGGACGTGGGACCTGGCGTCCGTCCCACATTTCGTAGCAGCGCCGTAATAGTTTGCGGACCAGCGAAAGCAGCCGATAGGCAAGGAGAAGAGCCAGCGTGCAACTGCGTGCTAACCCGCAGAATCAGCTCCTCGCAGTACTTCGTATCGCTGCAGGCCTCGCTACCCATGCAGCAGGCGCTCGGCCGCTGACTGTTTCTTCCATCGTTGCGGCGCGCGGAAGAGCCACGGTAAACGTGGAGCCGCGGCCCTTGATGCTCTCAACCTCAATTGTGCCACCCATCATTTCGATCAGCCGCTTGGAAATCGCAAGACCAAGCCCGTTGCCTTCATGGGATCGGGTAAGCCCGGTCGATTCCTGTTGGAACTCGTCGAAGATCTTCGGGACAAATGTTGATGCTATCCCCACTCCAGTGTCACTCACGCGGATGTACACGCGATCATCTTCGACGCTCACCTCGACGTCCACTTCGCCGTCGTCGGTAAACTTGATGGCATTGCCAATGAGATTGTTCGCGACACGATGCAATCCCGCTTCGTCGGCCATAGCAACGGCGCGTCCCGAATGATCCGCAAAATGCAAAGCGAGATTCTTTTGATCGGCTAGGGGCTGAAGGAGAGTGACCGCTTCAGCAAGGATTTCGGCGATCCCAATCGGCCCTACGTTCAGGACAGGCTCCCCACCTTCCAAATGAGCGAGGCCAAGCACCGAATTCACCGTTTCGAAGAGCCTCCGGGCACTGAGCGTTATGTGCTCCGCGTGTTCCTTGTCTGGCCCCGTAGTGCTCTCAGTAAGTATCTCAGCAAACCCCAGAATTGAAGTCAGTGGCGTGCGCAGTTCGTGACTGACGTTGTTAAGGAGGTTCGTTTTAACCAACAAAAGTTGCTCGGCCTGCTCTTTGGCTTGAATCAGCTGCTCCTCGTAGCGGTGGCGCTCGGTTGCATCGCGGAAGATGCCCTGAATGAATTTGCGGCCGTCGACGTCAATTAGGCTCGCGCTCAAGTCGACAGCGACCCTGCTTCCATCACGGCGTGTCACGAAAAGCCCTTCGGTGATTGGCTCTCCCTTGAAAACGTGGGCTTCGAAAAGCGCGAGGCTTCGGTCGCGTTGTTTTGCCGGAAATAGATCGCCGATCGGCATCCGACAAATTTCATCGTGTGGCCTGTCCAGGAGTTCAAGAGCCTTTTCGTTCGCATCCACGAACAAACCCGATTCGGGATCGCCAATCAGAATGGCGTCATTCGCCGCATTCATAAGTGTATGGTAACGGTGCTCCGACGCTTCGGCTGAATCCTCGACCTTGATCTTTGCTCCAGCCACGACGTAAATGACGAGGGCAGTAGCAGACACGCAGACGGACACAATCGATAAACTCACCTCTGGCTGCTGCGAAAGGAAGCAGGCCGCCAACACCACAAGAACAGACGTAATCAGGTAATAACGAAGCGGCGAGAGTTTTTGCTTCAGACCCAGACTGAAGGCAAATCCCATCACCGTAAAGCCAAAGAGCAGCCCGAGCGTGTAGTTGGGCGAGAAGCCGTTGGCCATGGTAAGCCCTGCAATGAATACGATCATTACATAGAAATATCCTCTCACTAGGCCAATAAAATTCTTTTCTACCCACCGAACCATATACGACAGTGACAGAAGCAGTAATATTCCAACTGATAGCACAAGACGCGCCCAAGGCGGATCGATGGCTAGGGGATCCGTGAATTGGTACACGCCTCCAAAGATCGGATTCAGAACGCCTGCGAGCACGCAGAATATGCGGTACGTGTTGCGGTGGACGTTCGCTGTCCCACCCCAACTCCCGGGCGTTTGTGAGATCTTTGTAATTGTTGAGGACATGGGTTGTGAGCGCGGGGTTAACCCGCAGGAGGTCAGCTACCGGCTATTTCCGTAGGAGTAAACTGAACTCCGCGATTGATATGGAGAAATAGGTTCACTTCTTCTTTCTCCCGACCCACGCGAATGTTGCTATCTGCAATTCCGCACTCGCTAGCTATTGTTCGCAGTTCATCCTCGTCGCGGTAATACAGATCCCAATCGCCCATCACCTCCATGTAGTAGCGTGTGGAGTTTGAGCGGGAGAAATTCCCGATCACCAGCTCGCCGTCGTCCGCTAACATATTGTACAAGCGTTCCACGAGGAATTTGAAACCTTTGTCGCCGAAGTAATCAAATAGGCCGGCAGACCATATCAGATCAAATTTTCGGTCAGACGTGTATCGAAGCGCGTTCGCTTCCTTGAAGGTTACCCGGTCGAGGTATGGACGGCAGACACTTCGTGCGTAGGAAATCGCGTCCGGATCCGTGTCCACGCATTCAATCGAAACCGAAGAGGCGTTGTCGCGCTCCGAAAAGAACTCGTATACATCACGGGATGGGCCGCTTGCAACATTCAGCACATGAATTGGCTCTCCTATTGGCTTGGAGTTGACCACAGCGTCCATTAAGCTGATGAAGTAGGCCTTGCGATTCCGCACCGCCCGTGGCGCGGCCTGCGTATGGAAATAGAGATCCCAGTTTTTTAGCGTCGGATCGTCGGTTACGTGTTCTCGATAGATCCGGTCAATGATTTCGTAGTCACCGGGGTAACCGTGGGGCTTTCGCAGCCCCAATCCCTGATTGGTTTCAAGCGAAAGTGCGCGACCAAATGCGTCGCGTATCGCGCGTAACTCCCCCGCGGACATCCGCCCCGCGCGGGTTTCTTCCGCCACATGGGAGAGCCACAAATCAAACCCCGCATACTGCCCCGGCGTCGGTCCTCCCTGTGCAACCAGTCGCTCGATGTACGAGAGGTGCTCTCCAATGGTTAACGAGTTGCCCGGCGTGATAATGAGCGACAACCCCTGCTCATCTCGAATGCCCGGACCGGACGAGTGTGAACCAGCAGAGGGTAGGCGCTCCTGCTCGAAAGCAGATTCCATCCGCTTCCTGCCGGAAATAAGTTTGCTTAGTGGATTCACAGTTGTTACGAACTAGCGGGGCCTACCTCGCAGTAATCGTCCGCGCTGTGAACTCCTTAAGTCAATTCGGGGGTGTATTTGCCGGAACCGCCACTAGGGCTTTCCCAAGCACGTCCGCCAATTCGCTTGGTCTGTCCAGTTGTTGATCGTGATTGCTTTCCGTCGGCGAACAGACCTTACACCCGCCTTCGCTACCATTACCTAACCCGCAGTCCATCACGTAAGAAACGGATTCGTCTGGCGCTCCTGTCCGATGGTGGTCGCGGGCCCGTGGCCGGAATGCACCACGGTAGCATCGGGAAGAGTCAAGAGTTTCGTCTTGATTGAGTTGATTAGCGTCGGGTAGGAGCCCTCCCAAAGATCCGTGCGGCCGATCGAGCCCTGAAATAGCACATCGCCTCCGATGACGAAGCCCTCCGTTTTGTTGTAGAAACAGACCGACCCTGGCGAATGACCCGGCGCGTGCAGAACTGAAAACGAGCCAGCTCCCACTTCAATGACGTCGGATTCCGATAGGAAATATGTTGGCTCGGGAGGCGGAACGATGCGAATTCCGAACATCTCGGCCTGCAATGGCGCATTCGAAATTAGCTGCAGATCAGCCTCGTGAAGTTGCCAACCAACATGATCGGCACCGCTCCTGAACTTGTCGGCGAAATACGCGCAGCCAAAAATATGGTCGATATGAGCGTGGGTTAGCAGCAGATGCCGCACGCGGAGCCCGTTTGTTTCGATGTATTCCAGAACAGCCTGCCTCTCCTCTGGGGACTCCGTTCCCGGGTCAATAAGCGCGGCCTCCCCGCCGTCATGGACGACGTAGCAGTTCTCGGAGAATGGGCTAACGACGAAAGATTTTACGGTCATCCTTTTCGGATCGTGGTTTCGGTGTGGAACGAAAGGCTTCAGAGTCGCCCATCCGGACATGAGAACGTGTCCTGTTCAGCAATCTACGTGGACGAGCTACGATCCTCCGTAGCTTCATTCAGTCAAGGAATCGCTTTCCTCATCTCTCCTTCTTTCCCGCGAACACGTCAAGCGTGAAGCGACTGCACCAGACAATCATCCGAGCCTTGCCGCTGCCGTTTGTGGCAGCGTTTGGCACGTTGATGTTCCTTCTGCTCATGCAGTTCCTGATCCGCTACTTGCCAGAATTGGTCGGTCGGGGGCTTCCAATTGTTGCGTTGCTGGAGTTAATCGCGTACAGCCTGGCATACATGGTGACGTTGGCTGTCCCAATGGCCTGGCTGATTGCACTCTTGGCTGCATTTGGGCGATTGAGCGAATCTCGCGCCTACCTCGTCGTGAAGAGCGCGGGGGTTTCACTTGGCCAACTGATCTGGCCTGCACTGTTGGTTGGCGTTGTTCTGGCTGCCGGGATGGCCTATTTCAACAACGTGATGCTGCCCGAGGCGAACTACCGCATGGCTGGCCTCTGGCGCGACATTCGCGTTTCGCGGCCTGGTTTCGAACTCGAGCCGGGTACCTATTACACAGGATTGCAGGGATACGCGATACGCGCCGAGAGCATCCCGCCGGACTCGATGGGCCTACTTCTCGGTGTCACCGTGTTCGATACCAGCACGCCGGGCGTGCAAACCGTGCTTGTTGCCGACCAAGCCCGGCTCGCGACGACGTACGGCGGTCGGCGGCTAGAAATGCAATTGGAGGAAGGCGAGCTCCATCGACGAAACGAGAACCGCGGCCAAGAAGAGGAACGATACGAGCGGCTATATTTTGGCCGCCACAGGCTCGCATTCGACATTTCCGATCTCACGTTCGCCCGGTCCGATTCACTTTCGACAGGCCGATCCGACCGCACCATGCGCACCAGTGAGATGATTGCCGTCGTTGATTCGCTCGACCGTGGTGTTGAGGCTCGTCGCTCGGACTTGCTAGCGACGCTCGAACGCCTTTCTCCGCTCGTCATCGCTCCGCCCCGACGTCAGCGTGGATTCGAAGAATCGGACGCCTCAGGAGACACTCTGCAGATTGGTGTCGATCGCTCCATTCTGGAAGGCCTCTCAGATTCAACGCGCGAAGCGGTTTATGACCTTGCCACGCAGCGCACACGTGCATTGCGCTCCGAGGCGGACGGGACGGCCAATGCGATTCGATGGGAGCGACAGCGTGCCGACCGGTATCGGGTTGAGATCTACAAGAAAAACTCCATCGCGCTCGCCTGCCTCATTTTCGTGCTGATCGGCGTTCCACTGGGGCTTGCGGTGGCACGCGGTGGCGTTGGACTGATTGCGACGCTGGCTGTCGCGGTGTTCCTTTTCTACTGGATCACCCTCGTGCAAGGCGAGAAACTCGCCGACCGTGGCATGCTTCCACCGTGGTTCGGCATGTGGGCTGCGAATGTCGTCTTCGGCGTTCTCGGTATATATCTCAGCGTCCGCGAAAACCGAGATCCCTCTGGTCGTGACCCCATTAGAAGACTAGCCGGTGTTTTTGCCCGAAAGAAGTAGAGGATCTTCCTACTTCTCACTTCCTACGTTCACTGTGCTCTACCTCGTTCCAACTCCCATCGGCAATCTGGAGGATGTTACCCTTCGGGCTCTGCGCATACTCGGCGAAGTAGACCTGATTGCCTGCGAGGACACGCGTACGAGCGGTGTTTTTCTGAATCACTATAACATCGCGACACAGCGCACGAGCTTTCATATCCACAACGAGCACGGGAAGGCAAAGCGATTGGTTGAGAGGATGCAGGCTGGTGAGGCTATCGCGCTCGTGACCGATGCGGGTACACCAGGCATCTCGGATCCGGGTTTTCTACTGGTTCGAGAAGCACTGGCCAAGGACATCCGAGTTGAAGCACTTCCGGGTGCCACCGCGTTCGTACCTGCGCTCGTAGCTAGTGGGCTTCCGGTTGATCGGTTCGTGTTCGAAGGCTTCCTTCCCCAAAAGAAGGGGCGGCAAACGCGTCTCAAAAACTTGATTGACGAACCGCGAACGGTAGTTCTCTACGAAAGCCCTCACCGCCTTGTAAAGTTACTGGGCGAGCTAACTGAATACTTTGGGATGGACAGGCCTGCTGCCGTGGCGCGCGAGTTGACCAAATTGTTCGAAGAGTTCCGGCGTGGGACGTTGCATGAATTACACACGTGGTACGCCGACCAACCGAAGGTGCGTGGGGAAATTGTTGTTGTCATCGGGGGCGCACCATAAACCCCGTCTCGTCTATCAAACACATGCTCAAAACTGTATTCCTCGTCCTCACCATCATCGTTACGTCAGTCGCGGTTTCCGCGCAGGCCTCGTTGACAATAGACGCCTTCGAACTGACGGAAACGGAACGCGAGGTCCAACGAATCATTGATCAGGATGGCATCCACGTCGTGCGGTTTTGGAATCCGCGGTGCGGCAACTCACTCAGCGAACTGCAGAATGGGTTGTACGAGGTTGTTGCAAGCAACCCCAATGTGACGTTCACATTTGTCACCATCTGGAACGATGACGTCGCAGGCCAGGACATTCTTGACCTATATCTGATTCCAGAACGCGTGACCGTGCTCGTTCAGCCGGACAACGGCCCCTCCGAACACCGAAGCAATCGTCGGTATGCGTTCCTCGGTATCCCCGTTACGTGGACGCCTTCAACGCGCATCTACCATCGGAATGGCGTGCTCGCGTATGCGTTCAATTACGGCGAGCTTAATCCGCAGGCCTTTCAGCAGGCCATCTACAACACGCGAAACGAGTGGACGCATGATTGAGCGCTTTGCTGTTGCGACGAAAAAAGCTGACCTTGAATGCTAAGCCTCCAGTCCTTAACCTGCAGATACTCCTCGCTTGAATGCGGGGCAATTTGCATTCTTCGCACTAGAGGTTTTTGACATGGGAACGTATTACCCATTAGCGGTGGGCAACACATGGACCTATCGACTCGCTGACGGCACGACGTCTACAAATCGCGTCACAGCCAGTGAGGGCGACGAGTTCACGATGACGAACTCAATGCAGCAGGAACCTCAAACGGTGCGGAAGGACGGCGCGGCGACCCTCTCCGACTATTTCGAGTCCGGCAACTTTCAGACGGTCGTCCGCGACGACCTGAAGACGGGAGATAGGTGGGAGTTCTGCTACACCGCTAACACCATTGACACGGTGCTGACAATGTCCGTCAAGAGCACAGGTGGATCGAAGGAGGTTGACGGAACAACGTTCGAGAATGTGATTGAACTGGAAGGCGCAATGAAGATGACCATGAATGGAAATTCCATCCCGTCGAATTATGTGGTGCAGTATTTCTACGCCGAAGGCGTCGGGCTTATCCTGACTACTTCCTCTCTGGGCGACAACATGCCGCTGATCTCGTACGAGCTGCATTAGCTCTTGAATGAATGAGTGGGAGTTGGAAATAGTTGGGTGGTGATAGGCATATAATCGCCGACCGGGTTATTCGTTAAGGCTGCGCGAGCACCGTAGTTATCTTTTCGGGCTTCGGCGCGGTCTCGCGCCATGACTTAACGAAACCGAATGAACGGCAAGCTTATCGACCGCCTAGTGGCGGCGGGCGTCTTTCTCTACGCGCTCGTCATCTACTTCCTTACGATGGCCGAGACGGCCCCCTTCTGGGACGCGGGTGAGTTCATCGCGAGCGTATACGGCCTGCAGGTGATGCACCCGCCTGGAGCACCGTTCTACATCCTTGTGGGACGGTTTTTCACTTTCTTTGCCCCCTTGTTTGGTGGTCTGACGCCCGAACCTGTCGCATTCTCCGTCAATCTGATTTCGGTGATTGCAAGCGCGCTTACGGTGCTGCTAACACACCTCGTTATCGTGCGGCTCGTCCGCATTTGGAAGGGTAATCCCGAATCGTGGAGCGGCACAGATCGATTGATGACGAATGCAGGTGGTGTGATTGGTGCGTTGGCATTTGCGACGACAGATTCGTTCTGGTTTAACGCGGTCGAAGCGGAGGTCTATGCTCTCTCCATGTTGTTTACCGCGCTCGTCGTATGGCTCATCCTGCGCTGGCGCGAGGAAACGCTTGACGAAGAAGCCGACCTGAGGGCCCGCGGTCAGCATCCCTTTGGCCTCAAAGCCGACCGCCATCTACTCCTCATCTCGTACATATTCGGGCTGGCAATCGGCGTCCACTTGCTGAATTTACTGGCCGTATTCTTCATCACGCTGGTCGTCTTTTTCACCAAGGTCGATCAGGAGGAGTGGACAACGGGACGACGTTGGGTTGGGATCGCGGCGTCTGGAGTTGTCGGGGCATTGGCTTTCTTTGCGATCTATCCCGGCATTATCCAGTGGCTACCGGAAGCAGCCGAAACCCTTGGCTCTCCCACTCTCTTCTTCTTCCTCGTCGTAGCTACGCTGATAACAGGCGTGGTGGTTACACAACGGCGGAAGATGCCGATTGCGAACCTCATCGCGCTTTCGGTGATGATGGTGATTCTGGGCTATTCCACGTACGGCCTCATTCTACTCCGCTCCGCCGCCGATCCGCCCATTGACCTTAACGACCCGGAAACCGGTGAGGCGTTTGTGAGCTACCTCAAGCGCGAACAGTACGGCTCTACACCGCTTCTGCGAGGCTTTACATACAACGACGAAGCCGGCGCCGTGGGTTACGAAGTTGATCAACGAACGGGAAGCCTGACGGAAGCGAGAGAGGTTTCCTTCCCCCGTCGGTGGTCACCGGAGCCAGCGCATGGCGACATCTACGGCCAGTACAGTTCCGACATGGACTACTTCTGGCGCTATCAGATTGGCCACATGTACGTCCGCTATTTCATGTGGCAGTTCGTTGGGAAAGCTAGCGATCGACAGGATGCACCGTGGATCTCTGGCCTTTTTGGTGAGGCACCGACATCATCGCTTCAAACACCCAGCGAACTAGCGAGCCGGAACGCCTATTGGGGCTTGCCGCTTTTGCTCGGGCTCATAGGAATCGCGTTCCACTTTGTCCGCGACTGGCGGCGAGCGTTCGCGGTGCTCATCCTGTTTTTCGTGACAGGCATCGGCATCATCATCTACCTCAACCAGTACCCGAACCAACCAAGAGAACGCGATTACTCCTATGTGGCTTCCTTCTTCGCCTTCTCGCTTTGGGTTGGATTGGGTGCAACCGGATTGATTGAGCTCGCCGTCGATGGCCTCAAGAAATCGACGGCTCCGATTCGAACGGCGGCATCGGTTGCCATTGCCGTCCTGCTATTCGCGCTCGTGCCGGGCAGATTGTTGGCGGAGAACTTTCACGATCATGACCGATCTGGGAACAGATTGGCCAGCGACTTCGCAACCAACATGCTTGAAAGCGTTGCGCCAAACGCCATCATCTTTACGAACGGCGACAACGACACGTATCCGTTGTGGTACATGCAGCACATGATGGCCGTCCGCCCGGATGTTCGTGTCGTGAACCTCTCGCTGTTGAATACGCCGTGGTACATCGCGCAGCTGAAGAATCAATGGGCGCTCGATTCTGCACCGGTTCCAATGACCTTGTCGGATGAGGACATTGCAGAGATTCGCCCGGTCGAGTTCGAGCCCGCGGATATCACGCTTCCTGTGTCGCCCGAACGCTTCGTGGATGAGACGATCCGCGAACTTGCCGACACAACTGGCATCGGAAGCACGATGACCTGGCGGGTGGAGGGACGCCATCTCGGGCAAGATCGACGCTTACTCTACGTTGCAGATCGTGCCGCGCTGGATATCATTGTGGCGACCGCACGCGAGGGCTGGCAGCGACCGATCTACTTCGCGTCCACGGTTGCAGCGGATTCTGAACTGGACCTGCAAGAGTTCTTTCAGGATGAAGGGCTGGCACGGCGTGTCACTCCGTTCCGGACGAACGCTGGTCCAGATGGTCGCGTCATCCCGGAAATAACACTTCGCCGCTTTGACAAATACGTCTTCCGAAATCTGAACAACCCCAACGTCTATTACGACGAGAACGGCCGCAACATGGCTGATACCTATCGCCGAGTTTTTGCAACGGCGGCGATGGCAATGGCGAATCAGGGGCGCACGGATGAAGCTCGGGCGCTGCTAACACGTGTACAGGACGAGGTCTCGGCAAGTGTAATCCCGGAGAGCTTCTTGTCACTCGTGCTCTTGGCAGAAGCCTACAGAGCCCTCGACGACACGGAAGTGGCGCTTGTGACTTTGCGAAGAGCCGAAGATTTTGCGATCTCCGAAGCCAAGCGCGCTTCCGAAAGCTCATCGCGAGCTTCCACAGAGAGTGCAGCTCAGTTCATTCGATTCCTAACCTCGACGTACGTTGAGATGGATGCATTCGACGCAGCCTCGGCATTCTATGATCGGCTGGCCGAAGCCACCGATGACCCGGCGTTCCGCATTTCTCCCGAGGAGTTGCGAATTCAAACGAGTCCACAACCGGCACCGGAACCAACACCGGAAGCCAATCCAGGATGAACCACTCCTCGCGTTGCACCGTCGTAACTTAGTCGCCGATGGCTTACAGTTTTTCCGATACAGATTTTGAGCGCATCGCGGCGGCGCTGGGTGTGTCCGCCGAGTTCGAAGGCGCAACGGTCCGTTTCTCGCTCGTGCACGCGGCGAGCGGTCGCAAGTTGGCTGTTGAGATTACGCCTGAAGTCATTTTGCCTGAGGGAATCGGCGACGAGGCAACGTCGGCCCTGGTGTCTGTGTATGGCTCGAATTCCTTCCTCCAACTGCAGGATTGCACGGGCCTGATGGCGTCCGAAGAATTAGGAGAGGTGATCTTCTTTGCCCGCCAAAATGGTCGCGTCAACGGCCTCGTGGTCGAGCGAATGGCGGGCTGCTCACTCTACGCAAACGTCTCCGAGAAGCTGCTCTCGGCCGATTTCACGCAACTCCCGGCGGAGATCATGATGAGCGCCGTGGCCCTCTCGATGAGTGAGCCACTGTTTGATTGATGGCCAGTGAA
>JBBKWZ010000028.1:0-19944 GCA_037969195.1 Rubricoccaceae bacterium | reverse complement strand
CGCTTCTTGGAAGCCTTGTCATCAATCATCGGATCGTTGAATGCATCCACGTGGCCGGAGGCCTTCCAGACGGTTGGGTGCATCAGGATGGACGCGTCCACGCCTTCGATATTCTCATGCCCATAAACCATCGCCTTCCACCAGCGGTCGCTAACCTTGCGCTTCAGCTCTACACCAAGCGGGCCGTAATCGTACGTCGCGGCGAGGCCGCCATAAATCTCAGAGGACTGGAAGATGAACCCTCGTCGCTTCGAGAGCGAAACGATGGTTTCGAAGAGGTCGGCCATGATGTGGAGTGATTCAGGGGATTGCTGCAAAAGAACCCACGCAACGCACCACGAACCGCAAACCTCCCGCGAAAACGTGCAACGACCCGTTATGAAATGGCCCGAAAGATTCGTCTACACTGCCTAATCAGCACTTCCTACTTTACGGGAATCCTTCTTGGTTGGGCTTCAACCCAATCGACGTTTCTGATCGGTATCATTCCGCCAACGATTCAGATGCAAAACACATGAGTTCAGGCTCTCAACAGACGATAGGCGCGATCGCTGCTCCTGACCGTTCGTTGCGTGTCGGGACCATCGTTCGGGCAATGCGCCCACACCAGTGGGTGAAGAACGTACTGGTGTTTCTGCCATTGTTGATGGCCCACCAGGTTACTGACGTGAATCTGGTGGTGGATGCCCTCGTTGCTTTCATCGCGTTCAGTTTGTTGGCCAGCGGTACGTACATCATCAACGATTTGGTTGATCGGGAGCACGACCGGCAGCACCCAACAAAGAAGAACAGGCCTATCGCTTCCGGCGCGCTTTCCCCCGGCATCGGGTACTTTCTCTCGCCGTTGCTGATTGCGAGTGCCTTCCTAATATCGCTCATCGCCCTACCAAAACTTTTTGCAGTGGTCTTAGCGACGTATCTCGCTGTTACCCTTGCGTATTCGTTCGGAATAAAAAGGTGGGCAGCGCTTGATGTCGTAGTACTGGGCGGACTGTACGCGCTTCGTGTTTTGGCTGGAGCGGCGGCGACGTGGGTTGAATTGAGCGAATGGCTCCTTGCGTTCTCCCTCTTTTTCTTCCTCAGCCTAGCACTTCTGAAGAGGTATGCGGAACTGCGTCTGATGCAGAAGACGGAAATGAAGGACTCGAAGGGTCGGGGATATTCAGTCGAAGACGTTGCGATGCTCCGGAGCCTCGGCCCGGCGACCGGCTTTATGGCAGTGCTCGTTCTCGCCTTGTACATCACAAGCCCGGAGGTTGCGGCGCTGTATCAACACCCCATTCGATTGTGGTTGGTTACGCCGCTACTCCTCTATTGGACGATGCATATGTGGCTCGTCGCCCACCGACGGGACATGCCGGACGATCCTGTCTTGTACACCGTGCGCGACCCGATTAGCTGGGGCGTTGGAGCACTTGCAGCGGTCGTCGTGTTGGCCGCGTCGCTCTAACAATGGGAAAGCCAACGGCAGCCAGCCAACGTGCCTTTCAGTCGTGGGGGCGCTATCCAAAATCTGAGCCGGCCCGAATTGTAAGAGTTCAGAACCGACTGAGCTTGCCCAACTTCGAGGAAATCGGGGCACCCGTTCTAGCGTACGGCCAGGGTCGATCTTACGGGGACGTTTGCCTGAATAATGGGGGCACGCTGCTCAGTACGTCCGATCTCGATCGATTCATCCACTTTGACTCTGATACAGGCGTACTTAGGGCGGAAGCAGGAACGACCCTCGCCGAGATTCTACTTCAGACAGTACCTCAAGGTTGGTTTCTGCCTGTATCGCCAGGAACAAAGTTCGTCTCGCTTGGCGGTGCCGTCGCCAATGACATCCACGGAAAAAATCACCACGTTGCCGGCACGTTTGGGCGGCACGTAACGCAGTTTGAATTGGCTCAATCATCGGGGGAGCGATTCGTGTGTTCGCCGGACAACAACGTCGGGCTATTTAATGCCACGATTGCAGGCCTAGGGCTTACGGGGTTGATCACTTGGGTTGAGCTGCAGATGATGCGAATCGAAAGCGACCAGGTCGACCTGAATACGACACGCTTTCGCTCTCTGGACGAGTTTCTGGACCTTTCCGAGAAGGCGAACAACGAGAGTCCCTACGTTGTCGCATGGATAGACGGACTGCGTGCTGAGGGACGCGGCCTCTTGGTGCAAGGAGATCATGCGCCAGCAGATTCAGACGCAACGTTGCCTGGAACGCAATCCGGTCGGAAGGTGCGCCTCTCGGCCCCAATCGACGCTCCAAGTTGGCTGCTCAATCCGCTCTCCGTCCGTGCGTTCAATACAGCCTATTTCAACAAGCAGGTCGCGCGGCAAAAGCAGTCTCGAATTCACTACGATCCCTACTTCTACCCACTCGATGCGGTGCGAGACTGGAATCGCGGCTACGGGAAGCGGGGCCTTTTGCAATACCAATGCGTTGTTCCATTCGACGATTCGAACGCGAGCGTTCGCGAGATTCTTGGTCAGATTGCTGAGAGTGGCGCCGGTTCGTTCCTGGCCGTAATCAAAACGTTTGGGGATATCCCCTCTCCTGGGCTGATGTCATTCCCACGGCCGGGTATCACGCTGGCACTTGATTTCGCGAATAAAGGCGATGCGACCATTTGCCTCTTTCACAGGTTGGACGTGATCGTCCGTGAGGCAGGCGGGGCCGTGTATCCCGCCAAAGACGCATGCATGTCGGGCGAGAGTTTTCGCGCGTACTTCCCGCGATGGGAGGAGTTTGCGACTCACATCGACCCCTCCTTTTCCTCTTCTTTCTGGAGACGCGTCACAACATGAGTGCTGTCCTGATCATCGGCGCAACGAGTGCTATTGCCCATGAAACCGCCCGGTTGTTTGCCGCAGACCGAGCCAGTTTTCTACTCGTGGCGCGTAACGAGGCCAAGCTCCAGGCAAACGCAGACGATCTGCTGGCTCGTGGCGCGACAGGAATGGAGACGTTTATTCTCGATGCCAACGACTTTGACCGCCACACTGCGATGATGGAAGCGGCTGAGCGAATCTTCCCTGAGGGTATCGACTACGCTCTGGTGGCTTACGGCACGCTTCCCGACCAGGCTTTGGTCGAAGGTGATGCGGCTGCTGCCGCAGAGGCGTTTACCACGAACGCGACGAGTGTTATCGCTGTGTTGACCCACCTAGCCTCAAAGTTTGAGGATCAGAAACGTGGGGCCATCGCCGTCATTTCTTCGGTAGCCGGAGATCGGGGTAGACCAAGTAACTATGTCTACGGTGCAGCGAAAGGAGCCGTAAGCTTGTTTGCCCAAGGGCTTCGCGCCCGAATGGCGAAGCACAACGTCTCCGTAACGACGATTAAACCGGGCTTCGTAGATTCGCCCATGACTGCGGATGTATCCAAGAATCGACTCTTCGCCGATCCCGCCGACGTCGGTGCCCGAATCTACAAAGCGATGAAGCGAAGGCAGGACGTCGTTTACGTGCCAGCCTTTTGGAGAGGCGTGATGGGCGTTATCAAGGCCATCCCCGAGCGCGTGTTCAAGAAAATGGACCTGTAAGCGCTAGATCAGTCCGCGATCTGCAAACGATGTATAGCCTCGTCCTGCGATGATGAGGTGGTCATTCACAGGGACGCCCATAAGTTTGCCGGCTTCGACCAACTGCTTGGTAATGGCGATGTCCTCGCGGCTGGGTTCCGGGTTTCCTGAAGGATGGTTGTGTACGCAGATTATCGAAGCCGCGTGCTCAAGAACGGCCTTCTCAAAGACAGCGCGGGGCTCGACTATGCTGCCGGCTAAGCCGCCTTCGCTAATGGTGTGATCGCTTATGATGATTCCGGCAGTGTTGAGCAGGACGACGATGAAGACCTCGCGTTTGAGATCACGTAGCCTGGGGCCGAAGTAAGCGGCCGCATCTGCAGGTGTTCTAATGCAGATTCGTTTCCCCTCCGATGCACCCTCTACGCGACGCCCGATCTCAAAGGACGCGACGAGTTGGGCCGCTTTAGCCGGCCCTATCCCCTTCGTTCGCATCATCGACTTGGGATCTCGCCGTGCGAGGTCTGATAACGATCCATAGGACCGCAAAACCGTTTGCCCAAGCTCGACGGCGGAGAGGCTGCGACCATCTATCCTCGTGCCACTTCCAAAAATGAGGGCAATTAGTTCTGCATCGGAAAGCGACGCTGGGCCGTTTTTTAGAAGCTTCTCTCGCGGCCTTTCTGCCTCGTCCCGGTCTTTGATCGGAACGTAATCGTATTGGATCTCAGGTTCGGCAGCCGCTTCAGGCATAGGGGGCACAAACAGGAAGGTGTGTCGTGCCCCATTAGACAGTATCGTGCGATCGATCTAACCCAAAAAGAAAAAGCGGAGGCTATTTTCACGCTGCCTCCGCTTGATCTGGAATCCTATTTCAGACTAGTAGGTCTGCTCAGGAATCAATTCATTGAGCAGGTGCTCGTTTGTTGGGCTGCGCTGAACTTGCTTGAGCAAGGCCTGCATGGCCTCAACCGGATGCCGCTCGGCGAGAACGCGGAAGAGCATGTGCCGTTGGCGCAATACGTCCTCGGTCATTAGCCGCTCCTCGTTCCGAGTTCCACTCTTCCGAACATTGATGGCCGGGTAGATTCGTTTATCTGCCAACTCGCGGTCGAGCACGATTTCCGAGTTGCCGGTCCCCTTGAACTCCTCGAAGATCACGTCATCCATTCGGCTTCCCGTTTCGATGAGCGCAGTCGCGATGATCGTCAAAGATCCGCCGCCTTCAATATTCCGCGCGGAGCCAAATATCTTGCGAGGCATCAAAAGGGCGCGAGAATCAAGACCGCCTGACATCGTGCGGCCGGAATTGCCGCCCCAGAGATTGAACGTGCGACCGAGCCGCGTAAGCGAATCGAGGAGGATGACGACATCGTGCCCCATCTCAACATGTCTCCGGGCGTATTCGAACGCAAGCGTGGCCACGCGAACGTGATTGTCCTCGCCGTGATCGTTCGAAGACGCAAATACGGACGCTTCGGTGTTGCGTGTGAAGTCTGTGACCTCCTCAGGCCGCTCATCCACAAGCAAGGCAACGAGTTTCACCTCCGGGTGATTCTCGGCGATGCCGTCCGCAATCTGCTTGAGCATGACCGTTTTACCCGCCCGTGGTGGCGCCACAATTAGGGCACGCTGCCCTTTTCCTAACGGCGCAACGAGGTCGATGACGCGCATTGAATGATCGCCAGGGCTCGTTACCAAGCTCAGTTTCTCATTCGGGTAGATGGTCGTTCCAGAGTCAAAATCGGCAAACTCAGCCCATTCCTCAGGGCTAACGCCCATCACCTCGTTGACTTCCGTCACTTGCCAAGCACCTTTACGGCCCGGTTTGATTATGCCCTTAAGCGCCACACCATCGCGCAAATTATACTTTTGGATTAACGGAGGCGGCATGAATGGATCATTGTCACCCTTGGTAAGCGATGTAGACATCGCCCGCATAAAGCCAAATTTCTTGTCACCAATTAGTTCGAGCATGCCCTCAATCGGCTCACCCGGATGGCTTCCGCCGTCGTTGCGCTTGCGATCTTTCTTCCCGCGCTCACGACTACCGCGACGATCGCCAGCAGTCTCGCTTCGGCTTTCGTCGTTACGAGGCCCTCGGCCTTTTCCACGTGCCTCGGAACGAGATTGACCGTTGGACCGTGTTCCCGTACTTCCTCCAGCGCCGGCTGAACCGACGTCATGCGACATCGTCGATAGGTTCGAAGGGCCCTTCGTGAGGTCGATGGTACCGTATTCAGCCGCTGGAGTGCTGCCGGAATCCGAAGCTCCCGCATCATCTTTCATCGCAGATGGATCGTCTGAGCCCAGAGCCCCTCCCCGATCCTTTGCGTTCGGCTCATCTTCTTCCGACGAGGATACCGGGTCATCGGACGAGGCCACAGGACCTTTCTCCGTCGCTTTAACTCTTTTTCGTGCCCTAGGGCGAGTTGTACCAGATGTACCAGAAGACCGCGTTTTACGCTGCGGCTTTGACTTTTCTGACGATTCGGGCGAGCTCTCAGCGCTGGAGGCTGATTCAGAAGCTTCTGAACCCTTGTTTTCGTCGTCGTCGTTCTGGCTGAACAGATCGTCTGCCATGAACCTATTGTGTTAGTGATTACGGAGCTCTTCGCTTCAAGAGAGCGAAAAACAATGGAAACTTGAAAGAGGGATTCCGCGCCGCCTGCGCGAGAACGTTCGAATAAGTATGGGCGCGAAGGAAGTGACTACGCTTCGTACGCCGAAAATTGGAAGGCGGTAATGGAAAGAGGCCCTTTGCCGTCGCTGGCATTGCGCACGGGCGCGCGAGGTTGGATCTTGGGGGGCGACCGGTGGATCTCCACAGAGCCGTTGGTCCCCATAATTACAGGCAACTATCGCGCCGGTCCGACGGATTGTCTCCGCCTCTCCATCTCAACCCCTTGCCAGAACGGCGTGTACTTTGGGGTTCCTTTCAACTAGAACGACCCGAAGAACCCAATCCGCTCCGATGTTGCCGGTGTGGTGGAAGCGACCTACCTCGTGGTCATCTGCTCCCGATGGGCCCTGCGTGTCTGTAACACTGACGCAAATATAGATGAGTTCTACATTGACAGCAACTTTTCCTGCTATCATAGTCCGGAAATCAGGGCTGATAGTAGCTATTTCGCAGAGTATCCGCAGATTTGTTCAACTAAAGAATATTTGATTCTCCCGATCTACCCTCTTGACGGGTGAGTTTCAACACTAATGACTGGGGGAGTCTAAAATGTGGGCCCCGAACGCCTCGATTTGACAGCGTGAGCGATTTTGCCAACGCCAGAATTGCAATGAGTCCCACTTTTGATATAGAGAGGCATCACTGGATTGCCGGCTTTCCCTTCGTCGCGGGGCTCGATGAGGCTGGTCGGGGCTGTTTGGCCGGACCCGTGGTTGCCGCAGCAGTAGTGTTCCCTCCGGACGCTTGTATACCGGGATTGAATGATTCCAAAAAGCTCTCACCGCGCAAACGTGAGTCGCTCATGCCCGTTATAGATTTTGAGGCTCTGGCGGTAGGAATTGGTCAATGCTCTCCGCAGGAAATCGACCAGTTGAATATCCTTCAGGCCTCGTTGGAAGCCATGCGGCGCGCTATCGTCAACCTTACCGTTTCTCCGGATATCCTATTAGTCGATGGAAACACAGCCATCCGAAATCCACCTTGCCCCCAACAAACTGTTATCAAAGGGGACACGAGAAGTATTTCTATCGCCGCCGCTTCTGTCGTCGCAAAAGTGACACGCGATCGCCTTATGGTGGAGCTGAGCAAGGATTTTCCCGCCTATGGTTGGGCGAAGCACAAGGGATACCCAACCTCTCTTCATTATGAAGCGCTGGAAGTACACGGCCCATGCCTTCATCATCGCCGTTCGTTTAAGCTTTTGCGTTGAGGGCTTCGACGATTGCGTCGGCAATGTCGACGGGCGACAAAAGATCTACGTCAACGATGAACTCCGCTTGTTCATATATGGGTTCACGCTCGACAAGGAGCGACTCAATTCTATCACGCAAAGCGTCCTTGGAAAGCATCCTACCATCTGAATCGAGCAACAGGGGGCGGTCGGAGGCTCTATTCAGGCGCTCAGTGACGTTCCGAACAGCCATCCGCAAATAAACTACGGCGCCGGTGTCTCGGGCTTGGCGCAATGATTCCTGGCCAAGAAGGCTGCCTCCGCCGGTAGAAATCACGATTCGATCGGTCATCATTGCCTCGCCAAGCGCCACAGCCTCAAGGGTCCGAAACGCAGCTTGGCCTTCTTCTGCGAATACCTCAGCAATGGAATTATCTGCGAGCTCCATTACTCGTTCGTCAAGATCAACGAAACGATAGCTAAGCCTCTTTGCAAGTAGCGGCCCAACTGTGCTCTTTCCACTTCCCATGAATCCGACAAGGAAGATTCGGGAATGATTGGGAATACGGCTCACAAGACATAACGAAAGTGAATGTCGCCCTAACTTCCTACTTCTTACGCACCACTTCCACCTTTGTGTATTTACCGCCTCCTGATCGAGTACGATGGGACGGATTTTCATGGCTGGCAGATTCAGCCGAATCAGCCAACCGTCCAGGGGGCGTTGCAAAATGCCCTCGCTACTGCTCTGCGCTCTCCAGTCGAAGTGGTGGGCTCTGGTCGGACCGATTCGGGCGTTCACGCACGCGGGCAAGTTGCTCATTTCGCGTCGGTAATCGAACTTGACACCATCAAGCTGGCTCGTTCGCTGAATGGCATCCTGCCCAATTCCGTAGCCGTTCTTGCATTGGAAGAAGCTCCTGAGGGGTTTCACGCACGATATGATGCGGTTCGGCGCACGTACTGCTATTACGTTGCGACGGCCCCAAGATCGCTAGACTACAAGCTTCGATGGGTGCTCTATCCCGCCCCAGATTTTGGCAAAATGAACGAAGCAGCCCGTTTTCTGCTCGGAACACAAAACTTTGATTCGTTCTGTATGGCTCAGTCAGAAACGAAGAACCGCGTTTGTTCGATTGAGCGAGCGGATTGGATTGAAGAAGAACGCCCAGACAATTGGCGCTTCGAGATCGCGGCCGATCGCTTCCTCCATGGAATGGTGCGTGCCATCGTAGGCACGCTCGTCGAGATTGGACAAGGCAAACGACCCGTCGAGGATATTGAGTTTGTGATTGAGGCCCAGGATCGACGCACTGCCGGCCCTGCCGCGCCAGCAATGGGACTCGTGCTGGAACGAGTCGAGTACGCCACCCCTATTTTCCGCCGACAAGCAACGGCACAGATGACCAAGCCTGTTTTCGAATAGATGTCTCGCCGATTCTCTGCCTGCTCAATTGTTCTGGCTCTGCTTCTTGCTGGCTGTGATCGGCCTTTTGTTGCGATTGATCCACCGGGTGTTGAGATCATCAGCCCTGACCTGAATGTCGTGCAAAGCAACGAGACGATTACGATCGTGCTTCGCGTAACGTCTTTGCGCCGGGTTACGCGTGTAGAGGTGAACGGAAAGGAGGCTTCACCGTCGACAGAGAATGGGGTGTTCGAATTCGCAACGGCTCTGTCCGAGGGGACAAATCGACTGATAGTCGATGCCTATGATACCGAAGGCGATGTTGGGAGTGACACCTTGTTTTCGGTCTACCTGCCCTACACGACGTCCAATATCTTGGCAGGAACCCTTCCTCAGCCCTTGACGAGTCACACGTCCGTCCAAATGACAAACGGAAGCCTTTTCGTCGCAGGCGGCTTTGACGGCAACGGAACGGCTTCGGCAACCGCATACACGTACATCGAGCAGGGGTTCGATTTTCAGATCGCGACACTGCCTGCAGGCCTTGCGCGTGCTCGGGCGGGCCACACAGCCACCCTCCTTCCCGACGGGCGCGTCCTCGTAGTTGGTGGGGCAACGGATTCGGATCCGAACGAAGCGGGTGCCTTCGAGGTGACAGGAGAGCTATACGACCCTAATAGCAATGGTTTTTCAACCCCGGGATTTTCCGGGGCACCGATCCGGCGGGCATTCCACACCGCAACGACCCTCTCGGACAGAGGGCGAACATTCGTCTACTTGTTTGGCGGACGTGGAATCGTCAGCGGGACGGCCGTTCAAACGCGCTCAGATGTGACGGTGCTCGAACTCAAATCCACAGCAATTGGTGATTCGCTGATCAATATTTCGCCTGGCGGTGCAGTTGGAGCATTCCCCGCAGTCGCGCACCACATCCAGCTTCCGCTACTCAATGAAGGCGGTTTTTTTAGAGCGCTCACGGCTGGTACGTATGAAACGCCAGACGACAGCAATGCCGATCCGGTTTCCTTTCGGTTCCTTTACGCACCATCTGACTTCTTTTTCCCATTTGAAGTGTTTGAAGAGACTTTGCCGACAATGCGAATAGCCCGGACGGCACACGCGGCGGCGCTCGCATCACCAGAACTGGCCATAATTGCAGGAGGGAGAATGGCCGACGGAACGACATTGGACAACATTGAGGTCTTTGCAGACGAAGCCTCGCGATTCTTTAGCTTTCCTTCTTCCTCAGTTTTGCGAACAGCACGGTACGGACATACTGCAACCTTACTGCCGAGTGGCCGAATACTTATCCTGGGAGGAATCAACGCCGTGGGTACAACCATCGCTTCAGCCGAGTATATCCTCCCTCCCTTCCCTTAGTTCAGTGCACTTCTTACGGCCATGTTAATCCAACGCATCCTGCAACTCATGCTTGGCGCGATCGTGCTGATCGTGGCGCTTGCGTTGTTCAGCATTTTGTTTAGAATTGGCATCGCCTTGCTCGGCATTGGTTTGAAGGTCCTTGTGCTGCTGCTGCTCGTAGCTGCCGTGCTCCGATTCGTCGAAATCGTTAGGGAACGAAGGCGCTAGATTTTTGGCCCCCTCGTTTCGAATCCAACGGGACTTGCCGGGCTTGTGGATTTTCGGCTCTTGTGGGGTCCGTCCGCAGGGGTCTACGTTCTATTGTGCTTTCTACAGTTTCCCCTATGTCTGAAGTCATCGCAGCGCCACCTGAAATCAGCCCTTCTACCGTACACGTCGCATCCGAAACGGCTAAATTGCGTCAGGTCATCGTGCACACTCCCGGTGACGAGATGGACCTGGTTTCGCCAGAGAACAAGGATGCTCTCCTCTTCGACGACATCCTCGATCTCAGCGTGGCTCGCAGTGAGCACATCGTGCTGTGCGAGCTTTTCGAAAAGATGGTGGGCAAGCAGGACGCGGTCCTACAACTTTCGCAACTACTCCGGGAAACATTCGATCAGGAGGATGCGAGGCGCGAGTACGTAGAAGGGCTCTGTAAGGTGCTTCCGGAACGCAACTATGAAGCATACGAGTCGGAACTAAAGGCTCTGGACGCCGAGGCGCTGCATCGTTTTGCGCTAACCGGACAGGCACCATTCCCCGTTTCGGCGCATCCGCTTCCGAATCTGCTTTTCACCCGTGACCTATCGGCCGTGGTTGGCGGGCACGTAATTCTGAGCCTCGCCGCAACTCCCGCCCGCTTGCCTGAAAGCGTCATAATTTCAGCCGTCATGCGCTACCATCCGCGCTTCGCAGAGATCAGGGATTCTATCATCGAACTCCCGGAGCGCGTTTCGTTTGAAGGCGGGGATTTGCTCGTTGTGAGCGAGAAGCTCATTTTGATTGGCCAGAGTGAACGCACAAGTCTTGGCGGCGTGATGGCCGTTACCCGCGCCCTCCTCGAACGTACCGCGGTCGAGCACGTGCTGATGGTAAATCTCCCAAAGCAGCGCTCGTGCATGCACTTGGATACCGTGTTCACGTTCGTTGACCATGAGACGTGCGTAGAGTTTCCCCCTATAATCGAAGATGCTCGAGATAACGTCTATCACTTCGAAGCAGGAGACGATCCGGGTCATTTCCGAACGCGAGTCCTTCCAAATTTGAAAGAAGCACTAATCGAAATGACGGGCCGCGATATGACGTTCATTCCTTGCGGCGGACTGGACCCAATCTCCCAACGCAGAGAGCAATGGACAGACGGGGCAAACCTATTTGCTGTAGCGCCGGGGCTGGTAGTAGGCTATGAGCGCAACAGGAAGACATGGGATTCTCTCCGCGACCACGGTTTTCATGTCGTTGATGCGGACTCCTTCCTTGATTTCTTTGAGGGAAACAGTATCGACGCCGACACACGAATGGCGGTAAAATTGACCGGTCACGAGCTCTCACGTGGACGGGGCGGACCGCGGTGCATGACGATGCCTCTTGTGCGGGAAGGATAGACGAACCCATGTCGCTTCGTACGATTCTAGATCCTCATCGCCGCTGGATGCGCCTTGCACTAAGGGAAGCAGAACGGGCCTTTGAGGAACGCGAAGTTCCAGTTGGCGCAGTCGTCGTTAAGAACAATGTGTTGGTCGGGCGAGGGCACAACGAGGTAGAGCGTCTCAACGACCCGACCGCCCATGCCGAGATCCTAGCTGTTTCCGCAGCCTGCGAAACGGTCGGCTCAAAATTCTTGGATGGCTGTACGCTCTATGTCACGCTCGAGCCGTGCCCCATGTGCGCAGGAGCGCTCGTGTTGGCCCGCTTGGAGACGCTTGTGTTTGGTGCTTTCGATGAGAAGGCGGGCGCGTGCTCAACGCTCTATACAATCCCGCAGGACACCCGATTGAACCACCAGATGGAGATCGTATCCGGCGTCGAGGCTGACCAATCATCCGAACTACTCCGTCAGTTTTTTGCCGAAAGACGGGTGGGTGCGTCTGGCGACGGTCTGTAATTATGATCGGGGATTCAGCGAACAACAGGAGCACGCCGTCCGCGCCGATAGATGTACTCATCGTCGGCGCGGGACCGATCGGTATCGCGTGCGGCATTGAGGTTCAGCGGGTTGGACTTCGTGCTCGTATTGTAGAGAAGGGGGCGCTCGTCAACTCGCTGCTTGGATATCCCACCGGGATGGAGTTTTTCTCCACACCCGAGTTGTTGGAGATCGGCAACCACCCGCTCGCAACCTCCCGCTACAAGCCGATCCGAGAGGAAGTGGTCGACTACTATATAGCTGTCGCAAAGGCCGAGAAGCTTGACCTTTGCCTTTTCGAGCGAGTGCTTGGAATTGATCGCCCGGATGGTGCTTTCAGGATCGCAACGTCAAAAGGAGTACATCTCGCTCACGCGGTGATTGTGGCGACGGGGTTTTTCGATCATCCGAATCTCTTGAAGGTCCCTGGCGAGTCTTTTCCCCACGTAACGCATTACTATAAAGAGCCGTTTGTGTACGCAGGCCAGCGCGTCGCCGTAATCGGCGGGAAAAACTCGGCCGCAAGGGTTGCCCTCGACTGCCATCGCCATGGTGCCTCTGTCTCACTGATCCACAGGGGTCCGGAGATCGGAGAAAGCGTCAAGTACTGGATCAAGCCCGACTTGCAGAATCGCATTGCCGAGGGCGCCATTACGGCTTACTTCGATACAGCAGTCCTGAATATCAACGAGGGCTCCCTCGATTTGCAAACCCCCGATGGACTCATCACCATCGGCAATGACTGGGTGCTCGCAATGACTGGCTATCGCCCCGATTTCGACTTCCTGAAATCTATCGGTATCGAGGTCGAGGGAGAAGAATGGACTCCCATACATCACGGGGAAACGATGGAGAGCAACGTACCAGGTCTGTACCTGGCGGGAACGGTTTGCGGAGGGAAGCACACGAGCCGCTGGTTCATCGAGAACGGCCGCATCCACTCCGCCCGAATCGCTGCCCATATCGCAGGGAACGCGATCCCGCACATCCAGCCCCATGGCCAACCCTGAACGCTACTGCGCGGCCATAACCTGTAGTGCGTTGGCGTTGTTCGGGTCGATAGCGAGAGCCCGTTGAGCAAACTGCTGCGCTTGCGTCATGTCACCAGCGTTGGCGGTTGCAAGTGCGAGGTTGGCAAGCGCATTGGCATTGCGCGGATTCGCATCGACGGCCCTTGCAAAGAAAGCGGCAGCCGCGTTTGTGTCACCTCTGCTTCCCGCTAAAACACCCAGATTTGTCAAGGCGTCACTGTGAGTTGGCTGAAGTTGCACAGCTGCGCGCAACGACTGCTCTCCCAATGCTGTCTGGCCGCGCCGGAGGTAGGCAGTTCCCAGATTGTAGTGCGCGGAAGCCAGCCAAGGCTCGTCGACGCTCGATCGTTGGTATTCTGCTAGTGCATCGTCCAGACGTCCATTCGCTTCAAGAAAGCGACCAAAGTTCGTGCGAATGCTGGCCTCAGCGGGCTGAACTGTCAGTGCTCTACGATACAATTGCTCAATCGTCGCAGGATCTCGGCCCGTTGCTTCATACGCCTGGGCCAACGTATTCAATCGCTCTGGTACGTCTGGATTCAATCGAATGGCCTCTTCAAGTGGAGCGATCGCAGCGGACGTTCGCCCCAACTGTAAACGCGCGAAACCGAGGAGATACTGCGCCTCGCCAATCTCAGGTCGTTCAGGCAACGCCCTAGCAAGCATTGTAACGCCGCGCTCTATGGCACTCACATCGCCATTCCGACGTCCGTATACGACATAGGCCATGCCGGTGTACACCTCCGCCTCTGGCCCATCTTCGTCTCTTTCATAATAGGGTTGCAGTGCGACCTCCCCGTCAGATCCTGCAGCAAAAATGACATTGTCGTCCCGAACTATGCGTATATCGTGATCCGTAAACGAGGCGTGGGGTGCATCCTCGGCCGCCACTTTCGGCATGTGGCACGAAAAACAATTGGATTGAACTGTGTGATCCGACTTGTTCGGGGACGAGGCAAGCGCTGTTTGGAGGCCTTCCACTGCGTGGCAGCCAATACAGGTTGTATTGAAGTAGCTCGGACCAGCGTCTCGAAATCCCTCATGAGGGTTGTGGCATGTCACACAATCCATAACCCTCGACAGGGTGAAGCACTCACTTTGCTTCATTCGATCAGCGTGAGAAATAACGTTGATACGATTTGCTCCTTCTCTGCCCGTCCCAAAGATTGCTTCGTGCTGGGCCAGCGACTGAGATGGTCGGAAACTGGATGCAGTTTCCCCGTCCCTCAACACCATAACTGCACCATTGGTATGGCATTGTTGACAAACATCCAAGCGCAGGCCAATCGGTAGATGGGCTGGATTGACGATGGTCAAGTCGATGGAATCGGCAGGCTCAGACTCCAGCAATCTGGCTTCGACATGAAGCTCTCCGGGGCCATGGCATTGTTCACAACCAATGCCTAAAGACAAGGACTCGTACTTGCCCTCCACGTGTGCGACAGGTTGCGACGTTCCATTGTGACACGACATGCAACCTGATGGAATTGTCCGGTCGAATCGCCCGTTACTTTCTAGATAACCTGGACTGAAGTTCCAGCTTCCTTCCCCGGAGTTTGTTTGCGTATACCACGTCAGCGGGAGTTCGTAGAGCCTTCCGTCAACCTCTGTGAGATATGTGCGAGCTGCAGAACCGCTGCCAATCACGTAATCCATCGTCCTGACAAGTTGATGCGTCTTCGAACCTAACGCATCAAGGCGGAACTCCTCCTGTACGTATTGGCCATTAGCGGGTCGCGCTACATAGTAGTAGCCCGACTCCGCATGATGCACAACTACGCCTGAATAGTCCTCGATGGCAATCTCAGAAGTCAACCTCCTAAATCCTTGAGCCATTCCGTGGCTTTGGTAGCCTGTGAACTCCTCTTCATGGCACGTTGCACATTGAGCATCACCTACGAAAGCTACCCCATCTGCAACATTCTGAAATAGCGGCGCTGTTTCGATTTGTTCCGCCAGACGACCGCATGCACTAAGTCCGACGACGAGTAGAGCCACGAAGATGCTCAGACCTATCTCGCTTGCCGCTCGCATGCTCTCCTGGATGACTGCAAATGATGCAAGAAAACTAACAAAAAACGGGGCAGGCCAACTATGGCCTGCCCCGTTGAACTCGAAGGCTTTCGACTAGTCCAATTACAGCGAAACGTTCGCCGTAAACATGTGGACGCCGTCGAAGAAGTCAGTGGCTCTATAGCCATAATCCACACCAACGCCGGTTCCGGCAAGGTTCAGATTAAGACCGCCACCTACACTCCAACCTTGGTAGAACGTCTGGTCGGAATCGGGAATGATTTCCATACCGCCACGAACGTAGATGAGATTGGCATAGCCAAGCTCAAGACCACCGGCATACTGAGCCTGATCGTAGGCGTTTGAGCGGAAGTTGCCCAGCGCAGTGACAGAGACGTCGCCTGCAAACTGACGCGTGTAGGACGCACCGAAGTTCAACAAGGAAGGCAACTCAAACGCTTCGGACTCATAGGTGATAGGTACACCACCATCAGACGTGCGAAGACCGTTGCCACCAAAGCTGAGCTTGCCGCCAAAGTTGCGGAGGCTTACGCCGAACTGCAACCCGGACTCACCCACCGAATAGGTCATGCCCGCGTCAAACGCGACTGTGGACCCACTCACGTCATCGATGCTTTCGGTGATGAACTTTGATGTCACACCAGCCGAAATGCGGTCCGTGAAGGACCGTGCATAAGACGCGCCAACAATGATCGTGGATGCCGAGTAGGTCTGAGCGGTTGGATCCGTAATCTCGACACCGTCGATTTCTGGAATATCACCGAAGTCCCACGCAGTAACCGTGAGGGCGATGTTGTTACCGTTACCGACACTCTGGGCAATACCGAAATGATTGATCCCAATGTCGGCGACATAGTTGGTGCGGCTGAACAAGGCGCTGGTACCCGAATTGCTCATAAGAGCAGCCGGGTTTGAGGTCAGAGCCTCGATACCAGACAAGGTGTTCAACCCACCGGTGAGTGTATTCCCAAGCGCTGATGTGCGCGCTGTGGTTGGGACGAGCAAGTAGGACGCAGCTGCGGTACCGGCACGATCGTCCCCCTGTGCGTTAGCTGCCTGGGCGGAAAGCCCGAGTAGCAGCATCGCGATGAGCAGGATATTGCTTTTCATCGTTTTGGATCTCTTTGGTTCTAGAGAGGGGCGAAGGGTTCTTAGAGAATGTCAAGCTGAGAACGGCGTTGGATAACACCGAACTTGATGACCTTCTCCCCAACACCAGGGGCGTCGACGTGAATCAAGTACATACCGCTCGCGATCGGAAGACCACGCTCGGTCTTCAAATTCCAGTCGAGGGTCGTAACTGCTGGATTGGTCTTTTCAAACGTCCGGACCAGCGTACCCGCAAGCGTAAAGACGCGAATGGTTGCTGTTTCTGGAAGATTGATAAAGCGCGCCACGGGTACCGTTGCATTGGTCTCGTAAGGAGACCGAGCTCGGTACGGATTCGGCGAGATGTTGATCAAATCAAGGGCACTCACCGCCGTATCACCTAATCCTCTGACGGCAGCGTATTCGGCGGTGTTAATCCGCAGTTTCGTGCCATTCTGGTAGGGGAACAACTCGGACTCTACGGACGCTGAGTAGGCGGCGTAGGTAGTTGTCGGCGGATAGGCATAGACGCGGTCGGTGACGAGACCAGCCATAGCGTCTCTGGATTGCCTGTAGTTAAAGAACGTACCACCTGCTCCACCGCTACATAGAGTAGGACCGTCCCCTCCAGAGAAGTCCGAGAACATGGTTGGGATGTAACGGACATCATCGTCCGGGTCGTTGACTTCACCCGGTTGGACATTTCCGATACTCCACACGGTGAACGGAACCTCATAGGCAACTCCGGTCGAGAATATGTCGATGCCATATGACGTTCCATCGAAGCGAATTTCCATGGCACCTGGAGCAATTAGATCCAAGCTGCCAGCGGCTTCAGGCCCGGCACCGGCCGAGGTAATATGGAACTCACCCGTACTGTTGGCGCCTCCATTTACTGCGGCAGGCAACTCATAGGCGTACTGATCAGATTCCGCATACACCCAGACACCACCAGTCTCAGCACAACCCTGCTGGTTACCGTCTCCATCGCAGGCAGGTGAACCACCCGGCGAGAAGGTTTCAACGAAGGAGAACGCGGTGCCGAAGCCCGGTAATTCAAACGTTGATGGCAGTGCCGTACCGGTTGTCGTATCCGCGTAGAAACGAATAACGGTTCCAGCCGGAACTGTGGGGTTGCTCAGGTTTGTCAAGTCTTCGAAAATGACACGCTGAAGCGGCCGCCCGAATCCTGTATCCAGGAGGGCTTGAGCCGCATTGGCTATACCGCAGGACGGGCCAAAGACCTGAACAAGATCTTCAGTAAGTCCGAAGGCAGTGAATTCAATTCCATCGACAATTGGCACTTGCGAATTGCGAATGAAATTGCCTGCGATATCCTGATCACTCGAAATCGGGGTACGACCGAAACGCTGCGAATAAGCATCACCGTCGAACTTCGTTTCACCCGTTGTGGTGTTAACGATGTCGAACGTCAGAATCGTGTCGCCCATGACGTCTGTATTGAAGAAGTTGACGTCATAGCTGTCGCCAGTGATTCTGGAAGGATCCACTACGCGCGCAGATATCGGGCTGCGAACATCGCCTGCTACAACGCTTACTGGGATTAGATCACCCGTGTCTGCATTGTAAACAGTTCCTCCATTCCGCGCATTCTCAAACGATGGAATAACCTGAAGGAGGTTAGTTCCAAATGTGATTGGACTCGCGTAGATCTTCTCTGGAGAAGACCCTTCGTTGTATGCGTAGGCCCGAACCGCTAAGAAGTACGTCTGGTTGTTAGAAAGACCAGAGACGACAAACGAGTTGCGAAGGCCGGCATCCGTACCGCGAGCGACAATCTGAACCGTCTGCGCACCGGTCTGCGCATCAATCACAACATCGGTGACGGAAGTGATGCCGTTCGAGACATCAAGTACACCAAGCAACGTTGCGTTGGCGAGCTCTTGATCGACGCTTGCAAAGCGATAAATCTCGTAGCCTTCGAGCGTATAAGTTCGGTCCGCCTGAGCAGGGTCAGAGAACGGATTAAACACGTCGTAGGAATTGAGATAGTTATTGCCCTGGATTGAGTTCGACCAGGTAAGCGCGACAGCACCGTCCAAAGGCGTGGCTGTAACAGACGGCGCATCTGGTGGGCGCGGAACTTCGAAGTCATTGTCGAATGCCGACTGCGCCAAGGCGTCATCAACCTTCAACTGCTGAACAGAAGCCAACTCGTCACCACTGGCCGCACGCGACCAAACGATTCCGAAAACCAACTGCTGAACATCTCCAGGATTGATGGTGAACGGTCCTGAGCTAATCAAGAAGCGTCTGTCACCGGCTTCATTTGCATCATTCTCCGTACAATTAACAATCGGACATCCTTCGCTCCAATACTCGCCAGGTTCTCCCGGGAACATGAAGTCGACAGGAGGATTCCCTGGAACTGTACCATCTGTTCCTTCCGTAATCTGAGAGCCATCTTTCCATATACCACGCAGGTAATTGTACGCGTGCTCTCCATTGTCAGGGTTCCCATTGACTGGGCTGGACGTGTTGTTGTAGTAAATAAACTTGGTTGTGCCCAAGCGTTCGCCAGGCTCATCTACAGTTCCGTCCCCGTTATTATCCATGCCATCTGCGTCGACAAGCGGACCTTGGAAAAAGTCGTAACCCGTGGCAGGAGGCGTGAAGCCATACCCAGTTGAGCTGCCATCGAGGTCATCTCCGTTGTACACGAAGCCAAGACCCAGAGTAGTGTCGCTGCCGACATAGTCATCACTTGCGTCCCCTAGGTCCGGATCGGACCACAAACCGAGGTAAGCATTTTGCAATGGCTGGCTGCCCTTATAAATAAGGTCGTAAATGTAAAACGTCGTGTTGTTAATCGCATTCGACGTGGCAAAGGCAAAAGCCTGAACCCTGACTTCGATACCGATCGCTGGAGTAAAGCCCCAGTTGTGTGGTCCCGCTACATCGTTCATCACCCACCAGACTGACTGGTCACCAATGATGTCGGGCCGATCGCCTAGAACCAGATCGTATCGATCCGTCGAACGTTCTTTCTCATCACGCTCATCGATGTTGCCATCGCCGTCGTTATCGAGTCCGTCCTCACCTTCATCAACAAGGCCATCGTTGTCATTGTCGATCCCATCGAGCGGAGCAGCGAGAACCCGAGCGCCCAGTTCAATTGGCCAACTGAGAAGGTCGGCTGTGGCGGAACCGGTCGCATTGTAGTTCTCAATGTCGGTCCGGTTGACTTTCCAGAATCGATCGAAAGGAGTACAATCCGCAGGTGGATTGCCAGCTGCATCCAACGGGCCCGGGTAGAATTCCCAGTTGTTGTAATCCGAACCGGCAAAGCGGGTGACGCCATTGACCTGGCCACCAACCCAAATCCCGGATGCGAAAATGGCTGTCAAGCCACTGCCCTGAGGCACTTCATACTCGGGATTTCCACCCCGCCAGAAGAGGCCGCCGGTGTTATACAAACGCGCACGCACGTTGTTAACGTCCAGATCCACAGAATTTGACCCGAGGGTGCAAGCGCCTTGCGAATTCGACGACGTGTTTGGATTAGTTCCTC
>JBBKWZ010000027.1:0-2994 GCA_037969195.1 Rubricoccaceae bacterium | reverse complement strand
GGTCACATAGCCAGACAGCGCACGAACGTACTCAAGCGACCCTGTCTTGCCGCGCATCGGCACGCCTTGAAGACGGCTGCGGAGTGTCGAACCCGAGCCGCCGCCTTCAGGGAGTGAATTGTAGAATGCCTGCCGCGCTGGATGCCCATCCATGTGATCAAGCAGGCCGACGATGGCCTGCGGGGTCACCATGTCCTTCCGGGAAAGTCCAGAGCCGTCGCGAATAGAAAGGCCCTCGGTTTCCACGCCAGCTCGGTTGAGGAACGCTATGACGCGAGAAGATCCTCCACTCGTCGTTCCGTTTGAGGAAAACGATCGGAAAACCTGCTCAGCGTAGAAGTTGTCACTGCTGCGGTTTATTCGCCGCACAATTTCGGACATCGGTGGCGAGACGTGGATCAGCAGCGGCTCGTCGCTGTCGTAATCGGGCGCGCTGCTGAGGTCGTCCATATCGATGATCGACGCACTGACCGTGATGCCTTCGGCTTCCAGTGCTTCCTTGAACGCATGCAACGTGAAGCGCGTCGGGTTCTCGATGGGGATGCGTAGCGTTCCTCTGTAACTCGACGAAACGCTGCCCGTCAATTCGATCGTGTTTGTGCCTACCTGCCGATCGACGCGGAATGGGCCGCTACCTCGTCGGCCCGATCCAACCTGATTCCGGATGTCGACGTAGCCACCGGGTTCGGAAACCACGCGAGCCCCGCCACCTCCCCCAGAAATGGAAAGTTCAACAAGGTTGTCGTTGTACGAAAGGCCACCGGCTCCAGAAGCGTAGTCCTCCGTTGCGATGTGGCGGATGTCCCAGCCTTCCGCGTATGGGTTGTCTTCGAACGCGTCGTCATCACCAATTATCCGCCCCTCAATGCGAAGAACGCCTCTTTCCCTGAGTTCGCGAGCCCACGTTTCCAGTGGATCCTCCTGTTCGTGACGGCTTCCAAACGTTGGATCTCCTGATCCTTTGATAACAAGATCTCCAACAAGCGTTCCGTTGCCGCTGGTCGATCCGTCGAAGTAAAGGCGGGTGATAAAGCGATAATCTGCTCCCAAGGCATCCAGCGCCGTCGCCGAAGTAAACAGTTTGAGATTCGACGCGGGAATCAAGTTCTTGTCTGCGTTGCGGCTGAAAACCACGCGGCCCGTCTGGAGATCCTGCACGTAAATCCCCCAGATCGCGGAGGGCAGGTCCTCCTCCGCAAGGATTTCTTCAATAGCCTGTTGTGTGCTTGCTTCGAGGTCCGAATCCGCGTCCGCGGCTGAGGGCTGGACGCCCAAGGCGATCACCAGAACAACGAACAGGCAGGCGAGCGCAAAAAGGGGAAGGAAGCTTCGGTGGGTATGCATCGAATTAGGTGGCCGGGGGGAGACTACACGACGGAAAGTACGCGGTTTGCGGCTGGTCGGAGTGAGGAGGTCGGGTCAATGGACGAAAAAGCTCGCGTTATATTGCGCGCTCCTCAAAAGTCGATTCATGGCCAAACGCACATCGTCCAAACGATCCAGCCAGAGTAGCAACAGAAAGCCGGCAGGACGTCGGCAGGCTGCGGTGCAGATGGTTTTCGGGCGGAAGAACTATCTAATGCTTCTCGCAAGCGTTGGTTTGATCGTGATTGGCTATGTAGTGATGGCCCTTGATAATGCCCGCGGCCTTACGGAGCGTGGTGACCACATTTCGCTCGACAGCCCGCTCTCGCTCGTTGTCTCCCCAATGATTTTACTGGCAGGCTACGTCGGAATCGCGGTGGCTGTGTTGTGGAGAGAGAAGAAAGCAACGGACGAATCGCAAGACATCGGATCTCAGACCTCATAAACCGTTTTTCTACTATGCGGCACTATCTCATTGTGGTTCTCTTTTCGATGGTCGTAGTTGGCTGTGGTTCGGGCGAGGATTTGCCGTCGGATGAGACCGCAACCGGGACGTCTGGCGCGATTGCCCCAACAGAGAATGCGGTTGCGGACGACATCGCGAACGAGGACGTCGCATCGTTCTTCGCACGATTCAAGTCGACCGTTCGGGCGAACGACGCCGAGGCCGTTGTGAACATGGCCGAGTTTCCGTTCGAGCTTGGTGGAATCGATCGTGAGCAGTTCCTCAGCGATTACTACGCGTCGACGCTGGGCGAAGGTGAGTTCCGGGACCGACTCCTCGCTGGTTCACCTGGCGCACTTGCCGATGAAGGTGATGGTCGCTACTCCTTTGCCGCCCACGTCACCGACTGTGGCGAGACCGAGGAGGAAATGGACTGCGAATCATCCGTCATTTTCTATTTCGGGCAGAACGCCGAAGGCCACTGGCGCCTCATGGACATGATGTTCGCGGGCTAGGCTTGCTCGGTAGAGACGAGAATGAAACGTCGCGGCACGAGGGCTACGTCGTTCTCAATCCAGTACCTCGTACACGTCGTACAGCAGATAAGGCTGACGCCGAATCTTGAAGCTTTCCACGTCGTCGTGCCAGGCCGCTATGATTTCGTCAGGCGAAGCTCCGTCCACCAGCATCTGCCGGAGCCGGTTCGTGCCCGAGAGTTTCGCCAGCCATTCCGCATTGAAGAAGCCGCGACGCTCCGATGATGGCGCAGCGTGGTAGAAGGCGTGCAGAAGATGAACGCCTGTGGCCACAGGTTGGAAAATGTGGGGGTCGTTAACCTTGATGATCACGCCCCGAATCCGCTGCCCACGGTGCGTCGGATTGGAGGCCATACCCGAAATTGATTCCGGCGTGTAACGAATCCCTTCGAACGTTACGCCTGGTAATCCTTGGCTATTCAGTTCCTGCTCTAGTGCACTTTCATCCGCCCATGGCGCGCCGACGACACTAAACGGTGTTCGCGTTCCTCGCCCTTCGTTGACTGCGGAATTTTCGAACAACGCCGAGCCAGCATAGACCAGCGCCGTCGCAGCATCGGGAATGTTTGGGGAGGGGGGAGTCCACGGGAGTTCGGTATCTGCCCAGAGCATTGAGCGATTGTAGTTCTCCATTTCCACGACGCGGAG
>JBBKWZ010000026.1:0-7406 GCA_037969195.1 Rubricoccaceae bacterium | reverse complement strand
GATATGCCCGAGGACCTTACTTCCGGGCGCTACCGGGGTACGATCAGCGTTTCCGCGGACGGACAGCCTACAACGTCAATTCCTGTTGTATTCGATGTGCAACCGGACGTTATCGAAGCGCACGGCGACGACGACATCTGGCGGCTGTCGCGTTTGCGTTGGCTCAATTCCACGCTGGCCCTCGATGGCGGACTCGTTGCACCCTATACCCCGGTTGAAGTGAACGGCGAGACCCTGTCGATTCTCGGTCGCGATATCGAACTCGGCGACGACGGGTTTCCAAGGGCCATTCGGAGTCACTTCGCGATCGAGATGACGCGTTTCTCGGATTCACCGCGCGAATTGCTGGCGTCGCCTATTCGTTTTGTTGTTGAGGATTACGACGGCCGCCCGCTCCAGCTTCACGCTTCGGGCGTTCGCGTCACTTCACACAACGAAGGTGCGGTTTCGTGGAGTGCCACAAGCACTGACGGTGCCGTATCACTCGCACTGAACGGGCGCCTTGAGTTCGACGGCACGATGGAGTTTCAAGTCACGCTCTCGACCGAGCAGCACACAGAGCTCAATGACGTGCGCTTCGATGTCCCGCTAGCTTCCGACGTCGCCCGATATCTGCTCGGTCTGGGCACACCAGGCGATGCCATTCCCGACATCATGCAATGGGAGTGGGATGAAGTGCACAATCAGGAGGGACCTTGGATCGGCGATGTGAATGCTGGGCTCCAGATCCTCCTGCGAGATGATCACTATATCCGCCCGCTTAATACCAACTACTACCTCGAGCAGCCCTTGCACTTGCCAGAATCGTGGTACAACGACGGCCGGGGTGGCATTCGATTGGAGCGCACTGAGGATGCCTATGAGGTCGTTGCTTTTTCCGGTGCTCGCTCGCTCAGCCCCGGTGAGCCACTGCGTTTCGACGTCCGGTTGACCGTCACGCCCTTTCACACGATTGACCCGCAAGCCCAGTTCACGACACGCTTCTGGCACCGCTACTCGCCTTTGAGCGAAATCAAGGAGGCCGGGGCATCGGTCGTCAATGTTCATCATGCCACGGATATCAATCCGTACATCAATTACCCGTTCTTCGTGCCGGACGCGACGAAAGCCTACGTGGAGGCCGCGCACGCAGACTCCATGCGCGTCAAGCTCTACTACACCGTTCGCGAACTCACCACGCGGGCGCCGGAGTTGTTCATGTTGCAGAGTCTCGGGGATGAGGTCTTTTCCAGCGGGTCAGGCGGTGGCCAGATATGGCTTCAGGAGCACCTTGGTGGTGACTACATCCCCGGTTGGTATGCCCGCGAAGTGGATGATCCGGCCGTCGTTACGAGCGGGGTGTCGCGTTGGCACAACTTCTACGTTGAGGGCCTTGACTGGCTTGCGCGCAACACCGGCATTGATGGCATCTATATAGATGACGTGGCCTTTGACCGCACAACGATGCAGCGCGTAAGGCGAGTGCTGGACCGCCGTCGCCCCAACCCGCTCATTGACCTCCACTCAGCGAACCAGTTCAACCCGCGCGATGGTTTCGCCAACAGCGCAGCGCTCTACCTCGAACACCTCCCCTACATCGACCGCTTGTGGTTCGGCGAGTATTTCGACTATGATCGCGGCCCCGCCTACTGGCTAACAGAAGTTTCAGGCATCCCGTTTGGGCTAATGGGCGAGATGCTGGAAGGCGGTGGAAACCCATGGCGCGGCATGGTTTTCGGCATGACTGCGCGCATGCCATGGAGTGCCGATGTCGACAATCGCTCGCTTTGGCGCTTCTGGGACGAGATCGGCCTGGCCAATCGCGAGATGATCGGATATTGGGTTCCGGATCGACCCGTGCAAGCATCGCATCCAGACGTCCTGGCCACAACGTATCTGGGGCCCGGCTCGGCGGTTGTATCGCTTGCGTCGTGGGCAGAAGAGCCGGTGGAAGTCCCGCTGGTCATCGATTGGACTGCCATCGGCCTTTCGCCCGAGAACGCGGTCATTGAAGCCGCACCCATCGAAGGCTTTCAGGAAGGCCGCACCTTTACGGTCGGAGATTCTATTCCTGTAGAACCGGGCCAGGGCTGGTTGCTCACGATTCGCAGCAGGTAGTCGGCCATCGACGGATCGGCGTTGCCGGGCGTTCTTCAACGCTGCGCTAGCCCGCCCGCACGCCTACTGCAGAAGCGTTATCCGCTGAGTAAGCCCGCCCGCCCGCACAACGTACACACCCGCCGGGAGCCCCGAAACATCAATCCGCCCGGCCGCCTTCGCTCGAAGGATCACCCTCCCTAGCACATCGACGATCTCGATCTCCTCGACGTCTGGTTCGACGGTCAGGAAGTTCCGTGCCGGGTTGGGATAGACAACAAGACGTTCCGATGTTGGCGGGGCATCCGGCTCATTCGCCACAATCACGCTCTCGGTTGTGCGGTAGACGCCGTCGTGGGGTTGAGGCCCGGGGCCCGTACTTGTTACAGCGACGTATAGCTTGTCATCGGGTCCGACTATTACCGCGTTCGCACGCACACTTTCTGGGCCGCTATAAACAGGCGTCAATTCCTCCCACGTCTGGCCTGCATCCAGACTCCGGTGAACCTCTCCTGTAAACCGGCCAACGGCGTAGAACACGCCTTCTGGCGCTGGCCCGCCTTCCACGCCCACAAGTTGTGCCGCTGAGGGGATTGTGCTGACACGTGTCCACGTAGCACCATCCGACGACGACCAAAGTCCAAAGCCGGGCTCTGGGTCTTCGAGCCGCGCGTAGAGCATGCCGTTCTGCGCCGTGATGATGGAGACGCCGTTGTAGGTAAAGTCCACCCAAATGTTGGACAGGCTCCAGTTCACTCCTCGGTCATCAGAGTAGGCCATCCCTGCCAGGCAACCCGCAACGAGACGGCCCGCAAACGGACCTGAGCGAATCTCTTCAAATGACTCGCATTCGTGATTGAGCGACGAGGTTGCCAGTCCTTCTGATCTGTGCCACGTGGCCCCACGGTCGTGGGAGTAGCCTGCCCCGGTGGAGTCGCCGATCTGTGTGAGTAAGGCCCCGCTGTTGGGGCCATCCAGATCCGAGGTGAAAAGTTCCCCACCCTCGGTGAACACTACAGTCCAGCTTTCGCCGCCGTTCGTTGAGCGAGCGGTATGCCCAGTACTGCTGGTTAGAAACGTGTCTACCGAGAGCGGCAGCACATTTTTTATTGCATTCTGTGTTTCTCCAAGTCCATGAAAAGTTGATGTTACAACATCCAGAACAAACAATGAATCCTTATCAAGAACATAGATATCAGCGTCAAACCCTTGGCCAAAATCTTCTGCGTCGAGTGGATCACCAACCATCTCCCATTCAAGGTTCGCATTCTGCGCGTTTACAGAAGAAGCCATAGGGCCGAGGAGGATTTCCCCCAGCCCTGCAATGACTAGTAGCGTACGTATTGACACGATTATGCTATTTCATCAACGTTAGTCGTTGCGTAAACGTAGCTACGTTGGTCGTGATCTCCGAACCTACTTCTGCCTTTACGAGATACATCCCGGACGCGAGCTGGCTGCCGTCGAACCGCACGGTATGGAAACCGGATTCGAAAACATCGCTTGCCAGCGTGGCAATTCGCCTGCCGAGCAGGTCAAACAAGCGGAATAGATAGCGCGCGTCGTGTCCCGCAGCGCATCGTGGACTTACGCGACAAGCGCTGCCGACCATTGCTACTGGTCGACGCTTTCTGATTTGCCGCCTACCGCAACCCCAGCGCTTCCCGGACTCCCGCTGCCGCCATTCTCCAATCATCTGAGCCATAGACGCCGAAACCGAACCGGTCGGGGCGGACAACGATGATGCCATCCTGAATACGCGCCCAGCTCCTGATTGCGTTCGACGAATCACGGACGGCGACTTCACCTTCTGCTGCATCTGGCCACGGCTCTCCGTCCGATACGAAATGAACGGATCGCGTGATCAGTGTTTGCCAAGTTGGCAAATCTGTGGCGTCCACCCAGGACCGGGGCGAAACGCCGAGGCCGATCAACGCGAATCCGTCGCCAAGAAATGAGTCGAGGAGCGCGTGTTGGCCATCGGGGGTTTCCACGCTTGGTTGGGGGAGGAGGGCAGATCGCGGCACTCCTCGGCCAGATGCGGCGAGCCGGATACTTCCAATTCTTCCTTCGACGTTGAGCAGCTTCTTGTGGGCGAGAGGCAGTTTGTGCAGCAGGTGAAACGCGTTATCGCGAAAATTTGCGAGAACGCCTGTGGCTTGAATCACTCGTCCAGCTCTCACAGATAACCGCGTAATGGCCTGCACGTGCGGTCTTCGCTCGGATTCGTAGGAATCGAGCAAAGCACCATCCGCCGCGCCTTTTGCGACGAGAGCGAGCTTCCAGGCGAGGTTATCGGCGTCGCGGAAGCCGGAGCACATCCCTTGCCCAAGGAAGGGAGGCATCTGGTGAGCCGCGTCGCCCGCAATGAGCAAACGACCCTTTCGCCAAGCTCGCCCAGTAGTATCGCGGAAGGTGTAAACGGCAGCCCGCTCGATTTCCACGAGGTCTGGATTAATGTGCGCGAAAAGAAGCATCCGGATGGTTTCTGGCCGTAACATGGACTCAGCGGTCTCGCCGGGCATCAGCATAAACTCCCATCGGCGGCGAGGATCGGGGAACGGGACGTACGTCGTGGGCCGCGAGGGATCGGCAATCTGTAGGAGTCGATCGGGGAGGTCGGCTTCTTCCTTCAGGATGACGTCGACCACGAGCCACGGCTGCTCCAGTCGGCCCCCCTGCATTTGAGTTTCCATGGCTCCGCGGACGATGCTGTGAGCCCCATCGCAGCCCACCGCCCACGATGCAGTTGTTTCGAACGGTCCACTGGCTCCGTTTCCTGTAAGACGAATTTGATCGCCGACGTCCTCTACCGTTTCGACGGCATGTCCAACTCTGACCTCAACATTCTGATACCGCTGAAGACCTGCTCGCAGTGCCAGTTCGACTGTTGGCTGATGGATCAGTGTGGCGGTAGGGAAGCCATAGCGTTGTTCTTTCGCACCCTCCTTCCTTGCCCGAAGGAGTAGGTCTCCGCTTTTCGAGACAACATCCAGCCCATCAATTACGCGGTAGACAGAAAGCGCGTCTTCCACAACGCCTGCAGTTTGCAGGATGCGACAAGCCTCGTCGTCGAGATGGGCCGCGCGCGGTAAGGAATACGGCGTTGCCTCCCGTTCCATCACCACAACGCGCATTCTATACCTCCCCAACAGGTTTGCCAGCAGCGCCCCAACCGGGCCGAGGCCAACAATAGCAACGTCGTAGGAAGGGGTTGAATTCAATCGTGTGGTGATGGGGTTGGCAGAATATCCGCAACGCAGAGGGTTGTCTGCGCCCTTGTGCAGATTGGGTCGTCTTCCGTACCTATAGGCTGAAAACCAATCCAACCTGAATCATGGCCACCCGTTTACTCGCAGTTCTTGGCGTCGTCGTACTCATTGGTGCAGCCTTGTGGTGGCAAAAAACGCCCGAAGTGGACTGGGACGAACAGAAAGGGGCATTTCATGCACTCGTTCAGTGGGGTGCCCAGCGATCCTATCCCGATACGCAGTTCCCAAGCGTGGGATACGTCGCAGCTTTTAATCAACGCCAAGCCTCCGATGCGAGGGCAAGGGAGTTTGGAAGTTTGTGGGAGCCCATGGGTCCGACCAATAACGGTGGGCGGACATTGGCCGTTGAGATAAACAGGGAGCGGCCGGAATCGGTTTGGCTGGGGTCAGCAGGTGGCGGCGTATGGAGGTCCTACGATAGCGGGCTGAATGGGAGTTGGCAACGTGTCACGATGGGCTTTCCCGTAACATCCGCCACAACCGTTGCGATTGCTGAAAGCGACACGAATGTAGTCTACGTAGGTACGGGAGAGGTTTATCGCTATCAGGATACACGCGGCGGCGTCGTAGATCGGCCCACGCGCGGTAGTTATGGGATTGGCGTGCTCAAATCGGATGACGGTGGAGCCAGTTGGAGCCACGTGCTTGATTGGAGCCTCAACCAAGAGCGGGGCGTCGCCCGCGTTCGCGTGCATCCGTCGGACCCAGACAACGTCTGGGCGGCCACAACGGAAGGCGTCTATCACTCGACAAACGGAGGATCGACATGGGCCAACGTCAACCCCGTCATTATGGCAATGGATGTGATCCTGCACCCAACCGATCCAAACATCATCTTCTCTGCCCACGGTGATCAAGAAAGCGCCGGAAAAGGCATCTACCGCTCCACGAATGGCGGAACGACGTGGACGCAGCTAACCAGTGGCGTGCCGAACGACTTCATCGGTAAGATCATCCTTGATCGGCATCCAACGGACATGAACATCGTCTTCGCCAGTGTCGGAGACGGAATCACGACGAGTGGTGGAACCGAGACCACGCTCATTAAGACGGTTGACGGCGGAAACACGTGGTCAACCATTACAACGTTGGACTATGCGAGATATCAGGGTTGGTTCGCGCACTACGTGGGTGTTAGTCCACACGATCCGAACGTTGTTTTTCTTTCGGGCGTCAGCATGTATCGCTCGCTTAATGGAGGCACTACGTCGACCGAGGTTGGCTCGGCAGGAGGCGTTCATGTAGACCACCATGCCATTGCGTTCCATCCAACGAATCCCAACATCATCTACTTTGCCAACGACGGAGGCATCTACCGGACGACGAACGGTGGGACGGTTTTTGAGAATCTTAACGAGGGCTACGTAACGCTTCAGTTTTATAACGGGACCGGGCACGCCGCTACCGATTCACTAATCTCCATCGGAGGCGCGCAAGACAACGGGACGTGGATGTGGACAGGCGTTGATGCCTGGCTCAAGGTTGGCGGCGGGGATGGGTCCTGGGCCGGGATTGATCCAACGGACGAAGATGTCCAGTATCGGTCGTCGCAGTTCTTGAACATGTCGCGGACGTTGAATCGTTGGGGATCCAGCGTGGGTGTTACGCCACCTGGAAGTGGGCCAACGGCGTTCATTGCTCCTTTCGCCATCGCGCCTAGCCAAACCACACGCCTCTACGCCGGTCGTGCGCATATCTATCGTTCCGAGGATCAGGGGAGTAATTGGACGACAACCAATGGCGGCCTCGAACTCGATGGCAACGCGGCGCTGGCCATGGCTGTCTCGCCGCAGAACGCGGACGTCGTATACGTGACGACCGCGCCGGATCGGTTGTCCAGTGTTCAGGGAGATCCGCCGACCGGCGTTCACGTGACGCAGAACGCTGGCGCGTCATGGACGAATGTGACCGGCTTGCTGCCAGACCGGATGTTCATGGATGTAGCCGTTCATCCGAACGATTCGCAAACGGCCTATCTCACAGCATCTGGCTTTGGTGCCGGACATGTCTTCAAAACGACGAACGGTGGGTCGACGTGGACAGACGTAACAGGAACGC
>JBBKWZ010000025.1:0-10745 GCA_037969195.1 Rubricoccaceae bacterium | reverse complement strand
CACCTCCTCCGCCTCCGCCTCCGCCGCCGCCACCTCCGCGGGTATGTGACCTGGTGGAATTGAATACAGTCTACTTCGATTACGGCACAACCAACCTGAGCTCGCACGCTCGCGCACTTCTTGACGAAAATGTTCAGGAGCTTCGCGAAAACCCTGAGTGTTGCCTGTTCATCGACGGCTACACCGATACGAAGGAATACGACGAGTTCGGTATGCCACTCGCTGGCCGTCGCGCCGAAGCCGTGAACAGCTACTATGTAGAACGCGGTATCTCGAACGACCGGATGCATGTCCGTAACCGTGGCGCTTCCTACCCGCCATGCGACAAGGAAGACCCCGAGGAAGGATGCCGTCGCGGCCGTCGCGTCGAATCCCTCCCGATGGACTGCAACCGCTTCCAGGATCTAATTCGGAGCCCGTCTCTACGGTAACTAAGACTCTCCACCCCGAGTCGTCAAGCGGCCTCGCCCTCCAGGGTGGGGCCGCTTTTTTGTTGGAGTTGTGCCCTGCGGATGTAGGTTACCCGCCCATTGCCAAACCAACGCAACGTGCCGGGATTTGACGAACAAGCTCAAGAACGCCTTGCGCTAGCCCTGAAAGCTGAGGCTCGTCGGATTGGCTTCGATGCTTGCGGCATCGCTCGCGCCGAGCGACTCAACGATGAAGCCCAACGGTTGGAGCAGTGGCTGAATGCGGGTCGTCATGCTTCGATGGGTTGGATGGAGAATCACTTTGAAAAGCGCGTAGACCCGCGAAAACTCGTTCCGGGCGCCCAATCGGTGGTTTCTGTCATCCACAGCTACTTCCAGCAGAACGAGGCAACGCGATCGCCCGAGACCGCAAGTATCAGCCGCTACGCTTGGGGCGACGATTACCACGAGGTGTTGAAGGAAAAGCTGGCCGAGCTATTCAGCTGGCTCGACGAACGCGCCGGTGGAATATCCGGGCGTGTATTCGTGGACTCGGCACCTGTACTCGACAAAGCGTGGGCTCAGCGCGCCGGATTGGGGTGGATGGGCAAACACACAAACCTGATTAGCCGAGAGATAGGCTCATACTTTTTTATCGCGGAGATGATTGTGGACGTGCCTTTGGCAGCGGACGATCCGTTCACGGCCGACTACTGTGGTTCATGTACACGCTGCATCGATGCGTGCCCAACCGATGCCATCGACCGACCGTATTCCGTGGATTCGAACCGATGCATCTCGTACTGGACCATCGAGCACCGGGGGGATGACTTCCCAGAAAGCCTAGCCAAAGACTTTGGTTCGTGGATCTTCGGCTGCGACATCTGCCAGGATGTTTGTCCCTGGAACAAGTTCAAAAAGCCCACAACAGATGCTCGTTTTCTTCCGCGTGATGGGATCGGGGACATAGACGTTCGGGAGTGGGCCGAATTGAACCTCGATGCTTTTCGTAAACGCTTCCGCAACAGTCCTGTGAAACGAGCAAAGTTTGAGGGCTTTCAGCGCAACGTGCGAAACGCAATCGAAAACCTCTCGGAGGACCGCTGAGAATCAGTAGTCGCGGCCAGCGTCAAATGTAATCTCGAAGCTACTTCCGCAGCCTTTTTCGCTCTCTAGGCTGATTGTCGCCCCCATACCTTCCAAAAGCCGGTACGTGACAGCGAGACCAAGCCCCGAGCCATCATACGCTCTGTTCAAGCGATAATCCTCTTGCGAGAAGGGTTCGAACAGCTTGTCCAGATATTCCGTCGCGATTCCAATCCCTGTATCCTCGACTTGGAGTAGGACTTTTTGTTCCTCCATTTTCGTTCGAACGACGATGGAACCCTCATGCGTGAACTTCACCGCGTTGGAGATCAGGTGCTCGACGATCTGCTCCAATCGTTCCGGATCCCCCAGTAGAATCGGATCCCCTTGCGCACGTTCGAAGCTCACATCGAGACCCTTGCACTCAGCTGCGGGCTGATGCCGAGAGAGAACCGACTCGATTGTGGAATGCAGCTCCACGGGCACGCGGCGAAGATCCAAGGCCCCCGCCTCAAGGCGCGATAGATCGAACAAATTGTGGACGAGGTGCAACACGCGCTTGGTGTTCTCGCCGATTATGCCAGCAAACTCGGCGAACTGTTCCGGCGGAGTATTGCCGCCTTTTTTCATCTCTCGGACCTCCTCACTCAGTAGCTCGGCAAAACCATGGATTGCTCCGAGCGGCGATCGAATTTCATGACTCATCGTAGCCATGAAGGCCGTTTTGGCTTGGCTGGCTTGCTCTGCGGCCTGCTTGGCTTGCAGGAGCGATGCCTCTGCACGCTTTCTCTCAGTCACATCGGAAACCAATCCGCCAACGACCGCCCGGCCACTGGGGCTGAGGCTCGGCGTCGCACTCTCTCTCAACCACCGCACAACCTTCGTGTCCGGGCGGACAATGCGATACTCCAATTGACTTCGCTCTCCTTGCCGGAGTGTAGCCTCGTGAAGTGCGAAAGCCTCTGCGTCGTCGTCCAGAACCAGATCACTCCATTTTTGGGTCGGTGTAGTCTCTCCGTCAGCCAGCAATGCACCGGCTGGGCAGCCTGTGATCAACTCGAATTGAGGTGTGACGAGCGCATAGCGGCGCGTACTGTTGGAATCGTATCCGAAGTTGAACAGGCCATCTTCGAGATCTGCAAGCGTGTTGCTATAACGCGCCTCGGCGCCCATCCACGCCCAAAGGGTTTCGAAGAGTCGCGCTAGGCGGGCCAGCGAGCGCGAATCGAACGAGCCCCATGCAACAATGGGCTTGTCTAACTCCAACAGAAACGCACCGTCGCGGTCGCCTTCGTCGCGGAAAGGAACGAGGATGATTTCCGTACATCCCAAATCGCTAACCAACGCACTTGCCGGCTGACTCTCGTCGGCGGCGACCCTTACAACACGGCCTGCCACTAACTCGGGCCACCAGGTTGGATCAAGTTCGATGGGTTCCGGTGCCCTTCCGTTCTTCTTCGTCCAGAACGCGACGGATAAGAGCGTATCGCCATCGCCGGTCAGCAAGATGTGAGCCCTATCGGCACGAGCCGCCTGACCAACCAGGGCAACGGCGGTCTCAAGGAAGGCTAACACATCAGAGCCCGCCAACGCCGCATTCCTCAGTGCCGGTTCTGCCTCATCGTACCGCGAACGAACACGGATCCCCTCCGCCAAATCGGCTTCGGTACGGAGATCATAGACGACGCCTTCGAAGGCTTCTTCCGTTGCAACCAGGTGGATCTCCACGTCCCGGACGCTATCATCGCGACATACGATCTGAACGCGTACTGCAACATGGCCATCCAGTCCAATTTGACGAAGCGCATGCCGCAAAACCAGCTTGTCATCGGGATGGATCAACCGATGACCGAACCCCTTTTTGAGAAGTGTTTCTAGATCATAACCCGTAAGATCCTCCGCTCCTCTGCCCACATCCGTTAGCGTCCCGTCAGCCGCAACGCGGACCACGACAAAGGGCAAATTCTCCACGCGAGTGCGTAGAGGTGTACCGTTCGACGCATCATGCGAAGTTGGCACTCGGTCTGGTGCGGCTTTGCGGGCCATGCTCAGCGGATTCTGGGGCGTTTTCAGGGCGATTGGCGAGTTCTGGAGCTTTTACGGGAAAGCACAGCTTTTCTCGGCAAATGCCGCTCCGCTATTCATCACCCACCGTTTTTCGCTCGGCAGGAGCCACCAGTACAATCCAAAGGAAACCGCTTACTATTTGCACGGACGCGAACAGGAAGATCACCGTTCTGACGGCTAACCCGGCCTCTAGCAACAGTGCACCAAGCACAATAGAGCCGCTCTGAATGAGCGTCACGAAGAACCAGTCCGTTGCGAAGACGCGACCTCGGAATCGGTCTTCCGAACGCTTCTGTAACAGCGTTGTTGAGAGCACCCAGTTCGCGCCACTGGCTGCATGCGCAAAAATCACGAGCGCGATAATTAGCAGCGTCCATCCCGTGAACGAGAGGATAGCGTAGCCTACACCGGTAGCCATCACGCATAACCCAAGAATCCGCGGCCAGCCTGCCTCGTCCGTGAAAAGCCGCCTTGCCACCACGGGTCCAATGCCCGTCCCTAAACCACGCGCAGCGAACAGCACGCCAATACCGGTCGTCTGCGCTCCAGGGAAGAGCTCATCGCCAAGGAGCGCAAGGAATAAAACAAGCGCTCCCCCGCCAAACGCCCACGTTGCTTTCGCCCACGTCATCCGCATGACGGGCGGATGCGCACGGAGGTAGCCCCAGCCATCGATGATCTGCCGAACGCCTGCTCGGATAATTGAGACATCTTTGGGGGCGACGTCCTTCTCCTGAGGGATGACCATCCGCGCGATAAAGAACGCGCTGAGCAAATACGTGGCGCTGTCGAAAACGAATACAGCGTCCGTCCCAAAAACATCTACGGCAATACCACCCGCGGCTGTGCCCAATGCCATCATAATCGACCACGTGGCCGAGAGGAACGCGTTGGCCGTGAGTAGCTCGCGACGCGTGGTGATGTTGGGTAACGAGGCGGTCTTTGCCGGAATGAACACCGAACTCACGACGATTTGAGCGGACGCGAGCAAATACAAAAGCCACAAATCGCCAGAATCCCGGACAAGCAAGAACCCCAGAACGAGAACGGCGCGGATCAGATCGGCCCCGATCATCACTTTCCGGCGGTCCCATCGATCCACCAGAACGCCAGCGATGGGGGACGCGAGCGCCAGCGGCAGCAGCTTGGTGAGGAATGCCAGTGCAAGCGCAATCGGCGAACCGGCATGATCCTGGACGATCCGGTAGATGGCGAGCGTGTTGAACCAGTCGCCGAACAGCGAGATGATTACGCCAAACCACAACCGCCGCACGTTGGCGTTGCCGCGAATAAGCTCCCAGTAACCGGATTGGGTTGTTTCGGAATTGGCGGAATTACTCTGCGACACGCGCTGTTGACTACTTATCGAGATCGGTCGCAAGATCGGCCCAACCCTTGTTGGTTGACTCGATAAGCTGCAACTTCTTTTCGCGTGTCCAACCTTTGAGCTCTTTCTCGCGGTGGATCGCCTCGTTGGGATCGCTGAACTGCTCGTAATGAACCAACTGATTGATCTTGTACTTCGTCGTGTGTTGCGCTCCAACTCCTGCTTTGTGTTCTCAAGTTCGCCGCTTCAGGTTGTTCGTCATCCCGATATACAGCTTCCTGTTTCGACTGGCTAGGATATAGACCCAGTACGTCTTCATTCCGCCTGGGAGCTACTTGGAAACGAAATCTGTCATCCTGAGGAGCGCAGCGACGAAGGATCTAGTCACGACATGCCTACGAGTAGGTTGATGCTAGATCCTTCGCTTTGCTCAGGATGACAATGTGTGGGTTTCGTGTTGGTGCGGATGTGTTCCCGGTAGCCTACGCGACGATCCGTTCCAAACTTCGGTCGGTTTACCTGCAACGTCAGACGCTCAACTCGGGTAGCTCAAGATCCGTCAGAACTTCCTTGAGAGAAGATTGTGTATCACCAACGGTTTGCCCAATAGTGATCGCTCGTATTTTTCGTTTTTGGAGTTCCTTTTTCTCACTTTCAAGAATTGGGCGATTTACGGCTACTAATACAGTGTTTTTATAAGATGGCGTATTAATAAGATATTTTAATCGTTCGGACATTTTCCGAATCGCATTATTGCCCATAGTCTGGCCTTCCTGAAGGTGTTTCACTTCCACCCAAATGACATGACCGCTACTTGTCACCACGCTAAGGTCTAGGCGTAGTTTCCCATCTGGCGTATCAATGTTTGGCTGCCTTGTCGCAATTCCAAATATATGCCTTAATTGTTCTTCAAGCTTTATCTCTAACATTTTGCCCGGTTGTACTTCCGACCTCATGAACGGGAACAGAATTACATCCTGAATTGACTCTTGATCGGTGAGGAGCATCGTGAGGCGGTCAATCCCCATGCCCATGCCGGCGGTGGGGGGCATACCGTATGCAAGGGCGCGGAGATAGTCCTCGTCCACGGTGTTGACGGCCTCGTCGTCGCCTCCGCGGGCAAGGCGCACTTGCTCCTCGAAGCGGGCGCGCTGGTCAATAGGGTCGTTGAGCTCTGAGAACGCGTTGCAGATTTCCTTGCCGTTGCAGATCAACTCGAAGCGCTCGGTCAGCCCTCCCTTTGTGCGGTGGCGCTTCGCGAGGGGCGAAAGCTCCACGGGGTAATCCGTGATGAACGTTGGCTGGATGAGGTGCGGCTCCACGAATTCACCGAAGATCTCGTCGATGAGCTTGCCGGTGCCCATGGAGTCTTCCACTTCGATTCCAAGACCCTTTGCAGCGTCCGCAATTTCGTCGCGTGACTTCAAATACAAATCGTCGCCGGTCATTTCTTTGATCGCTTCCAAGAGCGGAATCCGCTTGAACGGGCTAGAGAACCTGATGCTTTCACCCCCAACCTTTACCTCCGTTGAGCCGTGGAGCTCCGTCACGACTGTTTCCAGCATTTCCTCGACGAGATTCATCATCCAGTCGTAGTCGCGGTAGGCCACGTAGAGTTCGAGCATCGTGAACTCCGGGTTATGGAAGCGGCTGAGGCCTTCGTTCCGAAAATCCTTGGCGATCTCGTAAACGCCCTCGAAGCCGCCTACGATGAGGCGTTTGAGGTAGAGTTCGTCCGCGATGCGGAGGAAGAGCCCCATATCCAGCGCGTTGTGGTGCGTGGTGAAGGGCCGCGCCGCCGCGCCGCCGTAGAGCGGTTGGAGCGCCGGCGTTTCGACTTCCACGTAGCTGCGCTCATCCAGAAAGCGCCGAATTGCCGTAACGATCTGCGCGCGCTTCCTGAACACATCGCGGACTTCCGGGTGCACCGCGAGGTAGGCGTAGCGCTGGCGGTAGCGGAATTCTGGATCGGTGACTTCGTTGAAAACACGCTTCTCACCGGTTTCCTCGTCCACGATTTCTTTTTCGACGGGTAACGGCTTGAGGCTCTTGGCGAGCAGCTTGAATCCTTGGGCGCGGATCGAGACCTCGCCCATCTTCGTGCGAAAGACCTCCCCCTCAACGCCTACGAGGTCACCCGTATCGAGCAGCTTCTTGAATACTGTGTTGTAGAAATCCTCAGGCAAGTCGTCGCGACGAACGTAAATCTGAATGCGCCCGGATTCATCTGCGAGGTGGAAGAACGCGGCCTTGCCCATCACCCTCTTGGTCATCATGCGCCCGGCAACACGCACGCGAAAGGGCGCTGTGCCGTCAACGTCCGGGTTGTGGAGCGCGTCGTCGTACGATTCGAGGATCTCTGCCGCATTGTCCGAAACGGCCCACCCTTCCGCCGGAAAGGGGTCAACGCCTGCTTCGCGGAGGGCTTCGAGGTGCTGGTGGCGTAGCTGCTCCTGCTCGGTCAACTCGCGGGACATAGGCTTGGGGGTGAATCGCCCCAAACTACCGCCCTGCCCTTTTTGCTACGGTTAATTGTTGATGGGCGCAGGATCCACAGCTCTCGCAGGAAGGGGCGTAGTTACCAACCGTTGCATGAGGCTGAGGACTTCCTCGGCGCGCTTCGGGTCCAGCTTGCCGCTCCGTACCGCCAGGCGAACGGCTTCCACCGTCAGTGAGGCGTACGCTGGAACGAGCTGCGGAAGATGTTGCCGCAGCGCCTGGCCGTGCATGCGAAGGGTTTCGAGGTCGCCGCGAACAACCGGGCCGGTAAGCGCTTCCTCGGGTGATGCTTTGGCAAGGTTATCCAATGTGCCACGGAGCAGCGGCTCCATCATGGCAAACCCGTCATCGCGGTTGATGTCGAGCGAGACGAGCACCTCCTGCACCATGCCCATCAGTGTGACGAAGAAGTTCGACGCCATCGTTGCGGCGAGATGGTAGCGGGGCTTGGCCTCTTCCGAAAGCACGATGTAGCGCATCCCGAGACCGACCACGAGTTCGATGCCCGCGGCCACCGCTCGTTCGTCTCCTTCGAGGCCTACATAGGCGGCGTCCAGCACATCAGCGCCGCTCGATGATGTCACGGTTTGCAGTGGATGGAAGGAAACGGTTGCCGCACCTTCCTGCGCAAGTGGCTCCAGCTCGGAGGCCGACAACGCGCCGGACGTGTGCACCACTACGGTTTCGCGCCACGTATGGGCAACGCCCGTCAGCAGTTCGGCAACATCGGCCAGCGCAGAATCCTTGACAGCAATCACCACGAGACGGACGTCATCGGGGAGAAGGGAAAAGTCGTCTGACGCGACGCCTGCGCCTACCGCTCGCGCCAATTCCTCCGCATGCCTTTTGTTCTGGCTGAGAACCGCACGCACCGGATAGTTGCGCTCAACCAGCCTCAGCGCCATCGCGCGGCCCATAGCCCCCGCGCCGACAACGGCAACCGGAGGCCTCGCCTCTTTGAACGCCGACGCATAGACCGGCATGGGATGTGGGAAAGGGGGAATTAATTGCAAGACGAGCTCTATCGGTGACAGAGCTAAGGTCGCCTCTACGGGTGAGACACTTCAAGCGCCGCGCACGTCAAGTGTGTGTTACACCGAGCCATGGTGAAACACGTTTTCGTGCCGCGAAGAAGCCTCAGAAGGATTTACAAAAGCAATGCCACGGAGCGCCCAGAGATTCCCTCGCTATGCATGTGTCCGCAATCTGCTGAGAAAGGCCCCGCCAGAATGAATACAGTGGACTGGAAAAAATTGTACAGTAATCCTGTGCATTTATCACTTCGCTGCCTCATCTTCTGTCTTCACTCCTTCCCCTGGTGATATGGTCAGCAAGCTCGACCTTACTGACAAGCAACGAGATGTTCTTGCGTACATCGTGCGGATCGCGGAGCGCTCAGGCTCTCCTCCAAGCGGTCGGCAGATCGCGAGGCATTTTGGATACAGCTCCCCGAACGCGGCCTTCTCGCACTTGCGGGCACTGGAGCGCAAAGGATTTCTCCGCAATACAGGGGATGCGTGGAATTGCTACGCGCCAACGGAAGCCGCGCTGGACGTAAAACCAAGCGGGCTGCCACACTTTGGCGCAATTCCCGCAGGGCCAACCTGGTACGCCGAGGATATTGAGGCTGAGTGGATCTCCGGCATAGACGATCTCTTCCCGAATGCGGAGCCGGGCGACTTCCTCCTGACCGTCGATGGCGACTCCATGATTGGCGCTGGTTTGGAACCCGGAATGCTTGCTCTCATGCGGCCAAACATTGTCCCAAAGCCGCGGGCCATCTGTGCTGTGTGGGTTGATGGAGACGGAGGCACCCTCAAACGCGTGGTGCCGGATGGCGACGTTGTCCACCTCATCCCAGAAAACCCGGACTACAAAGAGCGGGTCGTTGGCGCGGATGGCGTGGTTGTTCAGGGTGTTTTGCAATCCGCCCTTTCTATTACGCACTTTAGCTAGATGTGCGATGGGTGGCCAACTAACCAAAGGGGCGAGCTGTATCTGGCTGCCAGCGTTTCCTGCATGGGCAATGGCGCGGTCGTTTAATACGAAGAGCCCGGTTGCCGTTGTGCAGGGCGGGAGCGTGGTCGCGGCCTCTCATCATGCACTGCAATCCGGCGTAAGGATTGGCATGTCGGCCGACCGGGTTGCCGATGTTTCTCCCCGGACAGAAGTGCATCTCCGCGATGCAACATGCGAACAGGCCATGTGGGATTACACGCTGGAGCGGTTGCACATGCTTACCCCGTTCCTCGAATCTGCCGAGCGCGGCGTTGCCTATTTGCGCAGTGCCCGAATTACCGACCTGGAGGCACTCGTGGTTGATCTCAAAGCATGCTCAGGCACGGCGACCAGACGCAGAGTAGCACGACTGGCGGCAGCCCGGGCTGCTCCCGGCTACGTTCTCTCCCTTCCAAAAAAGAGGGTGCCGGGCTTTCTCAAGAACACTTCGGTAGACGTGTTCACGCTCCTCGGCTTTGATGAGGATATACCCGAGCGCCTCAAACTCTTCGGCTATCCAACCCTGGATCGAACTGCCACGCTTTCAGAACGTCACTTGAAGGCACAATTTGGCGCTGCCGTTGGCGAGGAGCTTTTTGCCTACCTAAATCCGCCACGCGAGCGCCCGATAGGGCTTTTTCATCCCCCTAAAGCAGCGGTAGCCACGTACGTCCTAGAATGGGACGAGGACATGCGGTATGAGACGAAGTTCGACGCGATAACTGCGCGCCTTGTCGAGGACGTTCACGAGCAGCTAAAAGGCTGGTGTTGCCGCCGTCTCACGGCTCGTCTGTACGACGGCAAGAACGAGCAAGTCGTCAGTCGCATCCTCCCGAAGGCTTCGGACAAGCTGCCGTATCTCCTTCGCCAGGTGCACACGCTTGTTCGCCCCGAGCTTGAGGGGATGGGCTCGCTTAGTACGCTGAGCATAGAACTGCGCTCGTTCTCGATGGGAGAAACGCAGCAAGGCTCGCTGTGGAGAAGCCGACCCACGCTGGAGGATGCGGCGCGCAAGGTGGAGCCTCGCTTCCCAAGCGCGTGCATGCGAACGGTTGCTGTTCCACACGCCCTCTTGCCCGAAGACGAGTACCGCGCCGAACCGTTCGTTGTGCTAAACGAGGACGAGCGATGAACCGCAAACGGTTGCCTGTTGAAGTCCTCGCGCCGGGAAACGGTTTGCCAATGCGGCTGCGACTGAAGGGGCAATGGGCCCCGATTGAGCAACAGATCGCTTCCTGGGTAATTCAGGGAGTTTGGTGGAGTGATGAAGTGCACCGCGAGTACATGCGGGTGGTTACCTCAATCGGCGGCGCCGAAGTCTACCGCGAGGGAGGCAAGTGGTGGCTATCACGCGTGCT
>JBBKWZ010000024.1:0-20245 GCA_037969195.1 Rubricoccaceae bacterium | reverse complement strand
GAACTACGCGAATCCGCTTCTCCGCCTCGGCTCGGTTCAGTCCCAGCGCCTCGAGCCCTGCACGCGCATCCGACCGTGCTTGCGGTGCATCACCATCGCCCGCCGTGCCGTTCGATCCCAACCCGTCCATTTTGGAGAATTTGTCACGGAGCTCTACGATCAACCGTTCCGCTGTCTTCTTACCAACGCCTGGGATGCGTGTGAGCACTTCTGCATCACCAGCGATCACAACATCGCTGAGTTCGCCGGGGCTCATACCGCTTAGCGCAGCCAAGGCCAGCTTCGGCCCAACGCCTGTGACGGAAATCATGGTTTCAAACGTGCGGCGTTCGGCTTCTGTGGCGAATCCGTACAGCGTCTGACTATCCTCCCGCACGATCAGCGTGGTATGCAATCGCACCGCCTCGCCTTTCCTGGGCAACTTCTCGAACGAAGACGTAGGAATCAACAGCCGATATCCGAGCCCACCCACGTCTATGAGGGCTTCGGTCGGGTGTTTTTCAGCGAGCGTTCCGGAGACGTAAGCGATCAAGAGACAGCGGGAGCGGGAGAGAAGTGAAGTTAAATGCTTGGGATCGGAGCCGAAGCTTTGTCTACGGTAGTCCGCCGCATTACGATCGGCACTCTGCGTCCCACGCCAAACGCTTTATCGCTGACGCGTAAACCTGGGGCGGCCTGTCGCCGTTTGTATTCGTTGCGATCAACCATACCAATGATTCTCGCCACGAGAGCCTCGTCATAGCCCGTTGCTTTTACGATATCCCCAAGTCCGCGGGCCTCTTCGATGTACAGATCGAGGATGGCATCGAGGACATAGTACGGCGGGAGGGAATCCTGGTCGAGCTGCCCCGGCCTGAGTTCGGCACTGGGCGGTTTGGTAATCGTGTTTTGCGGGATCACGTTTTGTCCTGCGCGTTCATTTATATGGTTTGCAAGTTCGTAGACCTGCGTCTTGAACAGGTCAGATATCACTGCGAGTCCGCCAGACATGTCCCCGTACAGCGTTGCGTACCCGACGGCCATTTCGCTTTTGTTGCCAGTTGTGAGAAGTAGGTAGTTGAACTTGTTTGATAGCGCCATAAGCGTGACCGCCCGCGAGCGAGCCTGAATGTTTTCCTCTGCGACGCCTTCCTGGGTGCTCACAAAGAGTGGCTTCAGCATCGTTGTGAAAGCATCGACAGCGGGGCGGATAGAAATCTCGTGTATCTCGATACCAAGATTCCTCGCGAGCGATTTGGAATCACTTACGCTTCCGTCCGACGAATACTTCGAAGGCATCGTCACGCCAACGACGCGATCCGGCCCCAATGCGGTCGCTGCAAGCGCGCAGGTAACGGCAGAGTCGACGCCACCTGAGAGGCCGACCAGCGCCTTTTCGAAGACTCCAGGCCCTGTCTTTTCAACGTAATCACGAATCCCAAGAACAAGTGCGTCGTGGATTTGAGCGATGTCATTATCACCCCTCCCTCCCCGAGGGAGGGGCCGACCTAGCGAGGCGGGGGGTGTTGCCGTTCGATCGACCACCTCCAACCCCTTCCCGACAAGTCGAGACAAACTCTGTCCAAGAAGGGAGCTATCCGAATCCCACACAAAAAAGTCCTCCACAAACGGCTTCGCATGCCAGAGAATCGTGCCGTCTGCAGCATGGACGCGGGAATCGCCATCAAAGATGAGCTCCGTGTTTGCCCCCACCTGATTGACGTATACAAAGGGCAAACCGTGCTCGCGGCAGCTTTCCTGAATAAGCTGCGTACGTTCTTCCGACTTTCCGACCGCGAAAGGCGAGGCCGAGAGGTTCACGAACAGATCGGCACCGGAGGCGGCCAGTTCGTCGATTGGATTGGCCGAGTAGATATGGAAGGGCGCAATCTCCTTGTTGTTCCACATGTCCTCGCAAACGTGGAGGCCCAGCTTTCGGCCTTGAAAAGGCACAAACCGCCGCGTCTCACCGGGTTCGAACTGCCGGAACTCATCGAAAACGTCGTAGGTGGGGAGCAGCGCCTTGTACGCGGAGCCCGTGATCTTGCCTTCCTCAATCAAAAGAGCGGCGTTGAATAAACGCTTGCCGGTTCGCTCAGAATTTCGGACTGGCGCGCCGATGAGCACCGCCAGCCCAGATGGCACACCTGCCGACACATAGTTCACCGCGTCCTCGACTTCGTCCATGAACGACGGTCGGTCCATCAAGTCTTGCGGTGGATAGCCGGTGATACAAAGCTCGGGGAAGACTGCCAGATCTGCGTTGTCGTCTATCGCCCGCTGCGACCACGCCAGAATCTTCTCGGCATTCCCCGCAAGGTCGCCGACGATGGTGTTGATCTGACAGAGGGCAATGCGCATACGGTCGGAGATAAACTGACTCAAACAACGGAAGAACGGTCCTCCAAGCAATCCGATCCAGCGCTTGCTTCACTCTCATACAATTCGCTCGGGATCAACCTCCGGCGGCACCTGCCCGCGGTACCGAAAAACACGCTGGAGCAGCCGAACCATCCACGGGAACTGCAACCGGGCGTACCACTGATCGGCAGCGCGACGGGCGGCGAGCCCGTAAGAGGGGTAAGGGTGAATCGTATCGGCCAGTGCTTTCAGAGAGACCCCGTTTCGCATCGCGACGGCATAAAGACTGATGAGTTCGCCCGCCCGCTCGCCGACCATGCTCACTCCGAGGATCTTGCCCCGCCATTTGGTCGCGAAGACTTTGATTTGGCCGGTTGTTGACTCGTCGGTAATGGCCCGGTCGACTTTGGTGTAGGGGAAGCGATAAACCTCAAACGTTGCGCCCTCCTCAATGAGTTGTTGCTCGGTTTTGCCGAGCTGGGCAACTTCTGGCGACGTGAAGGTCACCCACGGAACGTGCTCGCGATCGATCTTCATCGGAACCTTCAGGACGGCATTGGACGCGGCCACTTTCGCCATGTGCTCGCTCATGTGCGTGAGCTGGTACTCGCCCGTACAATCGCCGACGGCATAAATATGACGTTGAGACGTTTGGCATTTGTCATTGACGGAAATGCCGTGCTTGGTAGACGCAACACCCGCAGCCTCCAGGCCGAGTCCTTCAGTGTTTGCCCGCCGTCCCGTCGCGACCAGCAGTGCATCGGTTCGGATATCGTCTCCGGAATCCAGGCTAATCACAATCCCTTTATCGTCTTCGTCAACTGTCTTGATTGAAGCTCCCAGAACGAATCGAACGCCCTCATATTCGAGCACGGTTTGCAGCGTCTTAGCATTCTCAGCGTCGTCTTTGGAAAGGATCCGATCAGCCACGTCAATGATCGTCACGTCCGTGCCGAGTCGCACGAAGGCTTGAGCCATTTCGACACCGATCGGCCCTCCCCCAATGATTGCCATGCGGCCGGGCTGGTCTTCTAGCTCGAATAGCGTTTCGTTGGTGAGGTGGGCGACACTGTCCAAGCCGGGAATTGGAGGGACGAATGCGCCAGCTCCAGTGGCAATCACAAAAAAGCGAGCTGAGACACTTCGCTCGCTGTCTCCCGTGCCGACCTCCACTGAGTGCGAATCGATAAAGTGAGCCGTTCCATGAACGACTTCGATTCCGAAGCCCTCATAGATCGCAGGATCGTCCGCGTCCTTGTAGACGTCTTCGCGGATCTTCCGAACTCGGCGCATGACGACAGCGAAGTCCACGTTCGTATCGCCTGGGCTTATTCCGAAGCGGTTGGCCGTCCGAACGGTGTGCGCTATATGCGCCGAATGTAAAAGAGATTTCGATGGAATGCAGCCAGTCCATGTACAATCTCCGCCGAGGCGATGCTTTTCAATCATCATCGTCTTGACGCCTGCATTCGCTGCTATTCCAGCAGCCGTGAGTCCACCCGCGCCGCCACCTATCACAATCAAGTCGAAATCGTAAGCAGGCATAGTAGCCGGGGTAAGAGCTTGTTTGGTTCTGGGGGATTGCTTTCAGAACTTCCCTCAGTTCGTCCCGTGAAAGATCACGCTTCGCGTATAAACGGAACGAGGCTAATTTCCACTTCTTTCCGGGCCGAGAGACTCGAGTGCACGTGCTGCTCTTCTATTGCACTTTCGAAGAACCCCTCAAGCGGTTGGCTACTGAGGGCCTATCAAGCGATGGCGAACCCTTTGTCCTCCACCGAACACTTGAGGCGTCACAGGCAGCCTGCAGGGCACCGGACGGCAGGAAAGGGCACATCCTTGTTCTCGATTCTACTCGTATAGCGTTTGCACGCGTTCATCCGCCGACCGCGCACCACATTGCGCCGCACGCGATCCTCAACCTGAAGCCGTATCGACCACCCGAAGCGCTTGAAGCTGCTGGTGGATACGTCGTGCGACGCACGCCCAAAGGCAACCTGAAAGTGCTCACCATTTTTCGGCGCGGAGTATGGGATCTGCCGAAAGGCAAGCTGGAGCCGGGAGAGACGCCCGAGAAGGGCGCGATCCGCGAGGTGTCCGAAGAAGTCGGGATCAAAAAGAAGTCGCTCACGCTGCTACAGCCGCTCGGCATTTCCCTTCACGGTTACATTCTCCCGCGGAAGCGGCGCTTCGCGGTGAAGACCACGCATTGGTACGCGATGGAGACAACGGAAACCGAGTTCATTCCGCAGAAGAAGGAAGGGATCGAGGCCGTAGACTGGATGTCGTGGAAGAAGGCCAAAAAGCAACTAGGGTATGAGAGCCTCCGGCGCCACATGGCCGCTATTGATCCTGAGGCACTCGGACTTGCTTTGGCAATCCCCGAAAAGGTCGGTTCAACCAGCGGATCGTAGGCGCGTATCTTCCCGCTTCATTTCTCCCCTCTGTCGAAACCCGCTATGCGCTCGCTCCCCCTTCTCGTCTTCTCACTTCTCTTTTTCGCCGGATGCGGTAACGGCGATGCCGACCCCGCTGTTGCGCCAACCCCAGACGAGCCCGTTGCTGCCGCGACTCCGACTGTGTGCGAAGAAGGCGATCTCGTGATCCTCGAGGAGCAGTTGGGGGACGGTCCCGAGGCTGTCCGCGAAAACACGGTCACGATTAACTACGAGGGCCGTTTTGAGGACGGCGAGGTCTTCGATAGCGGCGAGGGCGTTCGGTATCCGCTGGAACAGTTTGTGCCGGGATTCCGGGACGGAATCGTTGGAATGAAGGTGGGCGGCCAACGCCAGCTCACGATTCCTCCGATGCTGGGCTACGGGCCGGGTGGCAACGGACGCATTCCTCCCTGTGCGACGCTAATCTTTGACGTCGAACTACTTGGAATCGAGTAGGAGCTCCGGGACTGCGGGTGGGCGGCACGCGACGAGTTATTGTTTCAGCAGAAATGGGGCGCGGTGAAGACGGCGGACGCAACCGCGCAACCGGCGAGTACTTCGCTCCTCCTTGTGCCACGCTTGTATTTGACATCGAACTCCTTGGAATCCAGCAATAGCTCGGGTCTTTTCTAATCCAGATTCAATTCATAAAATCATGCGCTTGGTAGCAACGATCCTTGTTCTCCTCATCGTTTCGGGATGCGACAGCAATTCAGCGTGTGGGGGAGGCTCGCTTCTCACGACAGACATTGTGATTGGAAGCGGAAACGAAGTCGTTGATTCGGATATGGTTCGCGTGGACTATGTCGGCCGGCTCGAAGATGGTTCGGTCTTCGATGAAGGGATGGACGTGGAGTTTGACCTGCAAATGACCGTCCCGGGCTTTCGGGAAGGCATGGTCGGGATGATGGAGGGAGGTCGGCGCGAGATCACTATTCCGCCTGAGTTGGGATTTGGTGAGGCGGGAGTACCCGGCGTAATCCCTTCCTGCGAAACGCTGACCTTTGAAGTGACGCTGCTGGCCATTATCAACTAAAGCACGTCAGGCGTCAATCATCCGCGCCGGGCGTTTGCCGCCGTGCTTTTTTGTCTGCTCGCAGTCGTTTGGCTTTTAGGCGGCGCTTTTTGGAGGCGCGGGTCGGTTTTGTTGCGACACGTGGAATCCGAGGCTTATTAAACGCTTTCAGTCTTGCTCGGAGTTCTTCCAGCGCCAACTGCTTGTTTCGGTATTGGCTCCGCGAGGCCCGGCTTGTCACCACGATCCCCGAAGGATTGTGTGTCAGTCGAACGCCGCTCTCTACTTTATTTGCGTGCTGGCCGCCCGGACCGCCGGAGCGGAACGTGTCCACTCCGCACTCCGCATGCAGGTCATCATCGGTCTCCGGAATGGGAAAACGAGGCACGACTAGTCGGCCATCACTGCAATGCGAACTCGTCGGTTCTGTCCGCGGCCTTCCGCCGTGTCGTTGGTTGCCATTGGGTAGTACTGCGCCAAGCCGACAACCTCCATCTTCGTGCCATCGAACTGGTGCGTCCACTGCAAGTGCCGCGCGACCATCGCCGCGCGCGCGGCGGACAATTCCCAGTTGGTTGGATATTGCGCCTGAAGTCGCTCACCGATCGGATTGGAATCCGTCGAACCCTCAACACGGATGGTTTTTCCGGGGAACTCGGATCGAAGCCGGGCAGCAACTTCAATCAGCCCGGTTATGCCCTGTGGCGTAAGAAGCGCACTTCCACTTTCGAAAAAGATGTCGGTCGGAAGCATTGCAACCGTTTGGCCGCGCTCGCCTGAGTTATTGCTTTGAATGTTCAGCGCGCGTTCCAATTCCGCCACACGGGCCTGACTGGCCTGATACTCTGAGCGGGTGCGCTCCAGGAGTTCATAGGCTGCGTCGAGATCGCTCTGGAGCGATTGGTTCTCTACTCGGAGGCGATCAAGCTCGCTTTGCTCGTCGGCAAGCTCCCGATTGGATGCACAACCGGCTGCGAAAAGAGTGGCAATGAAGAGCGAGAGGACGAAGAGGCGGTTCATGGTGGCGTTCTGGTTGGGGGACGAAAAGCCAAAAGCAGTTCCTACCTCAAACTAAGGAGAACTATTGCCGAGCAAAAAGCCGTGACGTTCCTCGGCCGGCTACCTTGACGGCATTGATCGAATTAACGGATTGCCACCGGCAAGATGATCAATCAGACGCGACCCTTGAGGTCCGAAATCCCAGTTGTAAAGAAGCGATGACGCGCATGTCCTGGCTGTTCCAGTACAGTTTGCACCCGTGAGGACAAGCCCGCGCACGTGCTTGTCCTCGTCGAAAACGGGGGACCCGGATTGACCCATGATCAATTCGCCTTCGTCAATCGCCAGCCTCAACATCATTCCCTGCCCGTCGCAACTAATATCATTGCGAGCGGGGTCGTGATCGAAAGCGATTGTCATGGGCATGCCTCGCGGGTGACCGATCACAGTAGCCGACTGCGGCTCCGTTTCTTCAACGCTCCACCCCGCATAGGTGATGTTGAACGACGCAGGGATCGGTCGGGATAGCCGGACGAGAATGAAGTCACGGCTGAGCGAGAACGCACCTTCGCCGTTCGTGCCGGTAACAACTACTTCGGCGCCGATTATGCAGTTGTTTTCGAGCCGACATGGAGGGACGCGGCTGGTTACGTCGGCGCCGCAGCTCCGTGACGTTCGGCCGAAGTAGAACTTCCACCAGGAGAGGTTTTCGCCCGTGTTGTCCGCACGTCCTGTTCGGCAATGACGCGCCGTTAGCACGTAGGGCGTGCCATCCCCGGAAGCATTGTTTAGAAGAACGCCGGTGCAACCATGCTGGTCAGGGTCGTCGCTTGCTCTGATGTCCACGACGGAGCCCATCACATTTCGCCACGCGCTGTGCTCGGGGCAATTCGCGTCCAGATGGCATCCTCCAAAGGGGGCAGCGTCGATTGGAGAACCGGTTGAGGAATGTTCTGGGAGAGATGGGGCACCTGGCAGATTCACCGATAAGATGCCGTGGCAGCCTGCCGAAGCGGCATAGCAAAGAACGATCAAAGCAATGTGCGAACGAATCATGACCGCGTGGCGATGTGCGAGGAGTGCACCCAGAAAGTACGGCGCGCTACTTTCGTCGATCGTCAGGCCAGCACATCCTCGAATCCGATTTCCTCAGCCGCGAGCACAAATACGGCTGTCGGCATTCCATCTGTACGCGCGCGCAAGGTCCGATAATAGCTTGCATAATCGGGGATATTGGCGGGAGAAGCCATCCCCAAAAAGACCAAGTCAGCGTCTGCAGAAGACGTGCGAAGTATCTCGTCGAAGGCTCTGCCTTCGGAAAGGATAATATCCAGCACGGCTCCCGTTCGCATCCGATCAACGAGAGGCGCCAAGTTTGAAGCGACACCTTCCGCGGCTGCTTCGTTAGGAACGATCATCTTGATTCGCACTTCGGCGTTGCCCCAGTCGATGCTTGTTTGAAGCAAATAGGCGAGGATTTTCATCAGTCCGCCGTTCCCTTTCAATCCGCCCCACCAGACGTCGATTCGTTTGCGCTCGCCAAAGTGCGCTTCCTTTTCCTCATTGGGTTTAACAATCAAGACGTTCCGCTTCTGGTGGTTGAAGTGCGTGATCATCTCGCAGTAGGGCTCCAGATTGTCGGCCTCAAGGGTATCGCCAAGGACGAGTGTGTTAGGAACAAGTGCACCAAGTCCGTAGGAGGAAATAAGGGATTGGGCTCCTTCAATGGCGCTGTTCGCGGCAACCGTCCGCACCAACGTTTGAACGCCTCGCTTGGCCAGATACTCACTGATGTTCTCTTCGAGAGCCCGAAGGCGTTCCGGAGAAACGGCTGGATCCGTAACTACCGTGGCCACCGTCATCAAGGCCTGATTGTGAGTTAGGGATTGGGCTAGGTCGATCAGGTACCATCGGCGGGTGGGGGCGCCCGAGAGCACAAGAAGATGCGGACGCCAGTTTTTGGGATCGGGTGTGCCCGAAAGGCGGAGGAGTCCGGCTCTCGTAACGCTCATCCAAATACCTTCGCGTACATCACCCCAGGTGGTTTGCATACTTCGACGTTGCAGCCAAACAAAGATGCCGACGACGAACAGACCTGCCACGGCTGTGGCAGCCGCGTTGATGAGCAACATGACGGCGATACATCCTACAGCGCCCAACAACGAGAACGCCCAATGCACGGCGAATTTTGGACGGAACGACGGGCTGTCCAGAAAAGCCTCAATGCCTGCCGACATGTTCAACACGGCGTACGTCGTGAGGAAAAACATCGATAGAACGGGCGCGATGACGTTGAGGTCGCCTAGCCAGACAGCGCCGAGTGCCAGAACGAGCGTCACGATCGTGCCAGCCCTTGGGGTGTTTTCCTTGCCAACTCCGCGCCCGAGCTTCCTCATGGAGCGCGGGAGTACGCCATCGCTTGCCAGGGCTTGCAGTACCCGTGGCGCACCCAGCATGCTCCCTATCGCGCTAGAGAGCGTCGCCCCCCAAACCCCGAGGAGTATGGCATCGCCCCACCATGCGATCTTTCGCATGACGAGTGGATCGTCGATAAGAGTTTGCGCGCCAACGCGCGTGGCAAGAAGGATTGGGAGAGCCATGTAGATCACGAAACCCGCACCTACGGCCGCGAACGTCCCTCCCGGTATTGATTTTTCCGGGTTGCGCAAATCCCCGGATAGGTTTACCCCGGCCATGATGCCCGTTACGGCGGGGAAGAACACCGCAAAAACCTTCCAAAACGACTCTGTATGTTCTATTTGTGTGCCCCAAAAGTCAACCTCTGCGGCCTCCAGCGGCTTACCGAGAAGAAGCGAGATCAGCGACAGGACGATCGCCGCCATGATGAAATATTGCGCGCGAATGGCAATCTGCGCGGACGTAAGGGCAAGCACAGCAATCAGTAGCGTGGTGATGAGCCCGATAAGTCGCAAGTCCAAAATCGGGAAGACCCCAACGACGCTCTCCGCGAACCCAACCGTGTAGAGAGCGACCGACAATGCCTGTGCGAGGAAAAGGGGGATCCCGATGGCTCCTCCGATTTCGATCCCGAGTGAGCGGCTGACCATGTAGTATGCACCGCCGACTCGGATTCGCTGGTCGGTTGCAATCGCCGCAATCGAAAGCGCCGTGAGGAACGTGATCGAAGTGGAAAGCACGACGATCAGTAGCGTCCCGAAAAGACCGACGTTTCCGACAACCCAGCCGAAACGCAGGTACATGATCACGCCGAGAATCGTCAGGATTGACGGAGTGAACACGCCCCCAAACGTCCCAAGCCCTTGTGGCGATCCAGTAACGACGGTCCCCTCAGGCGGGGCATCTTTCCTGATGAAGGGGTTTCTCAAGATCAGTCCACGTTTGGTGTCGCTCAGTCGACCCGTGAAGACGGGCTACTGTCTCGGTATTTCATATACAACCGATGTATGCCAGAGGGGTCGCCGATTATTGTAATTCGGTCGTGCTCCTCAAGCACGGTGTCCATATCAGGCACCTCAATATCGTCGCCGCGTTGAATGAGGGCGACGGAACTGCCTGGTGGCAGCTCAATCTGGCCAATCTGTTTACCAATGAAGATGGACGTCGTGATATCCCTGCCCAACCGTAGTGAGAGAAAGCGCTCGTGATGCAGGAGCGTTTCCTTTAATTCACGCTCGTCCTTCGCAGCGAGCCACTCTTCCAGGAAATCCTTCTGGTCGATGCAGCCCGCAACGTTGGCAAGAATCCGGAGATGTAGCTCCGGGCTTTTCTCCGGGCTAACGAGAAAGATGAAGGCATGCACAGGTTCTTCCGCTTCCGACCCTTCCGCCGCTGTCAGAATTCCAGTTCGGCTTCGTGCAAGCAGGAGCGCGGCGGTACTAATTCCGGGAAGTCGGATATGTGGGAGCGCAATGCCTCTCGAAATCGGAGCAGCACCGTACCTCGATCCTTCCTGAAGAGCTTGAGCAAGGCTTTCGGCGTCGGTCTCCAGGCTACGGGCCAGCAAAGCGGAGGCTTGCGCGACCAACAGTTCGTAGGAAATGCTGCCTTCCACGTCGATGACGGCCGATCCTGCAACGAGTTGCTCGAAGGGTGCTTGGCCTACTTGGCCGGATCGGTGGGCCACGGAGGGTATGAGGACGACTACACGATCCCCGCTTTGAGGTGAAATGGTCTGATCCTCAGCGAAAAAGTGCAGGTGATTGACGGAATTAACCAAAACCATCGGAATGAGTTCATCGTAGCGATCCAGCAGGATTTCATAAGTCAGGTCACTCGTGATCTCAAACGTTTTAATCTCGGCTCCGTCGGCAAACCGCTGGGCCAGCGACGTGAATGAGACGTCCTTTCCAAAAAGCGTGCGGCCCCGAAGAGGCTGAGCCTGTGCTTCTTCGTTCGTTTGAAGGGCGTCGCGCCGCGCATTCACCTGATAAATTTCCGTGCTCTCGAAAATGTCGGAGAAGCGCAGAGCGGCCAGAGAATTAACTTCGTCATTGGGCGTAAAAGCAACGAGGTTTCCGATCGCGCTCAGTTCGAGGTGCTCCTCGATGTTGTCGGACAGGACGTTTAGCCTTCTGGCGTTCAGGCCTTCCTGGCGGGCACGATCAACGTTCGTGGAGTTCGAATCGACCATGAGAACGGCGATTCCGAGCGCATCAATTGCACTCGCAAGTTGCCTCGCCCATGCATGGGCCCCGAGGAACAGGACGCCTTGGGGATTGGGTTGCGCCAGTCCCAGCCAGCGGGCCAGCGGCGAGATGGTCAGACCATAAACAGCCACTGTCCCGACGATCACCAGAAAGACAACCGGGACCATACCCGCAGCATCCTCCGGGAAAAATTGTTCCAGACGAAAGCTGAACAAAGAGGCAACGGCCGCCGCAACAATTCCCCTTGGTGCCATCCACGCCAAGAAGGTCTGTTCTTTCCAGTTCAAACCCGTACCGAGCGACGACAGCATCACGGCCAATGGTCGAATGACCAACATCAGAAGGCCTAGGAAAAGCAGCGAACCGATACTGATATAGGCCAAAGCGGATAGCTCCAACCGCGCACTCAGGACGATGAACAGCACGGAAATGAGGAGCACCCGAAGGTCCTCTTTGAACCCGACAATCTTGTGGACGGAGACATAGCGCTGGTTCGCCATGATGATGCCCAGAAGCGTTGTCGAAAGAAGTCCTGCCTCCTCTTGCAGCGCATTTGAAAGCGCAAATACCGCCACAACCGTCATGAGCGCGACCGGGTTTTGAAGCCAATCGGGGACTTGTCTTTGGCGAATGACGACGATCAGAAGGAACGCGCCGGCGACGCTGACGCCGATACCAACAACGATTTCCAGCAGAAGTCCTTCCAGAAGCGCCCCGGCTACCCCGCCAAAGCCTTCAGCAGCGTGCCCTGCTGAGCCCGGGGCATACAAAAGGATAACAGCCTCTAGTACCAAAACAGCCAGAATGGCTCCGATGGGGTCGATGGTGATGCCTTCCCATTTCGCAACCGTGCCAACACGCCCGCTTGGCCGGATGTGCCGGAGAAGCGGAATGACCACCGTTGGTCCCGTTACGGTTAGAATCGCACCCAACACTACCGAAACTGGCCATCCGAACCCAACCAGATAGTGCGCGCCTATCGCGGCGGCAATTGCCGTAAACACCACGCCGATCGTAATCAGATTGCGCACCACATGGCCAACATCTCGCAGCTCATTCAATCGAAGGCTCAGTCCGCCTTCGAACAAGATGATGCCAACGGCGAGAGAGACAAAGGGAAACAGCCAATCCCCTTGAAGCACTTGCGGGTCAATGAAATTGGTTACTGGGCCGGCCATAAAGCCGCAAACAAGCAGCAACAAGATGCCGGGCAGGCGAAACCTCCACGCAAGCCATTGCGCGCCCACGCCGAGGACAACTACGCCGGCGATCGCAGTAAGGAGGGAGTCGGGTGACATGGTGAGAGGGTGAGGGGCGAGAAGTTACGTTCTCGTCGGGGACGTTCGTTCCGTGACGGTGCGTCGCGGATTGGCGATCTTCCCCGAACCTGTTCTTCGCGCCCGAACTATCATGCGCTGCATCATCCCACTTCTCCTCCTTACAATACCGGTGATGTTTTCGGTGGGCGCCGGATGCAGCCCAAGCGATGCGACGCCGGCACGGCGGACATCACAAGAGGAGCCGCCGGTCGATCACGTCGATCCAGTAGTTCTGGTCCGGGGAGATACGCTTCCAGACATGTTCTCGTACGTCCGGAAGGTCGCGCCAGGCATCATTCAGGAGATGCGCTATGCGACGGCATTCAACTTCGTTGGAGAACAGATTGGCGGATACGAGGCTGGCGAGTGCATCCTGACGACCCAGGCAGCCAATGCGTTAGCAGACGTTCAGGAGGAGATGGAGGCGCAGGGGTATTCGCTGAAGGTGTACGACTGCTATCGACCGCAGCAAGCTGTAGATCACTTCATCCGTTGGGCTAACGGCGACAGCGAAACTATGAAGCAAGCCTTCTACCCTGAAGAACCGAAGGGCTCGTTGTTCTCCCGCGGCTACATCGCGCGTCGAAGCGGACATAGTCGCGGATCGACGCTGGACTTGACGCTTGTGCGATTGCCATACGAGCAACCCGGCCCCTACCCGGACCCAACCGATGGCCCGCTTCCGCGCTGCGACCGTCCGCTCGGGCAACGCTATGCCGAGGGCGACCTTGACATGGGCACGGCCTACGACTGCCTGAGCCCGCTCTCCGCGACACTCAGCCGGGGCGTCAGTCAGGAAGCCCGAGGCAACAGGCTCATGCTTCGCGACGCGATGAGCCGCCGCGGCTTCCGCAACTACAGCAAGGAGTGGTGGCACTACACGCTACGTAGCGAGCCCTTCGAGCGGACCTATCACGATTTCCCGGTGCGATGAGGAAAATCCCGTCGCTGCTAATTCTCTCAATGTGGTTTGGTATCAGCGTCACCACCGCTGCTCAAAATGGGCCGGACTGGAAACACGTTCGTTTCACTTCGGAAGTTGTTCCATTACCAAAATATGCGCGAGTTGTCCCGTCGGCGTATTACCTAAGCAGCCCCGTGATAATTGCTGCGGACGTCGGGAATGCACGAGTAGCCGAAATTGCAGAATTCCTAGCAGGTGCGGTGCGCGAGCGCACGGAATTTGAGGTCCACATAGTTGGCGAGGACAGCGCAGAGTTTTCGATACGACTAGCGACGAATCTTCAAAGCGATAATCTGGATGCCTACGAATTGGAGTCTCCTGCTTCTGGGATTTCCATTAATGGCGCAAGCCCGGAAGGCCTCCTATGGGGAGTTCAAAGCCTCTTACAGTTGTTTCCGCCTACGATCGCCGCAAGTTCCGATACCCACCAAATAACCACTTGGATACTGCCTCACGTTGAAATCCATGACGAACCCCGTTTCCCCTGGCGTGGCAGCCTGATGGACGTCAGCCGCCATTTCTTCTCGGTCGAGTTCGTCAAACGCTACATCGACCTGCTCTCGCAGTTCAAGATGAACGTGCTGCACTGGCACCTCACGGAAGATCAGGCGTGGCGGCTAGAGATCGACCAATATCCGCGCCTCACGGAAGTTGGTGCATGGCGAACCGAGCCTGACGGATCGCGTTACGGAGGTTTCTACACGAAAGACGAAGTCCGCGAGATCATTGAGTATGCGCGCGTTCGTGGTGTGATGGTCGTCCCGGAAATAGAAATGCCTGGCCACGCGACTGCGGCGCTTGTTGCCTATCCGGAATTGGCCTGTTCGGATCCTCCAACCGAGGTGCCAAACGACTGGGGCGTCTTCCCCGACATCTACTGCGCAGGTAAACCAGAGACGTTTACCTTCCTCGAAAACGTCCTGGATGAAGTCGCGGAGCTTTTCCCGTCGCCCTACATCCACATCGGCGGTGACGAGGTGCCGAAGGACCGTTGGTGTGATTGCGAGCCGTGTCAGGAGATCATCGAACGAGCAGGGCTTGGTGACGAGGATGGGCTGCAGGCGTGGTTCATTCAACGTATCGGCGAGCATCTGGCCAGCCGCGGAAAGACGCTCATCGGTTGGGATGAGATTCTGGATGGCGGCGGTGTCCCCGGCTCGGTTGTTCAGGTTTGGCGGAATCAGGAGACCGTGCGTGAAGCCATTCGGCAGGGGCACGATGTGATCGTTTCGCCGACGAGTCACGCCTACTTCGACTATAGTCCGGCTGCGTTGTCGCTGGAGCAGGTGTATTCCTTCGACCCTGCCCAGGGTTTATCTGAAGAGGAAGCACAGCATGTCCTCGGTGGCGAGGCCAACCTCTGGAGCGAGTACATCACCGAGGCAAACTTTGATTTGCAGGCGTTTCCAAGATTGCTCGCAATGGCGGAAGTGTTGTGGTCGGGCGGAGGAAACTTCGCCAACTTCAAATCGCGACTTGAAAGCGACACCTATCCTAGACTCCGAGCGATGGGCGTGGGCATCGGGCCAGAAGACAGCGATGTCGTTCGGCTGAACGTCGGAACTGACGAAGCGACGGGCCAACCTCGCGTTCATGTAGAGACATCCGTCGAAGGACTGGAGGTCCGTTACACGACAGACAGCACGCCGGCGACGGTTTCCTCGCTGCTCGTTACGGACTCAACCTCTTTCGCAGAAGGCGACCAGATTGTCCTCGGCGTGTTTGCGAACGAAGAACCGCTGCCCATCCGGCGCGAGTTCGCCGTCATCGGTCATCTCGCACGAGGCAAGCCGATCACCTTCGAGTTTCCTCCCGACAGTCGGTATCCGGGGCCTAGCCCGAATGCACTCACCGACGGCCTTCTCGCATCAACCGACCACCGCGATGGACTTTCTCAAGGTTGGTGGGACAACGATATGGTGGCGACCATTGATTTGGGCGGGATCACGTCCATCGAATCCGTCAGCTCGTCGTTTTACACAAACCTCGGTTCATGGATAGCACCCCCGTCAAATCTCGAACTTGAATTCTCACGAGATGGGCAGCATTGGGAAAACGGGAATGGCCGGGTTCGCATGCGCTCGCATGACTTGGACGGTGTACCAAACAGCCCCATTGCGCTTTGGATTTCCCAAGGGGAGTTTGATGCTCGCTACATCCGATTGACGGCGTTTCAATCTGCCCTGCCCGACAGCCACCCTGGAGCAGGCCACGCGGCGTGGCTGTTCGCGGACGAAATCATTGTGCGATAGGGACGATTCGTCAATCGGCTTCTCCCACTTAGTTGTCAAAGCGGGGATTGACGACGGGATTGAAAATCGATCCGAAACTATACGTCAAGCCAACTGACGCGAAGTAGTTATATGAGCTGGCGAGGGCGCGTTGCTCCGTGAGAATCTCTTCGGGCGTTGCGCCGGTAGCGGGTAGCGCCAGCTGGTCACGGACGCGCGCATAGCTGCCATGGAGGTTGAGCGACAGACCACGGACGAGTTGGAGATTGAAGCCACCAAAAAACTCTGCGCGGTACTTGCTGGGCTGGGCCAGATACTGCGAGAGGTCGAGAGAAACATCCACCGAACCCCACGGCTGTTCAAACTCAACCGTAGAGGTGAGGCTATGGCGGGGTTGTGTTTCTCCGGTCTTTTCGAAAATCGTTTCCTCTGCATAGTCAGCAATTTCCACGCCCACGAAGTAGAGCAGTCGAAAGCTCCGCCGGGTAGACTCACGGTATGGATACACGCTGTACTCGATGGCGGGCCCGGCCCGCAAGCGGAAGTCGTAGTTCTGGAAGGACGAGGACTCAGCGAAGCTCTGCCCACCCACCGACCAGTTGTTCGACAGACTCCAGACTGTAAGGGTGCTTCCGCCGTAACTACGCGACGTACTGGTGACCGTGGTTGTGTCATCGATCTCGAAATCGCTACGATTGTAACTACTGAAGACGCGGAAAGAGAATTTGTGGGCGTCTGTGACGCGCTCTGCCGTGAGGTTTCCAAAAACGTTGGCCGAGCGTGTACTCTGCTGTCCATTGAAGAAGCCGCTTCCCCGAATCCGGAAAACCCAATTCTTCCATGGATCCGAGGATTGCTCAGGGTCGCCATTCGCCTCTGATGTGGTGGGCGATTCCGCGGTGATTCGAAGGCGGTTGGCAAAGGGCGTATCTACAGTTAGGCCTGCGAAGCCAAGGGCAATACGACGGGCCAATACACTCCGGCGTTCGTCGTGCGAGGAGGACTCCGCTACACTTACCGTCAGTGTATCGTAGCGACCAGCGAGCGCTCGTTGTTCTTCAAAAAAGAGTGTATACAGGCTGCCTCCACCCCCTGTCGACTCGGACGTTACAAGCACATACAGGTCAGCGTCCGACCGATCGCGGACGTGCTGCACGAACGCGACTTCCGTCTGGAAATAGTCGCTATCGCAGCCACGGGTATTGCAATCCACAAAGGCCGTCGGAGCCTGCTGGGCTATAGTCGAGCCCGCGGCGAACAGCAGGAAGGTGGCGAGGAGAATCGTGCGCACGAAAGTCGGCATATATCGATCAATTGGCAGGCGAGATGAAGCTACGAAGCCTCCCGACTCCCAAATTGAAAGGACGGATTCCCTTTCATCATATGGAGTAGGGCGGATCATGCGTCAGCCCTACCTTTGGCCGGCACGACTCAGATATTCGCATGACCCAGACGTACCGCCGCTCCGCGCTCTACACGCTCATCTCTGTTTTCTTCTTCTGGGGATTCGTTGCGGCGTCGAATACGATTCTGATCCCGCTGTTCAAGCAGTACTTCTCGCTCACGCAGGCTCAGTCGCAGTTGGTGGATTTCGCGTTCTACGCAGCGTATTTCGTTGGGTCGCTGTTGTACTTCGTGGTTTCGTTGGGCATCGGCGACCCGCTCAACAAGATTGGTTACAAGAAGGGCCTCGTCCTCGGTCTGTTGATCTCAGCAGTCGGTGCGGCAGGGATGGTGCCAGCTGCATCCCAGCAATCCTTCGCACTCATGTTGACGGCCCTGTTCGTCATTGGACTGGGCTTTGCGCTCCAACAGATCGTCGCGAATCCGTACGTCATCGCACTTGGCGATCCGGCGACCGGAGCCTACCGCGCGAGTTTCGCGCAGGGCGTCAACTCGTTCGGAACGACCATCGGTCCGCTCGTTGTTGGCTTCGCCATTTTCGGTACGATTGAGACCGAGACTGTCCAGACGTCGCTCGATACCGTCAAGGCTCCTTACATCGGATTGGCGGTTGCGTTCGTGCTGTTCGCGCTGTTGATGGGGGCCTCAAAATTGCCGCCCATTAAGGTGGATGCGCCGAAAGAACGGAGCCTTGGTGCGCTGCGCTATCCGCAATTGCTTCTCGGGATGCTGGCGATTTTTGTGTACGTAGGCACGGAAGTGACTATCCAGAGCAACCTACCCGAATTGATGCGCCAGCCGGAGATCCTCGGTCTGCCCGCCGAACGCACGTCGCATTTCATATCGCTTTACTGGGGTGGGCTTATGATTGGGCGTTGGGCTGCCGCAGTCACTGTTTTCAACCTGAAAGGGATAGCCCGAAATGTTGCGACGGTGGTTGTTCCGTTGCTCGCATTCGGGGTCGTTCTGGCCGTAAATGCCATCAAGGGCAGCCCCTTGGGAGACCTTTATCTCTACGCTCCAGCCGTACTGCTGCTGATCGTCGGATTCTTCCTCGCACAGGACAAGCCTGCCCGCACGATGATGCTCTTTGGCGCTGCGGGCGCTGCGCTGATGCTTTTCGGGCTTATGGCTGAGGGCCGAGTTGCGCTCTACAGCTTCGTCGCAGGCGGACTCTTCTGTTCCATCATGTGGCCGTGCATCTTTGCGCTTAGCATTGCGGGGCTGGGCAAATACACGAATCAGGGTTCATCGCTTCTGGTGATGATGATCCTCGGCGGCGCGCTGATTCCACCGTTGCAAGGGCTATTGTCCGATAGCTTGAGCATCCACACGTCGTACATCGTACCGTTGGTGGGGTTTGTATACCTAAGTGTGTACGGCGTGCTTGTCGGGCGGGTACTGATGAAACAGGAGGTGGAGTATGGAGGGTGATATACCCGACGTCGTCGTCGGCATCGACATCGGCGGGACGAATATCAAGATCGGGTTGGTTGACGAATCTGGGAAAGTCCACGATCAGTTTGTTCTCAAGACCGCAGACTACCCCGAGCCACGTCCGCTTGTCGATGATCTTGCTGCGAGAGTTCGGAAGGCATCACAACACCGAAATCTGCTTGGAATTGGCATAGGGGCGCCGAATGGCAACTTCTACCGTGGAACGATCGAGCATGCGCCAAATTTGCATTGGAATGGCATAATTCCACTGGCCGCGTGGATGTCGGAGATAATGGCCGTGCCATGTCTGCTCACCAACGACGCAAATGCCGCAGCGCTCGGCGAGATGCTCTTTGGCGCGGCGAAGAACATGACCGATTTCATCTTCGTCACGCTCGGTACCGGCTTGGGGAGTGGCATCGTTGTCGGCGGCGAGCTGGTCTACGGTCACGATGGCGCGGCCGGCGAACTCGGCCACGTCATCGTGAAACCAGAAGGCCGACCCTGCGGATGTGGTCGCAGAGGATGCCTTGAGCAGTATGCCTCGGCGACTGGTCTTGTGCTTACGTACCGAGAGTTGAGTCCGGATGCCCCGCCGAGCACGACGGCCCAGAACATCTCTGAGCGCGCCGAATCGGGCGAACAGACAGCACTCGAGGCTTTTCGCCTGACCTCAGAAGTTCTAGGCCTTGCGCTCGCCAACAGCGTCGCCTACACACAGCCGGAAGCGATCTTCCTATTCGGCGGACTTGCGGCGGCCGGTAATCTCCTTTTTAATCCGGTCCGCAGGTACTTCGATGCGAACCTTCTGAACATCTATCGTGGCAGGACAACGATTCGACCTTCAGGCTTAGCGGCAAGTGATGCGGCGATTCTTGGAGCTGCGAGTTTGATCTGGAAAAACCAATACGGCCGATGACAACGCCAATAGCAGCAGGTACGCGAATCGGACATGTGCACCTGAAGGTGGCGGATCTGGATCGCGCACTACAATTCTACCATGGCATTCTCGGTTTTGAAATCACGCAGCTGTATGGTACGCAGGCTGCGTTCCTTTCTGCTGGAGGCTATCACCACCACATCGGATTGAACACATGGGAGAGCCTGGGTGGTTCACCTCCGCTTCGTGGCACGACCGGATTATTTCATCTGGCCATCCTTTATCCGACGCGTCAAGACCTCGCAGATGCCCTTCGTCGGCTGCATGCGGCTAGCGTTCCATTGGATGGCGCTGCCGACCACGGAGTGAGTGAAGCGCTGTATCTCCGCGATCCGGATATGAACGGTGTCGAGCTATACTGGGATCGTGCGGAAAGCGAATGGCCGCGAGATGCCTCGGGTAATCTTGCCATGACAACGCTTCCGCTTGATCTGGAAGATCTTCTCAAGGAACCTCTTCTCTGAGTTCATGACACGTTCCGTTCATCCCACGCGCCGAGATTTCCTTAAACGAACCGCAGCTGCGGGAGC
>JBBKWZ010000023.1:0-21239 GCA_037969195.1 Rubricoccaceae bacterium | reverse complement strand
CCGCCACAACGGATGGATTGACCACGGCGGAAGACTCCCTGCTCTTCAACGAGCTTGGGCAATACACGACCGTGCGGCTTGAGGCCGATCTATCAGGCCTCTCAGATTCGACCCGCCAGATGATTCCGCTGTTGATTGAAGCAGCGAAGGCAATGGACGAGGTCTTCCGGCAGCAAGCGTACGGCGATCTGGATTCCCTCATTGCCACACTTCCGTCAGAGGCCGCCCGGCGCTACACACGCATCAACTATGGCCCGTGGGATAGACTGAATGGCAACATGCCGTTCATCGAAGGGTTTGGTGAGAAGCCGGCAGGCTCCAACCTGTATCCACACGATCTGACCACGGAAGCGCTCCTTCAAGCAGCCGACGCCTATCCAGATGAAAATCTGACCAGCCTCTACACGCTCGTTCGTCGGGAGGACGGGCGGCTTCGAGGCATCCCCTACCACCAGGCTTTCAGCGAACAGCACCAACGGGCAGCCGGATATCTCCGGCAAGCCGCTGCCTTCGCGCAGGACTCTCTCTTGCAAAACTACCTGCTGCTCCGCGCCGACGCGCTGGAAACCGATGACTACCAAGCCAGTGATCTTGCCTGGATGGACATGCGCGACAATCCGATCGATATTGTGATTGGCCCAATTGAGACCTACGAAGATCAGCTTACCGGCTACAAGGCAGCGCACGAAGCGTATGTCCTAATAAAGGATTTGGAATGGAGCGGACGCCTTCAGCGGTTCGCCCAACTTCTCCCGTCGTTGCAGGAGGGTTTGCCAGTTGATGCAGAGTACAAAGCGGAAACACCCGGCACCGACGCCGACCTGGGCGCATACGATGCGGTCTATTACGCGGGTGATTCAAACGCGGGCTCCAAAACGATTGCCATCAACCTGCCGAATGACGAAGAAGTTCAGCTCCAAAAAGGCTCGCGGCGCTTGCAGCTAAAGAATGTGATGCGGTACAAGTTCGACCGCATCCTGATTCCAATCGCCGAGGCGCTGATCGCCGAAGACCAACAACGCCACATCACGTTCGATGCCTTCTTTGGTAATACGATGTTCCACGAAGTGGCGCACGGTTTGGGCATCAAGAACACCATCACGGGTAACGGTACCGTCCGCGAGGCGCTTCGCGATCAGGCCTCTGCGTTAGAAGAAGGCAAGGCGGATGTCCTCGGTTTATACATGATTCAAGGGCTCATCGAACGTGGTGAGTGGGAAGGCGACATTATGGATCACTACGTCACGTTCGTGGCTTCGATATTCCGGTCGATCCGTTTTGGTGGTTCCAGCGCGCACGGCCAGGCAAACTTGATCCGGTTCAACTTTTTCCGCGAGATCGGCGCGATTGAGCCTACCGAAGACGGACGCTGGCGAATCTTGCCCGAGAAGATGGTAGAGGCGATTGACGGGCTCTCAAGCCGTATTCTCACGCTTCAGGGCGATGGCGACTACGACATCGTTCAGGCGTTCGTTGGGCAATATGGTGTAATCACGGACGAACTCCAGTCGAGCCTCGATAGGGTGAACGAAGCCGGCATTCCCGTGGATGTTGTTTTCGAGCAGGGTGTAGAAGTGCTTGGCCTCGCGCCGAAGGAATCTTCCGGGTCGTAATAGCGGAGCTGATGCTCCCAACCGAATGTCAGGCGTTGCACGTTATGACGGGTCTGCATCATTCTTCTTCCGTCATCACGAAACAATTGCGCTGATCGCAGGCTCCTTCACTGAGCCACCTAGTTCGGCGAACTGCAACCGCTCTAGCACCTCCACGCCCTCTTTCAGCGTTTTCACGTCCTGCGCAATCATATGCAGTTTTCCTGTACGCGCTTCCTTCAGGACATTGATGGCAACCCACACACGGCTCGCACGTTGAGGAAATTTGACCGCCCTAACCATCACTATTCCGGATGACGCCGCCGAACGGCCTCAGGATCTGGCCCGAGAACGTGGAACTACGGTGGAAGAAGTTGCTTCCGAGGCTATGTGTGAACATGTAAAGCGCAGGGAAGATTTCGATGTCGCGGCTAATCACGTCGCGGAAAAGAACGCAGAACTCTACCGGCGCCTCGGGTGAGTGGGGTGTGGTTGCGAGGGGTTGATATCACTTGCGAAGTGCCATGAAGGACGCTTCTGATGCAAATCAGAGTCATTCGGGAACAATAACGGTCATTGACTGTATGATACCTACAACGCCCCAAAATCTAGCGAGTGCCGCTATCTGTTCAAGGCGTTTCAGCTATTGCGCTCTGATCACGAACCGACAAATTCAGTAATGAGATTATTCTCTGCACACACCCTCACCCACGACAAGGTCATCAACCGCAAAAAGGAAGATCTTGGCCGCATCGAAGACTTCATGCTCGATCTCGAGCACGGCGACATCAGCTATGCGGTGCTCTCCTTCGGTGGGCTCTTTGGCATTGGCGACAAGTACTTCGCCGTCCCCATGGAAGCGTTGACCCTCGACAAGGAAAACGAGTGCTTCGTCATGGATGTGACGAAGGAGAAGCTGGAAAACGCGCCAGGCTTCAACAAGGACAACTGGCCGTCCAGCCCGAACCGCGAATTCATCGACAAGGTGTATAGCCATTACGGCTTCGAGAACACGCGCCGCTGGCACAAGGCCGATCCTGTTCTCAACTGATCGCGCCGAACCAACGTAGGCGCCGTCGTCCGCGGCGGTTCCAGAACGTGAACGCGGGTCGCTCCAGGAAATCGGAGCGCCCCGCGTTCTTTTTGGGGGTACGGTTCGGTACGCCCGGGCGATGGCGACTACGACATCGTTCAGGCGTTCGTAGGGCAATATGGTGTGATCACTGATGAACTCCAGTCGAGCCTCGATGCCGCAACCGAAGCCGGCATTCCAGTGGATGTTGTTTTCGAGCAGGGTGTAGAAGTGCTTGGGCTTGCGCCGAAGGAATCGGAGTAGCCCAGGAGAGGTTGAGCAAGCAAGAGGAGCATCCCGATTGGTCGGGATGCCCCTTCTCTGTCTGATTTCATGGGCAGGGTGGAACCGCGATCAACCCGGCCCGCCTGCACCACCACCAGACTTATCCATGGCGGTGTCCGATTCTTTGCCTTTCCGCATCTCATCGACAGACAAGGCCCCTGCGCCCATCATGGCGATTGCCGCCAAACCAGCGATGTAGAGCAGATTGACTTCGTAGCCCGGCATCCCGAACGTCATCCCCTCCGGCCCCATGCCGGTAATGTTCATGAAGTTGAATCCGTTTGGAAGGTGAACGGTGAACATCGCCACGAGCATGTTGATGATCAGCGGGATGCTGACGATGGCGACGAATGCTCCCAAGATCAGAGCCAATCCTCCGAGGGTCTCAACGAGCCCGACGAAGTAGGCCATCAGGCCGGGCGCGGGTACTCCGATCATCGTAAGCATTCCGGCAAACCCGTCGTGGCCACCGCCGAGCTTGGGGAAACCGTGGTAGATCATGCCGAATCCGAGAATCAGGCGCAGCGGCAAAGCTGCGTAGCCCTTTAGACCGTCAAACATTTGTTTATAGGAGTGTAGGAAGAAAAAGTGTGTTGCACCAAGAACGTGTAGGTTGCTTGTGCGAGTCGTCACGAAATGCTTGCGACGCTACTCCTCGAAGAGCGTGGTCTCGGGGCGAAATGCGAACCACGCGAATGCGAAGTAGTCGCCGAATTGTAATGGTACCAGCCGTTGCCCCGTGAGTGGCCCCGCCGTCGCTTCGCCAAGGACGTTCCACGTGCTTCCCGTCTCGGCATCAACGAAGTGGCTGTTCTCGTAGTTGAACGTTAACGATTCGCCATCAACTCGCGGATCGAATACACCCGTGGAACCCAGTTCCCTCGCTTCGGCAATGACGGCTTCGCCGAGAGCGGTCACGGCGCCGTCCGCGTGAAAAACGACGACGGGCTGATCGCCGATCGTATCGTGGATCACACGCCTCTCGCGGGTGATGTCCGTAGGATAGGCCCGTGCCGCGTCGGGCAACTTCACCGCTATGACTCGGGACAGCGCGGGTAGGCGACCATTGTCAGGTCCATCGTAGAGAAAGGGTGCGTTGTCAATGTCGTCATAACCCGCGTACGGGTTATTGCCATAGGGACGAGAGTGGCCCGTATTGCGGGAGAGCACGTCTGCCGCGGGGTGTGCCTCACGGGCTTGCGCGAACGAAACTATTTGAGCTGGAAGGAAGGTGAGTGTCGTGCTCAGTAGGTCGCCTACGAGCGCCTCGCCCGTGAACTGCTGCCACAGTGTTTCCGTTTGCCGGTCGTACATCACGAGGTCGGAATTGCGCAGCATCCCCGACACGCCGAAATCGAGGACCAAGTCTCCACCGTCAGCCGAAACCCGTCGGTCAAACGCAATGGCGCTGTAGCACAGCGGGCAGAACGTGACAGTGACGGGAATATTCGCGAACGTGTCATTCACGATCTCGTGGTATGTCAGGATTTGCAGAGGGTAAATCCGCGCCGCGTCACCGATCCTGAGCAGAACGACGGGCTCTTGATCTGCCAGCCATGCACTCGCCTCGTCTTGGGAAACGAACCGCGGGTTGTCGATAGCCGGAATGCCGTCCTTCGGCGGACCCCCGGAGCGCAGCTCGCTCAACTCAATGGTGCGCAAAGCCGTGTTTGTCGAGAATCCGGGGATGGCTTGTTCTTGCTGCGGACTCTGGGCGCAGCCGGAGGCAGGAAGCAAAGCCATTAGCAAAACAAGTGGGCCAAAGAAGAATCGTCGCATGGTTCGTCAAACGCGGTGCGCCGCCAGCAGATGCCGTTGAGTTCTCACGATTCAATGATCTCGTCGCGACAAACAACAAGGCAGTCAGACAATGAAGTCCTTCTGTTCAACGAGAAAACCGTGAGTCAAATCGCAACTTCAGCTTCTAGCTGTAACCGCTCCAACACGTCGACACAGTCGGTCAACGCCAGCACATCCTGCACGATCACACGGAGTTTCCCCCCCCGCGAGTCCTTCAACACATAGTGCAGATCCAGCTTTCCAAGGCGTTCGAGTAGGGGATTGAAGACTTCAGCGTAGAAATACGGGTCGTCCTTTTGGTAGGGCGTTGTAAGGAAGAGTCGCTCGTTCTTCCATGTAACCCGGGTGAACCGGAGGGCATGGGCCAGCGGTTTCAACTGTGCCATCAGCAGGAGCGTGTCTACGGCTTTCGGGACGGGTCCAAAGCGGTCCGCCAACTCGGCGCGAAAGGCCTCGAATTCTTCCACGCTGGTCTCCGCCAGGCGGCGGTAGAGGTTTAGGCGCTCATTTCCATTCGTCACGTAATCCGAGGGGATGAACACATCTTCCTCCACGTCGATCGCGGGTTCGGGTGCGGTTGGAACGTGTCCGGTGTCGGCAAAGACCTCCTGAAACTCGTCCATCCGCAATTCCTGTACAGCCTCGTCGAGGATCTTGTGATACGTCTCGAAGCCAACGTCTTCGATGAATCCGGATTGCTCCGCGCCCAGGAGGTTGCCAGCCCCGCGGATGTCGAGGTCGCGCATGGCGATGTTGAGGCCGCTGCCAAGCTCTGAGAATTCCTCAACGGCTTGCAGCCTGGCACGTGCCTCTTTCGTCAACGCGTGGATGCTGGGCACGAGCAGGTAGCAAAACGCTTTCTGATCGCTGCGGCCGACGCGACCGCGGAGCTGATGCAGATCCGAGAGCCCGTGCCTCTCGGCGTGGTTGATGATGATTGTGTTCGCGTTCGAGACGTCCAGCCCACTCTCGACGATGTTTGTGCAGACGAGCACATCGAATTTCTTCTGCATGAAGTCCATCATCACCTTTTCGAGTTGAGCCGAAGCCATTTGGCCGTGGCCCACCTGTATTCGAACGTCGGGGAGCATCGCTCGAATCATTTCCGACATCTCTTCGATGGTCTGGACGCGGTTGTGGATGAAGAACGCCTGCCCTCCCCTGTTCACTTCATAGAGCAACGCATCGCGGATGAGGTCCTGGTCGAACGTATGGATCTCCGTAACGATCGACTGCCGGTTAGGCGGCGGCGTTTGCATGATGGAAAGATCGCGGGCGCCGAGGAGCGAGAACTGTAGCGTGCGCGGAATCGGCGTAGCGGTGAGCGTGAGCGTATCAACGTTCGGACGGAGCTTCCGCAGCTTTTCTTTCGCGGCTACGCCAAATCGTTGCTCTTCATCCACGATGAGCAGTCCGAGATCTTTGAAAGCGACGTCTTTCGATAGCATGCGGTGGGTACCGATAAGAACGTCTACGAGTCCGTTCTTCAGATCCGCAACCGTCTTCTTTTGATCGGCAGGCGAGATGAACCGTGACAACTGACCAATACGGATCGGGAAGCGGCCCATGCGCTTGTTGAATGTTTCCACGTGCTGCGCGGCGAGGATTGTCGTGGGCACAATGACGCCAACCTGTTTTCCATCCTGAACGGCTTTGAACGCGGCTCGGACCGCGATTTCGGTTTTTCCGAAACCGACGTCGCCACACACGAGCCGATCCATTGGAACGGCCTGCTCCATGTCTTCCTTGACGGCTTCCGTGGACGAGATCTGGTCCGGCGTGTCCTCCCACTCAAACGCGGCTTCCATCTCCCTTTGCCAAATCGTGTCGGGTTTGAATGCAAAACCGTCGGCCGCTTTGCGCTGTGCGTAGAGTTTAATCAGGTCGCGCGCTATGTCTTTGACGCGCTTCTTGGTTCGGGATTTCAGACGCTCCCAGGCACCGGTCCCTAATTTCGTGAGTCGCGGCTGGTGTCCTTCCTTGCCAGAATAGCGGTGCAAGCGATGCAGCGCGGTAACATTGACGAATAACTCGTCCCCTCCTGAAAAGAGAAGACGAACTGCCTCTTGTTGCTGCCCACGAACAGTGATGCGCTGGAGCCCAGCGAACTTGCCGATACCGTGATCCACGTGGACGACGAAGTCTCCCGGTTTGAGAGCCTGGACCTCGCGGAGGGTGAGACCTCCTTTCGCTCTACTTCGTCTTCGAGCCGACGGCCGATGGTAGCGATTGAACAGTTGGTGATCTGTATAGACAGCCAGTTTGGCTCCTGGAATCTCAAATCCCTCGTGGAGCGATTCCACCAGTAGCGTGGCATCGGGCTCTTTCCCCAATTCCAGTTCGCCGCCCAAGAGTTCGAAAAGTCGGCCGCGCTGGCTCGTGCTATCGCACAGAACGAAGAACTCGTCGCCGGCTTTTGTGCGATCGGTGATGTCATGCTTGAGGCGCCGAATGTCTCCGTTGTAGCCAGGTTGGGGCGTTGAGCCAAGATCCAGGGCCCCGCTCCCGGACTCGCCGCCGACTCCCTCGTTAAGGGGAGGCGTATGATTAGAAAACGTGCCGAACAGTAGCTTGGGCCGTTGATCTAGAAGGTCGGCAAATTGATCACCCGTCAAGTAAAGCGCTGATGGTGGCGGAGGAGCAGCGTCAACGATATCTAAGTCATCAAAATGCTTCTGGGCGTTGGCAAAGCGCTCATTCGCTAGTTCAACCAATCGTTGTGAGTCGAACAGCGCAGTGAGGGTATTCGAGGGCAGGAATTCGAGGACAGCAACGTGTTCGCCTTCGGCAAACTCAGGGGAATCCAGATTGGGCACCAGGCGGGCTTGATCCAGTCGGGCCACCGAGCGCTGACTTGAAGGATCGAATTCGCGGATGGAATCCACCTCATCGCCGAAGAACTCGATGCGGATCGGATAACCGCCGGCGAATGGAAATACGTCCAGAATGCCTCCGCGCAGGGCAATTTCGCCAGGCTGACTCACGAACTCCACGGGTTCAAATCCTTGGCCGATCAGACAGTCCATCAACCCTTCCGGCGAAATATTCTCGCCCATCTCGATAGTCTTCGTCTCGCCGGATACTGTTTCAGGTAGAGGCACTAGTTCACTGATTGCCTCCACGCTCGTCACGAATATTCCGTCGAATCCATCACGCAATTGGGCGAGAGCGTCGGCCCGGGAAACGAGCGGCGAGGTTTCGCTGAGCTGTTCTGGGTCGTACGGCACATGCCCGGTCGGCGGAAAGAACAAAACGCGCGCGTCGGAGCCGAGGATCTGCTCGAGGTCGCTGCGGAGATAATCCGCCGAATCATTCTCGGCTAGAAGTGCCACCATTGGCCCGCCTGTCGACTCAAGCAAATCCACGAGGACGAATGCGGGCAGAGAGCCAGCCACACTCTTCAGACGGAGCGAGGACCCTGGAGTCAGCTTGGCGACTTCTTCGCGGACCCGCCCAACTATCGAAAGGGCATTCAGACGTTGTTTGATTTGGTCGAGAGACAAATTCGGCAATAGCAATGCGCCGAAACGCGGGAGAGCATTCCGGCAATGGAGTGAGAAATGTGTCGGTCCAACGGCGCGTTCGAGCTTCGGTTCGAGGTCAGGCGATACGCGTGCTGCTTCAAAGCCCTAACTGGTTTCCTTTCCTACGCCGAGCCCACGTTGCCTTTCACAATCGCGAGGGCATTCAAACTGTAAGCAGCTGAGCTGTGCGCCGACGAATGAGATAGGGAATGACAAGACTTGAAAGAAGCAACAGGGCTCCTAAAACAAACCAGGTTCGTTGCGCCACGTACGTGTGTTTCCAATCCACGGACGACGGGTTCCCGTAAAACGTAGCGGACGCCCAAAAAAACGGGCTCGCACGCGTACCAGAGTTTGCTTCGAGATAGTCGCGTTGGGCAAGCTGAAGCGCGCGATCCTTTCGTTGCCCAGCTCTGAGGTGTTCGTAAAAACTGGTCATGAGTTCGGTCATCGCTCCGTCCTCCACTTGCCACATCGTAGCCAGCGTGCTAGCGGCCCCAGCAGCGCGGAAGGCGTGTTGAAGCCCAATCATACCCTCGCCAAGATGGTTCTCCCCTCGGGCTGTGCTGCATCCGCTAAGAACAACGAGGTCGCTCTGCAGGGTTCGATTCTGGAGCTCGTACAGAAACAGAGTGCCGTCTTCGGTGTCTTGAGCACCCTCACTCCCCCACAGAGAGATGTAGCTGAAAAGAGGGAAAGTTGGGTTCATGATGGCGTGGGAAGCAAGGTGCACAACCCGCGAATCTTGAATCTGGCTGTATAATGCACCCTCCGTCGCTTCCTGATTCAAAGCGAAGTGACCCGAGGGAAACAGATTTCGGAGGTTGTTCAGTTCGTTGGGGACATCCGGCAGGTCCGCCAGTGGTTGACCAAAGCGGATTTGTAGCGCATTCGATTCTCCCTCGAAAATGCTGCGCCCAAAGGCCATCAGATCCGTGTTCGCCGAGCTTTCGCGTTGTTCGGGTGGTTCTGTTAGGAGAGCAGCCGATAGTTCCATTGATATCGGATGGTTTTGGCCGAGGTAGTCGCGTTCAGCGAAGTCAGTTTCCTCACCGACACCGAGAGCAGCGAATGGTAACGCCGTAAGCAGTCCCTCTGGAATGATCACAAGTGCGCCGTTCGGCAGCAATAAGTGTGCAACTGGTTCGATAAGCGAGGCGTGTAACTCGCTGAGGATGGCGGGGTCGAGAAACGGTTCGGGTTGATCGGACCCCAACCATGCTTCCCCGACTGCGGTGATAAGTTGCGACAGCGAATCGACAACAACAGGGAGTTCAACGCCCACTATCGTGTCGGGTCGAACCACGAGCACGTAACTCGCATCCTCGTCGAGAAAATAGGTGACGAGGGTCTGGTCTCGCTCCTCCAGAACGCGTTGAACGGTCGCAAGGGTTAAGGCCGGTGGTGCTGTCGGTGTAAATCCCATGAGGCGATTTGCTTCCATACGTGCGTCAAGCGCTTCCGAAAAAAACGTGGCACGATCCGCGTCGGAGATGTCCGGGTTCAGGGAAGCGTAGCGAGCGTCATCCTGAACCGTTTCAAGGCTGTCAATTCGTTTGCGAAGATCAGCATTGAGCCGAGGTCGCATCCGGTTGGTAAGCCGAAGGTCCTGGAGGTAGCGAGCCCGGGTTTCGTCGAGCCTTAGAAAAGCTTCTTCGTATCGCCCCTCGCGAAGCAACAAGCGAATCAGATATCGGTAGGGTCGCATTGAGCCGGCAAACATCGAGGCGCTCCATTCCAGATTACCAAACGTTCTCCGCTCGACTTCCGCGATGGTGATCGCCCTTTCGTAGTACGCTTCAGCGATATCGTATACAGGCGTTGAACTCGTGTCTGCGATGGCTTCGGCCAGCAAACCCAGATCCACCAAGGATTCCATTTCGTGGACCGGTTTGCCAACTTCGCGGTCCATCGACAAGGCCGTCTGCAGCGCTTCGCGTGCTTCGGCCAAATTCCCAAGCTCCAGCTGTGCCCGCCCATCCTCGGTGTACGTCCAACTTACCAGTTCGGGGTAGCGACGAATTATTGGAGTGCCAAGCTCTCTTGCTTCCCTAATGAGTGGAAATGCCAAATCCGGATCCCCTCGTTCTCTGTAGGCATAAGCAAGCCATAAGAGCACATTAATCCGTTCGTAGAGGAATTCCGGATCGTCTGACGGAATCTTGTTCAACGCCGCTTCCAGAAGAGTCGCGGCTTCGGCTGCAGCGACTTCACTGCCTAACACTCCTCGATTGGCTGCCTCGATATAAAGGGCCGCTTTACTCGAAAGCACCTGCCCATGAATAGCCTCCAAGTCTGGATCTTCACCCAGGTGTGCCACAACCAGCGAATCTGCGCGGACGTAGTATGGCAAAGCGGCGTCGTAGTCGCCGATGCTCCGGAACCAATTGCCGATACGATTTAAAAGTTTGGCACCATTGGCGGGCGACAGTTCGTCGACGAATTGGGCTGACGCCATGTAATCCTGAAGGGCATCGAGCGGCCGATCTGTATGGGCATACAAGACAGCCCGCCTCTGGTAGACACCGGCGCGAATGTTCGGCTCGGCGAATTCGGCCTCGTGGTCAATGAAGCGTGAGAGGGCTGCTTCAGCCTCCTCGTATCTACCAAGTTTGTAAAGGACGCTCGATTCGTAATCGGTCATCCTGGCGGTCTCTGCGGAATGCGTAGCTCCGTAACACGCTTTCGCCTCATCAAACAGCGGAAGTAAATCCTCCCAGTTCTCGTTGCCGGCCCTCGCGTATGCACCGTACTGGCTCGTCACTCGTTCAAGCAAATGCGTGCATTCGCCGGGCTCAGATACCGAGGCGACCGTCCCTGAGCACATGAGGAGGCCCAGGATCGGAATCAATTGTGGTTTCCTAAGCGGGGATGTGAAATGAGGTGTCATGGAGACCACTACCGCTTGATCCTCGGGTGAGGTGGCCGGAGTGTCAAAGTAACGCTTGGTATATCGAACACAGGTCGGGCGAGGCCATCAGAACCCGTATTTTGCAGAGATATGCGCCTCCTTTCGCTCCATCTGAAATCATTTCGAGCCCACGCCAACACGCGGCTTGATCTCGCGCCGAAGATCAATCTCCTTCATGGTCCGAATGGCGCGGGCAAAACAAATGTCCTGGAGGCGATTCACTACCTGTGCCTCACGAAGAGCTTCCTCACCGGCACGGATACTCACGCTCTTCAACGAGGCGCGCAGTTTTTTGACGTGGAGGGGAGATTCGAAGGCGAGCATCGCTCTTCGTTCACTACCCGGATGGCCTTCGTGCCGCAAGAGGGCAAAAAGATTTTCCGAAATGGAGCGCCACTTGATCGGCTCGCCGACATCGTTGGCGAACTGCCACTTGTCATCCTCTCCCCCGCCGATCTGGTTTTGACTGAAGGAGGCCCTGAGCATCGTCGGAAATTCCTGGATGCCACGCTGAGTCAGGCGCGCCCAGTTTACCTGGATGACCTTCTCAAGTACCGTCGTGCCTTGAAGCAGCGGAACGCGCTGCTGCATCAATCGAGGCGGGGAGGCCGTTTTGGGCACGATGCATTAAGTGCTTGGGATGAGGAGTTGATTCAACTGGGCGCACGAATCATTGATAGCCGTAGACGCTTCCTGGAGCACTTCGCTGGATTTCTCGGCGAAGCATACAGGTTGCTCAACGCTGTCGGCGAAGAACCAACGATGCGGTACGTGTCTGTCGCCGACATGGACGACGCTCCGGATATTGAGGCGATCTCCGGCTTGTACAGAGAGAAACTGAATAGTCTGGCAAGACGAGAACGAGAACAGGGTAGGACGCTTGCAGGCCCTCACCGAGATGAAGTCGTTTTCAAACTGGGAGATTTCGAGGTTCGGCCGTACGCCTCTCAGGGACAACATCGCACTGTTGGTTTGGCGCTACGGCTTGCAACGTTTCTCTACCTTCAAGATCGCCTTGAAGAAACACCCCTGCTTCTCCTCGATGACATATTTGGTACACTGGATGCACGGCGGGCAGAGATTGTTGTTGATCTTCTCGATAGTGATACCATTGGGCAATCTCTAATTACTGCCGCTCGCCCTGAAATGCTCGCCCCGCACGTTCGCTTTGGAACGGGCGAGCATTTTGCGATTGAACTCGCGAATGGATCTGTGGTGGGCGGATCGCCATCCACTCCAATAGATTCAATTGAAGAAAAAGAGTCAGTGACTGAAGACGTTATGTTCGCAAACGGTTGATTTTGTCGCTGTACTTGGCTTCCTTGTCGTCCTCCGCTGATATTTTCTGCACTTCTCAAACCTTTCCGCCATGATCTCCCGTCCGCCCGTCCGCTATCTCATTTTACTGATTCTGCTTCCATCCGGCATCTTGCTGGGTTGCGGATCAACGACAAACCTCGTAACCGGTGAAACGCAGCGCGGCGCGTATACGTGGCAGGAAGAAGTCCAGATTGGTCGCGAGGCCGATCCGGCGATCATCGCCCAGTTCGGTCTCTACGACGACCCCGCTCTTTCAGCCTACGTTGACCGGGTAGCACAGTCCGTCCTGCAGACCAGTGCCTACAATGATCCCAACACGCCGGCTGAAATCCGCAGCACACCGTTTCACTTCCGCGTGCTTGATTCGCCGGTCGTCAATGCAATGGCGTTGCCAGGAGGCTATATCTATTTAACGCGCGGATTGCTGGCGCATCTCGACAATGAGGCGCAGCTCTCGGTAGTACTCGGGCATGAAATCGGGCACGTGTTGGCCCGTCACGCGTCACGACGAGCTGCAAGTGCACAGCTCGGACAGCTTGGACTGATTGGCGCAGCCGTTTTGGGGGGCGTCATTGGAGGTGGAAATGTCGCAGAAGGCATTCTCAACTATGGCGGCACCGGCGTGCAGATTCTTTTTCTGAGCTATGGACGCGAAGATGAACGAGAAGCCGACAGAGCGGGTGTGGCGTATTCCGAGTTCGCTGGGTACGATGCCGCAGAGGCCGCCGATTTCTTCGGGTCGCTTGCGCGATTGAGTCAACAGGGTGGCGGAGGTGGAATTCCCAGCTTTTTGTCTACGCACCCAGATCCCGGCGAACGTCAACAGTCGATACCGCAGTTGGCAGCGCAATACAATCCGCCTGGTACCGAAGTCAATACGGCAGAGTATCTATCCCAGATAGATGACATAGTGATCGGCAACGACCCGCGACAAGGATTTACGGAGGGAGGACGGTTTTACCACCCGGATCTACGCTTCCAGTTTAGCTACCCGAGCGGCTGGCAGGTGAATAACACACCGGCAGCAGTTCAGATCGGCGAGCCGAATGGCGGCGCCATCCTGGAATTCTCGTTTGTTCAGGCAGCGTCAGCGCAAGCAGCTGGACAAGAGTTCGGCAACCAACAAGGGGTTACCGTAAGTAGCCAGCGCTCGACAACCGTGAATAGCAACCGCGCCTATCGCCTGGAAGGTTCGGCCAACACGAGCGATGGGCAACTAGGTTTTATCGTCTACTTCATCGAGTACGGCGGCAACATTTTCCGTTTCATGGGAATCGCGCCGGCGAATAGCTTCAGCAGTTACTCGGGGGCTATGCGGCAATCCATTGAGAGCTTCGCGCGGTTAACAAACCAGAACTACATCAATCGACAACCTGTACGATTGGATGTCGTTCGCGTCGATCGCGCAGCACCGTTCGCATCATTTCTTAGTGGTCGCCCGACACCCGATGGTTTGAACACGGAAGGCATCGCAATTATGAATCAGGTTCAACTCAATTCCAACATTCCGAGTGGCTACCAGTTGAAGCTGCCGCGACAGTAACGAAGCCTCCGGTTTGGTTTTGGGCGGTCTCTTCCGAGGCCGCCCTTCTTTGTGCCAAGCACCTAATTGTAGAGGGCATTGTAAGACGTGAAAAAACAATGTTATAGGAGATGCTTATCTACGTCGGGTCAACGCCAGTGTTCGGATGTTTTCGCTAGGGCGCTGAAATATCTACGCTGATTTACCGCTCTGATTGTGCATCTAAGTTCAGCTTCGTCAGGTTGCCGCGGCACACAGCATCAAGTAGTAGTGGATGTGCGCGACTCTGAATTGACTAGCTACCGTACTCGGGTAAGTCTCATTTCTTGAAGAGACTCGGAACCGATCACTCGCCTCGCCAGGCGAAGACACTCTTGCACTGGTTTCATACCCACACAGAGGAGGGAAGTGTCTGGAGGAGGCCCATTCTTGATTGAGCTACACCCTAACAATTGCGTGATAGAGAGAGCCCGATCGAACTGCCAGCTACTTGCGTTCCTTCAACCAATTGGTTCCAACGGGTCATCGTGAAATGGCTCCGCTCCAGATCATGTTGCGCGTAGGCTGGCCAGAGCAAATCAGCAGCTCAGAATGTTGGGGTCTTCGTGGTAGTGAAAACCGTAAAGCTCTTAAGCAGCATCTACGGGAGGCGCGACGATCACCCTATTCCCCACTCGGCGGAATCACAACGGCCTCCCCTCCTACGGCCATCTTGCCATTGACGTAAGCGTACAGTCGGATTCTAACGTGCTTGAACCGTTCGATCTTCTCTGATACTTTTACTTCGATCGTAACCTCCTCGCCGACTGGCACAGGTCGAAGGAATTTGGCAGAGATAGAAACTGCAACGGCACCGTGGCCAGGGAAATCTCTGCCCAAGACTTTCGACGCTAGCCCAAGTATGTACACGCCATGGACAACCGGTTTTCCGAACGGTGTCGTCGCTGCATAGTCGGCGTCTAGGTGGAGCGGGTTATCGTCGCCGGTCACGTCGGCAAACTTTTGGACGTCATTCATGGTGATGACGCGCGACCAAGTGAAACCGTCACCGACCTGAAGGGACTCGTATGTGTGTGGCATGGACGTACGACCGGAGGGAAACTCGAATGGGAAGGACGGTGCATTCACGGTCCGCATCAGGGAAGATACTCGGATTGAGTAATGCCCCTAGCCGAGAAAACGCGATCGCTCTTCCGGCGTTGGAACGCGGCATGTTTCCTTCTCTCCGAACCAACGATACCTCCGCTTCGCGACAGCGCTATAGAGGGCGTCGCGAAGCGGCTTCGGAACCACGACGAATACGAAGAAGAGCGTCCAAAGGCCCCCAATATGCCGGGCGATTCGGAGGGCAGCAGTTGAGCGATCGAACACTCGGCCTTCTTCAATTAGCAATACAGAGTCCGTTTCATTTGAGTCAACAGCATGACGCGTCAAAAGTGTTCTTCCTGCTTCTGACTGCAATGAAGCGAAGCGAAAAAGGCCTTCTGGATCCCGCTTGATTATGAAGTCTACAGTGCCGGAGCACAAGTTGCATACCCCATCAAAGAGAATCGCAGGGTGTTCGCGTTCTGCAACTGTTAAGTGTTCCAAACGTGAATCGTTCAAGATGGAGATGAGTTTACGTGAACGAGAAAAGAGCGACGAGAAGCTTGATGGTGCTAGATCCTCACACCGACAGGCACAAAAAACCATTCATCGCCGATTAATATCGAGAATGTATTGAACATTCTCCGCCGCCCCTAGCGGCATCATATCGTTTGTTTGCAACTGAGTTGCATGATCTACCAAGCGGAGCAACGAGGAGAAGTCGTATCGTTGATGATTGAAATGCGAGATCTATTTCGAATTACGCGTATCGGCAATATTACGGCCGGGCCCGACTCAGCTGCGACTATGCGGGAGGCGGAGCCGTTCTTGGTAGGGCGGAGTGAGTGAACTTGAGGTTCATCTTGATCAGTTCGGGGATGCGGACCACATGGATAGGCGTCCGAATTACTTCAGGGATCCCCCTCGTTCAGCGAGCGAGGATCACAGCGTTTGCAGCCGCATTCGGTTTTGCGATGAGTCCTGAACGCAATGGCGCACGTGCGAAGCATCGGCAATATTTGTCTCCTTGTAAAGGACTATCACAGCGAATATGGAGTAGTCGAGTTCTCATCGATCACCCAGGCGGCTGACAGAATGGGCTTGGGTTGTTGCCGCTCAAATGCTACTTCAGCTTAAGTGTGCTTAGAATATTTCTGATCCTAATTAGTCAAACTACGAGGCTGGCCAACGCACCTTTTAGTTGACTGAAGTTGTGCCTTCAGTTGCGGGCGATTGGGTAGTTGGCCCTTGATGGTGCAAGATCCACCTAGGCTGAGTGTGCCTTCATACCCTTCCGTTGTTTTTTGATTCTTCGGATTCCGAAGAGTGAGGCTATGTACGCATGCAAATGCTTCAAAGCCCATGAAGCGGATTGCGACAAGGCAGTTCGCCGATTTGTCCTAATCACTACTAGAGACCGTACGTGTTGCTGGCAAGACCGCTGCCATGCGTCGAAACGCTCTCGCAGTTCCGTTGTATAGGCGATGATTCTTCGGGCCGAGGCACCTTCCAGTCGGAACCCACTCTGTCAGGCCGTTATGCTAACAACTCACCAACTCTAATCCACTGGAGGGGAATCGCAAGCGCAATGGCTTGGAATCGAGGAGCCACGCTGACACGAGTGACTATACCGAGTGTCCCGGACATCGACATTTGTGATGCCTCGCGATTGCACGTTTACGAACGCCATTAGTGGCTTCGCATGTTGGGTAAGGTGCAATTCTATAACGAAACGTTTCACGTGAAACATCCTAGGCGAGGATTGGCCGAAGTCTTGCAACGGGATAAATCCGATCGTCGAAGTAGGGCCAGCGGGTCGAGGACCCGGAGTCGCTAGGGCAACAAGAGTTGGTCGCCACGTGCACACGCATCTATCATTTCCAGGCGCTCACCAACGAGGGCGTACCTGAGATCCTCGCGCGGCTGCCCCACCCTGGAACAACAACAGAGTTATGCTCGCTTCCGATGTTGGCTGCAAGACCCGGTTAAATTTGGGATTAGCCGATGACATTGTGTTCCCCGGCTTTCGAAGTAGTTCGAGGCACGTAACGAAGGAGCCGCTTTGGCAACGCCGCTCTTGCGCCATCCTCCAATTGGTTGAGACCACCGTACGTTCTGTCTTTCGCAGCAGGTGGTTTCGCGCCTAACGGTATTATGCACAACTAGCTCAGCGACCGTTGTCGCATACGGGTGAGTGAACTGAGTGATAGAACCGTCCGCCCGACGTGGCAACTGCCTATGACTAAACGTTATGCCGGGGCATGGATGCGCCTAGTTAGAGCCTTTGCGTCAAGCAGGAATGACGCATTCTTGGTCATCACGCAAATCATTTGGGGTCGACAAAACAGGATATGTAGATGACAACAAATGACATAACGTCGCCTCGACTACAAGACCTCCTTAAGAAATCGCCCCGTGTGGCTCTCGGCAACTTGGGCCACGTCCTCCGGTGTGCCCTCAGCAACAATAAACCCGCCGCGTCGGCCACCTTCGGGACCAAGGTCAATCACGTAGTCAGCAGATTTTATCACGTCCATATTGTGCTCAATTAAGACGACCGAATCCCCCGCTTCAACGAGTGCGTTGAACGAGTCCAAGAGTTTTCGAATGTCGTCGAAGTGCAGACCTGTCGTTGGTTCGTCGAAGAGGTAGAGCGTATGACCTTTCTGGACGTGCCCCAAGTGAGCAGCAAGTTTGACTCGTTGAGCCTCGCCACCTGAAAGTGTGTTGGACGGTTGGCCAAGCGAGAGGTAACCAAGTCCCACATCCTGAAGCACTTTTAGCTTGCCAACAATCTTCTTGTGACCTCGAAAGAAATCGACGGCTTCATCGACGGTCATAGCGAGGATCTCTGCAATGTTTTTCCCCGTCAACCGGATTTCCAAAACATCTTGCTTGTAACGTAGTCCACGACATGCTTCGCATTCCAGGAAAAGGTCAGCGAGGAATTGCATCTCGATTCGCACAACACCTTCGCCCTGACACACTTCGCATCGCCCGCCGGGTACGTTGAAAGAAAAGGTCCCAGGACGGTAGCCGCGAATTTTGGCCTGATGCGTCATGGCCATGAGATCGCGGATGGAATCGAAGGCCTTCACGTACGTGACTGGATTAGATCGAGGGCTCTTCCCAATTGGAGATTGGTCGATCATCTCGACGGATTCGATGAGATGTGCACCTTTCACAGAATCGTGCATTCCGACCTTGCCGTCGTACTCGCCGCCCTTCAGTCGCTTGAGTGCGGCGAACAATGTTGAGTGCACCAGTGTAGATTTTCCAGAGCCAGAGACGCCGGTGACGACAGTGACAGTGTTAAGCGGAAATCGCGCATCAACGCGCTTCAGGTTGTGTTGACGGGCATGAAAAACCTCAATTAGTCTCTTCTTATCAACTTTTCGTCGCTTCAAAGGCACGGGTATCACCTGTTTGCCGGATAGGTAGGCACCCGTCAACGAATTTGAATCTTTGAGAATATCACTATACGTTCCTTGGAAAATTACTTCGCCTCCATGGACACCTGAACCGGGGCCAATGTCGATGAGCTGATCGGCACGCTCCATCATTTGCGCGTCGTGTTCCACGACAAGTACAGTATTGCCAATATCACGAAGGCCCTCAAGAATAGTGATGAGTTTGTCGTTGTCCCGAGGGTGGAGGCCGATGGTCGGCTCATCGAGGACGTAAAGCGAACCCACGAGTGACGACCCCAAGCTGGTCGCCAGGTTAATGCGTTGGCTCTCACCGCCGGAAAGCGTTTGTGCAAGCCGGTCTAGGGTGAGGTAATCGAGCCCAACCTCCACCAGGTAGCGCAGGCGTTTGCTGATCTCTTCGAGGACGCGCCCTGCAACCGCTTCCTGGAATTCGGTGAGTTGAAGATTACCGAACAGCCGTGCAGCATCCTTCGTTGTCAGTTCTGCGATTTCCCCAATGTGGTACCAGTGCCGTCCTGATGCATGAGGACCAAGCGCGTCGCCTTCTATCTTGACATTCAGCGCCTCCGATCGCAGGCGATATCCATCACAATCTGGGCAAAGTGTGTACCCTCGAAAGCGAGCCGCGTAAATGCGGAAGTGCATCTTGTACGCTTTCAACTCTAGGAACCGGAAGAGTCCGCGAACACCTTTGTAATCACCAGAACCATTCCAAATGATATTCTGATGACCCTCTGGAAGTTTTCCATAGGGCTTGTCGACATCAATTCCTTCTCTAGCGGCCATGCGGATAAGATCACGTTGATACGTGCTCCACATTTCGCTTCGAAAAGCCGCGATTGCGCCCTGCCGCAGGGAGAGGTCTTCGTTGGGGACGACTAGATCCTTATCTATTCCGGGGACACGACCAAAGCCTTGACATGTTGGGCAAGCTCCCAACGGAGAATTAAACGAAAATAGCTGCGGTGTTGGTTCTTCAAATGACGACCCATCACGCTCGAAATGAGCCGAATAGTTATACCGTTCAGACAAGCCTTCTTTCGGGGCTGTAATTACAATCGCTCGCTCGTTCCCTTCACGAAACGCTTGCTCCACTGAATCGGCTATTCGATTAGTGACGTCTTCTTCGTCGGGGCGAATTATAAGTCGATCCACCAAGACCAAAAGTCTCGACAAAGGTGTCTTTACCGTATCCGATTCAATTTCGTTTAGGTCAACGATATCAACCTGTTTACCCTTCTGGGCCTGCTTTTCTGTTGGAAGACGCAACAGACGATAAAAACCACGGGCAAGCAGTGCTTTTAATTCCTCGCTATTATTACGGCTCTTATGAATGTGTATAGGAAAGCATAAATAGAATCGCTCGCCGGGTGCCAATATTCTTTGTAAATGATCAGCGACCGTTCGAGGCGAATCCTTTGTAACGACTTCTCCCGAAATCGGTGATATCGTCGTCCCGATTCGCGCGAATAGGAGCCGCAGGTAGTCGTACAACTCTGTTTGGGTTGCCACGGTTGATCGGGGATTGCGCGAACCAGACTGCTGTTCGATGGCGATAGCAGGTGCAAGACCCGTAATCAGGTCGACATCGGGTTTGTCCATGCGCTCCAAAAACTGCCGCGCGTACGAACTCAAACTTTCGACGTAACGACGCTGACCTTCCGCATAGATCGTATCAAAAACCAAACTTGACTTCCCGGAACCTGATGGCCCGGTCACAACGACGAGCTTCTTCTTCGGAATAGTTATGTCAATGTTCTTGAGATTGTGTTGTCTTGCGCCCTTGATAACCAGATCTCGCCCGGAGAAACGCATTTCGACACCGTTGTCTTTCGCTTGGCCACGAGAAGTTGCTCGTTTGGCGGCTTTCTTTTGGGGCATGCTGGGTTACACCGCTTAAGCTTGTGAGGTATCAGGTAAACAGACGCAAACGCGATTAGAGGAGAAAGGATGCCACGCATTCGCGTAAAATCAATGCGGCGTAGCGGAAAGTGCACTATTGGTTCACTTTCTTGAATGCCTGCACAAGATCTAGGAACTTTCGTCCGTTTGTGTTATCTACTAGATGGTTTCTAACCGCTACCAATCCCTTCGTGCGACTCTTTTACACCTTTCTGTTCGGAATCCTGATGCTGAGCGCGTCAACGGCGTCTGCACAAGAGGCGGCTGTGCGTGTATCATCGGAGCAGATGCCGGGTGGTTATATGTTGGAGAGCGCGTATCCAAACCGATTCAACCCGTCCGCGACTATCGGCTTCGCTGTTCTGCGGACGCAGGATATTGAGGTGGGCCTTTACAACGCGCTCGGACGGAAAGTGCGGACGCTTTTTACCGGTCGCGTCCAAGGGCAAACGCGTTTCGAGACGCAGATAAGTGGATCTGGCCTTCCGAGTGGCCTCTACCTCGTTCGCCTTGTCGGTGAGAGCTTCTCAACTACGCGAAGGGTGACATTGCTGAAGTAGTACGCGTTTAGCCTGGATGATTTTTTGCGCCCCCGTTGGTTCTGCCGACGGGGGCGCACGATTTTGAGGCCTACGTCTTTTCCGTTGAATATCAGATTGCCTGTTGCGGGCGTTAGTTCGGCCTATGGCCTTTTTGAATCCGCTCGTTCTGCTTGGTCTTCTAGCCGCGGCGATACCGCTCATCATCCACCTGTTCAATTTCCGCAAACCAAAGCGGGTGGATTTTTCGTCTCT
>JBBKWZ010000022.1:0-7294 GCA_037969195.1 Rubricoccaceae bacterium | reverse complement strand
CCATTTTCTCCCGACAATCGCGTTGTCGTAACCGGCCTCGGCGCGCTGACGCCTATAGGTCTCAATGTTGCTGACTATTGGGCGGCCATGATGCAGGGCGAGAGTGGAGCGGGGCCTCTTACCCACTTCGATTCTGAGCCGTTCGCGACCAAGTTCGCCTGCGAACTCAAGGGCTTTGATGTAGGTGAGTATCTGGATCGCAAAGAGGCGCGCCGCTATGATCCGTTCTGTCAGTACGGAATCGTCGCTGCCGATGAGGCGATCGCGGACTCCGGGCTCGACACAGCGTCGTTCTCAGATGATGAGAAAGCTCGGACGGGCGTGGTCTTTGGCTCCGGGATTGGTGGAATGAAGCTGTTTCAGGATCAGGTCGCTGCTTACGTCAAGAACGGGCCACGGCACCTTTCCCCGTTCTTCGTTCCAATGATGATTATTGACCAGGCGCCAGGCCTTATATCGATCCGCCACGGGCTGATGGGGCCGAATTATGCCACCGTGTCGGCGTGCGCAACCAGCAATAATGCCATCGCCGACGCTTTCATGCTAATCAAGATTGGTTTGGCGGATGCCATGGTCACTGGGGGCACAGACGCGAGTATCACAGAAGTTGGCCTCGGTGGCTTCTCGAACATGAAAGCGCTTTCCACGCGCAATGACGACCCGAAAACTGCCTCGCGGCCTTTCGACCTGAACCGCGACGGTTTCGTGATGGGCGAAGGCGCGGGCGCATTGGTGATCGAAAGCCTCGACCACGCCCAGGCACGTGGTGCGAAGATCCACGCTGAAATCTCTGGCTTCGGTATGAGTGGCGATGCCTATCACATCTCGGCGCCACATCCGGAGGGCACCGGAGCGAAACTTGCAATGCAGATGGCGCTGCGAACCGCGGAGCTGACTCCGGAGGACGTGGACTACCTCAACATGCACGGTACCTCGACTCCGCTGGGCGATGTGGCGGAGACGAAGGCAATCAAAAGTGTCTTCGGCGATCACGCTTATAAAATGAACCTGTCTTCGACGAAGAGCATGACGGGACATCTCTTGGGAGCGGCGGGGGCGATCGAGGCGATCGCTTCAATCCTTGCCGTTCAGCACGACCGCATTCCTCCGACGATCAACTTCTCAACGCCGGATCCCGAGTGCGACCTGAACTACACGTTCAACGAACCCCAAGATCGCACGGTCAACGTCGCGCTCTCAAACGCCTTCGGTTTCGGCGGCCACAACACGTGCGTGGTGTTCAAGAAGTTTGAGGAGTGAGTCTTAGGCGATTATACGGATCCGCGCGTCAGCGTGATTCTACACACGTCGGAATGCCCTGCAGCGTCAAGACGTGCGATGTAGAGCCCGGCCACGACACTCAAACCGTCGAATTGGACCTCATGCATGCCGGCACCTCGCGGCCCGTTAACCAGCACCGTAACGTCGCGGCCCAAAACGTCGTATACGGCCATACGTAACGCGCTAGCCTTCGGCAGCCCAAGGCGCAGTGTTGTCCAAGTGTCGAAGAGATTGGGAAACGGTGCGACTGCCCTGGAGGCCGAAATGTGGTCGGCCGCACTGTGGAATGGGTCCGCGCCCGTCCAGGTTGCGAGCACCTACCGCTGAGGCGCCAAACGTTGCGGGAATACGGCTTGTCGTGTCCCTTCGCTCACACTTGGAGCTACAACGCACCTCCGCATTCACCTGAACACAACGTCCTTCACTACGTCCCGCCCAATGTGTTCATTGATGCGAGCTTTCCATTGCTCGCGCTGGAGATGGAGCTGATGCCGCCATGCAGCCGACGGGATCTTGATAAAGAGCTGTCCATCGCGTATCCAAATGGATTCCGTCTGTTGCGCGATCGTTGCGCCAGCTAGCTCCGGCCAGGCGTCTACGGCGCGAGCCTGGTCCACTTTGTCGCGATAGCCGAGCTTGTCGATTAGCTCGCCAAGTACGGCACCGAGGCGTTGGGGTGGGTTGGAATAGATAGCCACAACTGTAGTCAGGCGGGAGGGTTCTGCTTAGCGCGTTCGGAGTTTCGGCGCGTATCACCGAAGGTACAATTCGTCACGTCAACTTCGGGTAGCGAGGTGCCAAAGGAAGCCCATCTCAGCTTTTCCGCCAACAAATAGTGTGATGAGAATCAGAGCCATTACCGCAAGTGGAGCGCCATAGCCAAGAAGCATGGCGCGCTGCATCGGAACGCGCGTGACGTGTGCGAAATCGTTCAGCATGCGCCCCGTTGCGACGATCTCGATTCCCGCCCATGCAAAAAGAAGCAGCGGGGCCAATGCCGTGGCTGTGCGCGGTGACATGGCCGAAAGCATCATAGCCCAAATCATCAGAAGGACGATGGCCCAGCGACTCCAGACGACGAGTGTCAGCGCTTGTTGGGCGCGGATTCGAGCGCGGCGACCCGTTAGCACATACAGCCAGAAAACGTTGAACAGGAGCCAAAGGCTGTAGCACAGTGCGATTAGCAGAACGAGTAGCATCGGCTCACCAAGCAATTCGTTCAGGCGCGCTTGCGCGTCCAGCGACCAACTCGATACAGCCGTAGACAGGGCGTCCGTACGCCCGAGGGCACGTAAAGCAGATGCCCCCGCAATGGCTCCAGCGAGTGAAAGCGCGACGCCGAGCATCGCGTTGAGCCCCGCGTTGAGATCATAACCGCGCTGAACGGATTCGCGGTACAAATCGTGCCGCGTGAAGTACTTCGATGACAGCGAACCAAATCGCGGCGTCAGCCAATAGACCATCCCCATGCCCATGAGAAGCAGCCAGCCAACGAATACCATCCCGGCGGCGGTCCTTGTTGCCGACATTGTCCTGCCCGCATCGAATGCAAATACACGCTGCGTGCCAGTGAAGAACCCCCGCACGACATCTAGTGCGGGTCGCGCAAGACTATCGGATTTTGCACCATGTAGTCCATAAACGAATCCCTCTACGGCGGCCCGCTGGTCCATATTCGCGATACGACTACCCGCATCCGTCCAGCGATAGATAAACAGTGCCTGGGGAAGAATGCTAAGCGCATTGATGCGGCCAAGCCCGTTCTCAAATGTCCTAGCCTGCGCTGCCAACGTCCCGATTTCGCGCCATCCGCCCCGTTTGCCGGGTCGGACGGGCGCACCAAACGCTCCAATCCCGACGGGTGTCAGGCTTCGATGCCGCCACCGTTCCAACACACTCAACGGGTCATCCTGCCGTGCGTCTAGCAGTACAAAATCTACTGTCTGGTCACACCGATCATCATCGGGGAAGCGGCTCAGATAGTAAGCCTGACTTCCTTCGGGGCCTTGGGTTCGAATTAACTGTGTTAGCCGTTCGAAATATGGCCTGGATGCCGGATTGCTTGTATCCGCGAACTTCGCGAGCCCAAAATGACGTGCAGAGCGATACCGTTGGGCATTCCGCAGCATCTCTGTCAGAGTCCTTTCGGCAAAGCGCAGCGTGTCCAACAAATACTGTGCGGGCAGATTGGCAATGGGGAGATCCTGATAGAATGCGATGTCCAACACATCGCCCGCACGCAAAAGCAGCGTATCTCGAATAACTGGTGTTCGGATGACCTGCACCCCCATCCGGCGCATCGCCAGCAGATTGTCAAGCGCGATGTGAAGCGAATCCGGCGGTTGCCAAACCATCCCTCTAAGGACCGCCGCCATCGGAGGCAACGGACCAATCTGCGAGAGAGGCCCAGACGAATCAGCGCTCGCAATTAAGATGCGCTGGAAGGCATCTCGAACAGCACCGCGAGGAATCGCGAGGGAATCGCTTGGACCTAACGAACCGGCATCACGTGGCTGTGCGAATCTCGACGAAGTTGTTGCGGGATTGGACATCTCATTTCGAGCCGTTGCCGACAACCGAGCTGACTGACGGCCCGCTCTAACCGGTTCCGAGGAATTCATTTCATTCCCACCCACCGCGTTGACTTCCTGTTCTGGTACGCGCGGCGTTACCAATTCAACCGCTGGCCCTGGTGCTACAATCGCCGGAGTTGGAGCTCCCGACGAATCCTGAGCATAGACTACACTCGTGCGCAGCACTATTCCTGCCGATGCAACAAGAAGGATGAACACGACTCGGAAAAGTGATTCCATAGGCATGGCGTACAAATATGAACGGCCGTCTGGAGCACTTCTGAACGCGTGGTCTCGCATAGTTATAAAAATACCGCCATCACAACTGCACGTTAACCTCGTGGCGTGCCAAGAGCACGTTGAACCCGCTCGCCAAGCGTGGATAGACGCTCAACAGATTCGTTGCTAAACACAAGACGAACGAATCGGTCGCCGTTGATCTCTCCCCAGTCGCGCATGGGTGTCGCGGCTATGCGTCCGCGCTCCAGAAGTCTTCGTGAGGCTTCGAACGAACCAAGCCCAAGTGAACCAACGTCAAGAAGTTGTGACCAGCCGCCAGCTGCAGGAATCGTCCGATAGCCTTCTAGTTGCCCTGTCATTGTATCACGCCTCTGCTTCCACGTAGAGACCATTTCGTTCAATCCATCATCGGGAGAGGTGAGCGCAGCCAATGCTCCTGCCTGCGCAATACCAGTTGGCGTAACAACATTGTAGATGTGAACCCACCCGATTTCATCGATTAGAGGGCGCGGCGCCACCGCCCAACCAACGCGCCAGCCGATCATACGGTACTCCTTAGAGACCGAGCCCAACGTAACCGTGCGCTCGGCCATGCCTTCTAGCCCGGCAGGATGGATTAAGGGATGTCCATCAAACAGAATGCGTTCCATGGCCGCGTTGTAAAGCAACCACAGATCATGTTCGCAGCAGAGATCCGCCACGGCCTGCCACTCAGTCTCGGAGAGTACCGCCCCGGAAGGAATAGAGGGACTCATCAGGAAAACGACGCGCGTGCGAGGTGTTACTGAAGTTCGCAGTGCGTCGAGATCAAGGCGCCAGGCTTTCCCTCGTGAACGACTTTCCTCAATGAACGGAACGAGTCGCGTCGTGCATCCAGCCAGCCGGGCGCGATAGATCATGCCGGCGTACGTAGGATCTGTCAGGATCACCTCATCTCCAGGATTGGTCATCGCCAATATGGCGTCGAACATGGCCTCCGTGGCTCCGCACGTAATGACTACATGTTCGGCAGAGTAGTCAGTGCCCGCGCACCGGTTGATGCGATCCGCCACGGCCGTGCGAAGTGCGCGCTTTCCCGTAAATGGCAGGTAGCTGTTCGCACCGTTTTTCTGGCCGGGATGAGTCAGACTTTCGAGCGCCTGATGTGTCGCGGCGAGAGCGGTCTCAGGCGGAAGCAAATCCGTATCGAGGTTTTCGAGGCGCAGCACGGCGGGGTCGTCGCCTGCCGCTTCCGCCACGCGATCGATCGAAAAGCCTTGTATACCTCGCAGGCGCTCGACGGACATTGGGGGATGGGTGGAGCTTTGTGTAGAAACAAGACGAGGCCGAACGATTCATCGCCCGGCCCCGCCTACAGTCATAATAGACTACTCTGATATCAGACGTTCTCGTTGAGCGGAATAGGGAACTGTGTCCACACATCGTCACCAGGCCGATCAATCGGAAGCGTATTCAGCTGGCCGAAGCGACGAACGTCTATCCAACGGTGGCCTTCGCCGTACAACTCGTATCGGCGCTGATTGAGAACTTCGTTAAGCACGGCTCCCTGATCACCTGGGCCACTGTAATTCGGCAATCCCGCGGCATTCCGGACCACGTCGATGTCAGAAATCGCACCCGGCAAGTCGCCCGTACGTGCTCGCGCTTCTGCTCGGATCAGGATCAGTTCCCCATTGCGAACGATCGGAATCGGTGACGTGCTGTTCTTGTAGACAAAGAATCCGAAGCTGGACGTTAGATCATCGAACGTCGAGGGTTCGCCACGATCAAGCACTTTGTCCGCGCGAGTATCTCCGGCCTCGATATCATCCATGAAGCTCGGATGAGCAAGAATCGCGTCGCCAGCCGGATTGTCCGGAGGAAGAAAAAGCGGGTTGATGATGTCGCCCGCTCCGGTTGAAAAAACATAATCGACTCCGAACCCGAGGCTTACTGCAGGATTCAAGAACGAGTCTCCGAGAAGCGTAAGGGCATCGGCATTTCGCCCAGCGTATAGCGCGACTCGCGCGGCGAGGGCGCGATTCACCGAGAGCAGACCGGCGGATGTGTCAAACCCCGAAAAGCCATTCGAGAGCGGGAAGAAGAAACCAGATCCACTCAATGCCAGATCTGCGGCACCATCATCGAGCAAACTGGCGATCTCCGTAAGAGCGGCGGCATAACCAACGAGTGGGCCGGGGCCATCATCCCCTGGCCCGATAAAGCGGACGCCGCCCTCGAACGTCAGGTTTAGGTTGAGCAGGTACTGCAACGCCTTGAAGGTCTTAGCGAACCCCCGACCGCCTGCTTTCTCCGCATCCGAAAGCGTCGTATTAAGATCGAGCGCTTGCAGCATAATATTGGCGTTGCGGATCGTCACGTACCGCGCGCCCCAGGGACGGGTGATGTAAAATGTATTGTTGTCCAGGATGGACGTACCTCTACCGAGTAGATCGCCCGTCAAGCGCGGATCTGCCGCACTTGTTCGCCAAAACTCCCGGCCAATGACGCCCACATCCACCATGTACAGGTTGTGGTCGATGCGGGCAGATGCCTCGACTCCCACGGCGAGGTTTATTAGCGCATCGCGGGTAGGGTTGGTGAGGATATCGTCGACGCTTGGCCCATTAGGGTCAGGACGGTCTTCGATTTGAAAAAGATCGCAGCCAGCAAACGTGAGCGTAGCGAGCAGGACCAGAACGAGATGGTGCGAAATAATCTTCATCGGATTTCGGGTTCGGGGCCGCTCAGAGGCCGAAGCTCAAGTGAAAGAGAACGCTACGCGAGGACGGATAGGGCAATACTTCGACGCCGGTCGCAACAGGCGTGTCGCCGAAGTTGTTAACCTCAGGGTCGTAACTCTTGTAGGGCGTGATCGTGAGCAGATTCGTCGCCGAAACGCCAATTCGGAGATTGCGCACTCGGGAGCCTACGGCGGAGCCAAGAAATCGTGCCGGTACTCTGTAGTAGAGCCCTACTTCGCGCAACTTGAAGTACGACGCGTTTTGCACGAAAGGCACAGCCGAGACGCCTAGCGCCGCCAGCCGATCCGCAGCGTTAGCATCGTAGTCGGCGCTCGTGCCAGAAAGGTCCAGAAGGAGCTCGCTAAGGTTGATTACGTCTCCGCCACTCTTCCAGTGCCCGAAGACCGTCAAACTCAGGTTGTCCCAGAAGGTGAAGTCGTTGAAGAACGACATCTGAAAATCTGGCGCCGCATCACC
>JBBKWZ010000021.1:0-5187 GCA_037969195.1 Rubricoccaceae bacterium | reverse complement strand
CCCTTGGAATCAAGGACAAGAGTACGAGCGGCCCAGATTGCTCTGAAGAATCCAAACAAGCGGCCACGCTTTGGCAAATCTCTGGGTGCGATAGCGTCCTTGGCGCTTGTGGAGCTTTCCGCAACAGCTCCCTTTAGTTTGGAAGGCAGATCGAGGAGTTCCTGCAACGTTCGGTATCCGACGTACGCCGCTCCCGCCGGGATGAGCAGCACAAGCAGCGTGACCAAGGCGATTCCCATCCACTGTCCTGTCGCTCCAGCCAGCCATTCGTGTGGATCAAACAGCAGCCACCAAAAGACGAATGCCGACACGGCCGACACAACGCTAAGCGTTTTCACCTTCCCTGTAAGCGAGCGCACGACTGGTACCAACCGTTGCAGTCGGCTTTCCGGACTTTCTGCAACGGGTTGTTCGATGATTTCTGTTGGAGGATCAGAATCCACAGTACAGTGCTCGCGTTGGAGGAGCCAACTTAACCGCGCAATACCTCGTGGAACTTCAGTCGATTCTCAAAAACGCAGAGACTATTGCTGTGGTTGGATGCTCACCACGTTCGTCGAGGACGAGCCACCGCATTGCCCAATACTTGCAGGAACAGGGTTATCGGATAGTCCCGATCAATCCACACCACGACGAACTACTCGGCGAAACCTGCTACCCCGACCTTAACGCTGTTCCGGATGAGATTGAGATCGATATCATCGACATCTTCCGACGACCAGAGTTCGCGCTAGATGTAGTCAAAGACGCCATCGAACGATCAAACCGAACCGGGCGCAAGCCTGTCATTTGGACCCAAATTGGCGTGCATTCGCAGGAAGCGCAGCGGGCGGCTGAAGAGTCGGGGTTTGAGTATGTGGCCAACCGGTGCACGTTTGTGGAGCATGGGCGGATTGCTGCGTAGGACCGTACGGTTGTCTAATTCTGCGGCGTGACTTCACGCGTCGGCCTGCTCTACACGATGACCACCATGTGCTCGGCCATCGTCGCATCCATCGTACTTTGGACCGCCGGTGCTACCTGAGACGCTAGTGTCGTTATCGCGCATATAACCCGCTCCTGAGGAACACCACTCGGCATCAGCTCTCCAACCAATCGCTCCAGCCGTTCGAGGATGACGTGCTGATTGCGCTTCTCGCCGCGGATTGTCTTCTTCTCCAACCTCCTCAAGGCATTTTCTACCTTCGCCTGAGCGGCTTCCACCGCCTTATCCAGAGAGGAATCGACAGACACTGCCATTGGTTTGAGCGCTTCGACTAGTGCGCGAGCCTCCTGCGCCGTGTCCGCAAACTGCCCATCCAATCCGGCGTCGGATCGTTCCAAAGCCAGCCTCCGATGGAGTTCGTGGACTGCTTGCCCCGGACTAGATCCGGGGTCACCTTTTAGATCGGGGAGATCGATGCCGTACTCGTCAAGGAAGCGCTGGAGCTTCTCGGAGATCAATGTCACGCTCACGCGCGGATAGATGATCGGCATCGGTACGCCGAAGGATTCGTAGATAGGTTTGAGCTGCGCGAAGTAGGCCCCTTCGCCGGGTCCGCCTACATAGGCTGCCGTTGGAAACAGCGAGTCCTGCATCAACGGGCGGAGAATGACGTTTGGACTGAACCGCTCCGGATGCACTTTCAACAAGTCCAGAAGTTCTTTTTTCGAGAACCTGGTCTCAGTTCCCCGAAGGATGAACTCCTCGCCCTCGGGGTCAATCTGAAGGCGCTGCCCCCCCGCCTTCACGGGGGCAGGCTTGTGGAACATGAACAGATTGAGCTCACTGGGCTTGACTTGTGCGTGAAAGCCCTCGCTCTCTAGCCCGCTGCTTACGGCCGCCAACTGCGTGGCTGTGTCCGCCCACCGTTCGATCTCGCGTACAAGGATTGGAGCGGCTGCGCGTTTCAGTCGGGCGTCATCGCCTGAGACAAAAACAAGCCCCGTCCCCTCGGTCATTTTTCGGAGCGTATGCGCAAACGCATCCCGCCAGAGCACGCCGGGTTTCCAGACTTCGGGAACCCAATCAGGAGCCTGTGGGAAAGCTGCAAATAACTGATCAACCGTCGCGCTAATCTGCTCCTTGAGCACGATCCGCCCTACGGGACCGCGATTTACATCAGGTGCCTGGCCATCGTCGTAGGCTACGCGAATAGGGTCAGCGCCATTGGGCAGCGTCGTCGCGTGGATTTCGGCGTAGTCGTGGTCTTCGTCTGCCAGCCAGAATAAGGGTACGATTGGTCGGCCTGTCTCCTCCTCCATCTGCTCAGTCAGCTTTACGGCTGTCAACGCCTTGTAGACCGTGTAAAGCGGCCCACCGAACATCCCCAATTGCTGGCCAGTGACAACGGCCCCACTCGCCGGATCACGGAGTTTTTCGATGTTGGCTCGGACGGCTTCCTCTTCCCCTCCCCACCAACGCTCATTCTGTTCGAGGAGCACGTCAACCAGCAGATCACGATCACGGGGGAATTCCGCAGCGATTCGCGCGGCCTCAGCCCGGCCTTCCACCTCCCACGGGCTGTGGGCGTAGTACTTCATCGCCTTCCTTCCGCCAGCCACGTAATCCAGGAACAACGCCGATGCGCCGAGTCGCTCATACGCGATCGCACGTGTTCGCAGGCTGGCGGTTGTCTCAGATTTCATAGGCAAAAAGAAAGCCCCGCCGGGCGGGCGAGGCTTCTTGAATCGGGCGCGGCGTAGTTAGTTCTCCGTGCGCATTCGGTTGATCTCGTCGCGGAGTTTGGCCGCCAACTCGTAGTCCTCGTCGTCCACGGCCTTCTTCAACTCCGACTCCATCCGCTCCAACTTGGTCGCGCCTTGCATAGGCCGCTCTTCGGGGATCTCGTCGCTGTCTTCAACTGGAGCCAGGTCTTCATCGTCGGCAGGGATACCTGCTTCATCCAGAACATGGGAAGCCACAAAGATTGGAGCATCGGTGCGCACCGCGAGCGCGACGGCATCCGACGGTCGCGCGTCAAGCTGGCCTTCCACTTCTTCCGCAACGTACCGGACTTTTGCGTAGAACGTCCCCTCACTGAGGTCGTCAATGACGATGTCGTTGACCTCGGCACCGAGAACATCGAAGAGACTTCTTAGCAAGTCGTGCGTCATCGGCCGAGGCGGCTGGATCTTCTCCAACTCCAGTGCAATGGCTTGAGCCTCAAACGCCCCTATGATGATGGGGAGGCGACGATTTCCGTCCACTTCACCGAGTACGAGGGCGTACGCGCCTCCACTTGACGGGCTTGTAGAAAGGCCAATAATGTCGACCTGAATGAAATCCATAGAAGCACTTTAATCAATCCAGAGCGTGCAAGATAAGGCCCTCAGGCGGCGAGCGTGACTCCCTGTGCTTGCTTACGACGGAGAAACAATCTCGGCGCGTACTTCAGTGAGCGCATGATCCAATGCGACCAAAAAAGCGTCATTCTGCTCTGCCGTTCCAATGGAAACGCGAACCCATCCTCGGGCCTCGGAACTTGGTGCAAGCGCCTTATACCCACACACGTTGCGGATTCGAATACTTTCCTTCGCCATCCTGTCGCAAAGATCCGGAACTGCCAAAGGTGTGCGCATCAGAAAGAAATTGGCTGCGGACGGAATCGTCTCGACGTCCGACTGATTTTTCAGGGCGACCAGCACGCGGTCACGCTCTGACTTGAGCATCGCCACACATTTCACGGCGAACTCTGGCCGATTCAAGATTGCAAGGGCGATAGCCTCGCAACCGCGATCAACCAGGAACGGCAACCGCGCTTTCTCAATCTCCTGAATGACCTCCGGTACGCCCATGAGATAAGCAACGCGCATACCCGCGAGTCCCATCGCCTTCGAGAACGTCCGCATCACGAGCACATTGGGGTGGCTTTTCAGAAGGGAATCTGCCGTCGGGCCTTCAACAAACTCGACGTATGCTTCATCGATGAGAACGAAGCCGGGCGCACCAGCGGCGATCCGTTCCAATCCCTCAAAGGGGATGACCTGCCCCGTTGGGTTGTTAGGTGACGTAACGATAGTGAGCGCGGCATTTGCTTCGAGCGCCGCATTCAAAATGGCGTCGGCACTATGACCGAAATGCTCATTTGTGGGATCAACCGAGATGATCCTGGAGCCGTGTATCCGTGCCACGCTCTCATAAAGGGCAAACATGGGCTGCGGAATTACAACGGGCACGTCTCTTCCCATCAACGCCAGCCCGATCGTGTGCACGATTTCGTTGGAGCCGTGGCCAACAATGATGCCGTCCACTGGATGCCCGAGACGCTCGGCCAATGCGGCGATCAACTCATGCGGTCGGTCTTCCGGATAGCGGTTCCAGTTGGCTTCGACGTACTGCTCAACCAATTCCCGTTTCAAATCCTTCGGCAGATCAAGCGGGCTTTCGTTTTGGTCGAGCTTTGCAAATGCCAATGCGTCCGTAGGCACACGGTATGCACCCTCAGCCCTGACTTCCTTGCGGATCAAATGGAGGGGTGGAGTGAGCATATCAATTCATCCAACTGGCAGCGTACTTCCTACCGCGTGCCGATAAACGCAAGTGGCCCGAGTCAGCCTTGCCCGTTCTGCAGACGTCGTACGTCCGAGAAATCGTGCTGCGGCAACCGCTCATCGCGGACGTGGTCAATTGCTTCGTGGAGAGCGTCTACGAACTTGCCGAAATCCTCCTTGTAGAGGTACAGCTTATGCTTTTCGTAGGTCTCCTCCCCCGTCCGCTTGCTCTCGGTGATGGTGAGGAAAAAGTCCTCACCCGATCGCGTGGTTTTGACGTCGAAAAAGTACGTGCGCTTGCCCGCGGGTACCCGCCGGGCAAAAACTTCGTCGTTATAGTGATCGCTCATGCTCTCGCCTTTCTGCTTCAGTGTCCGCCACCGCACCGCAAATCTGAGGATTGGGGCACGGCGAATCCTGTAATCCGGAGTCGCCGCTACGAGTTGGGAATATGCACTGCACAGCGTAGAAAAACAACGGCGCGCGCCTCACACGCCTCAGTTCTCCAAGATTTCAGCGCGTGGCATCGGGCGAACCATCGATGGGCGAAGAAGTGGAGCAGCGATGTGCAACCGCAACGCGTCTGCCCAACCTTGATCAATACGATCCAACCGAACGGCGATGGCCTCGGCATCTTGGCGGCGACCTTCGGCAAGATGGCCATAGCCCAGCAGATATAGCGCCGGAGCGTAGGTTGGTTCTCGGTCGAGAACT
>JBBKWZ010000020.1:0-3138 GCA_037969195.1 Rubricoccaceae bacterium | reverse complement strand
CCCTTGTTGAGATACAGGGCGTTCGGCCCAACGGTAGCTGTGAAGAAGAGATCCGGGAGGCTGTCGTTATTAACGTCGCCAACAGCCACACCACCCCCGTTGTAGATGTACTCGAAGGTGTGGATGTTCACCTCTTCTGTCTCTTGAATCTCGTTGGTAAATGAAATTCCCGATTCGGATTCTATCACGAGGACAAAGAGCGGCTCTGAAAGAGCGCCTCCCTCCTTCTCTGCTCCACAGCCTGCCAACATGAAAAGTGCGGCGCACACGAATACTTCGAGGCGCATTATTGATTGTGTGCTCATTTTTTGTAGCGAGGTTAGTGTTTGGTTCGGTTATGCCAGGAGACCTCCGCGAGAAGATAGAACGCTTGCCCAAAGCAAGATCGCCCCGCCGGATGGAACCGACGAGGCGATCTTGTTTTTTGTTGATTCGCTCATGGCGAACCCGTGTGCCGCAACCTATTTGAGCAGCGTCACGCTGAGTGCGTCGCTGAAGCTGCTACCGTTCACACGTACGACGTACATGCCACTGGCAAGGCCAGCGCCGTCAATCGTGACGAGTTGTGGCGGATTGGCTTCAACTGAGCCGTTGAACGGAACGGCAACGCGTTGGCCGAGCGTGTTGAATAGCTCCGCTGTTACGTGCTGCTCCTGTGCAACCGCGAGCGTGAACTGGCTCTGCGGGTTGAACGGGTTCGGGTAGGCACTGGACAGAACGTGCGTGCCCGGCGTCTCAATCGCTACTTCTACGTTGCCGTGGTACTCAAAGGCGCCGTCGTAGTCGATTTGCTTAAGGCGGAACGTATGTGTTCCGATGGCCATGTTGTCGATACCGAAGCTGTAAGTCTGGGCTTCAGTCGTCGTGCCATTGCCATCGATGAAACCAAGAGCATTCCAGGTCTCGCCATCGCGCAACTGTACTTCAAAACCAGCATTGTTGGTCTCAGAAGCAGTCGCCCAGTTCAGGGTTACGTCTGTGCCACTAACAACGGCGTCGAAAGAAACAAGCTCAACGGGTACAACACCTGGGCCAAGGTCTATTTGGTAAACGCCCACTTGTGTCCCGTTGCCACTCCAACTTGCAATTGGGCCTCCAATCGGCGCACAGACAGTGTTAAACGTACACTGGTCGAAAACGAAGTCTGGAACACTATCCAAGGCATCATTCTGCCATCCCGAAACTGACAAATAGTATACGCCAGCCGCCGTAGGTGAATTCGCGTGCCCGGCTGGAAGTGTCGACAGAAGATTTCCGTCAGCACATCCGCCCTCAGTGTCGTCGTTTTCGTAGATACCGTTGCCAGCTGAATCAAACAACTGCATTGCCGAGTCAAGGCCACCAGCGGCTGTTAAACCGTTGCAGACTGACGCGGAGAAATTGGCCGGATCCGTGATATAAATCTCGTACATATCTACATCACCCGGAGCAGCAAGCTCGCCTGTGATTGTAGTGTATGTGGGACCGGCGGCAAGTACTTGAGCAGAGCCAGGCAGATCTCCTGCATCGCCGCCGCCATCAGTGGTTTCGTCCCATGTCTGTGCAGACGCAGGACTCACAGCAAGAAGTAGGGCTGCGATAAGTAAAAGTAGTCTCATGATTGGTGCACCGTTTTTGGTTGATGAGAGTTAGCAGGTGTGAAAAGCGAGGACCCTAGGAATTGTCCCAGTTCCCACACTGCTTGTTAGAATAGCGCCCAGCCCCTGTACGATCAAGGACTGGGCTCCATTAATTGGCATTAGCGTGAACGTAGGCAGATTCCGGCCAGTTCAACAGCTACGGAATGCGGATCTGCTGCCCAGGGTAGATCAAGTCCGGATCTTTGATGACCTCCTTGTTGGCCTCGAAGATCTCGGTGTATCGGTTCGCGTCTCCGTAGAACTCTTTCGCAATTTTCGAAAGCGAGTCACCCGATTGAATCTTGTAATAACGCGTGGTGGACGTGGGAGCCGGCGCACCGGCCACGTTGAGTCGATCGTCGTTTACGGATTCGACGCCCTTGACGTTACCAGCAATGAGCGCCGCCTTCTCCTTGGCAGGTACGCTCTTGGCCTCGCCCTGCAGGGTAACCTTGCCTTCGTTGAACATGACGCCGAGATTCGTCACGTTTCCGCCTAGTTCTTTTTCAATCTCCGCTTTGATCTGCTGGGCTTCATTGCCCTTGTTTCCGCCGAAAAGGTCGCGACCTGTGTCGCGCATAAAATCTAAGAGACCCATGGGGTGTACCTGAAATGATTTGTTGGAGGGAAGGATGAACAGTTCCGCACGCATGCGGAGACAGGTTTGGAATATAGGCGAAGGAAATTGCCGGATGAAGATGCACGAGCAAGTTGGTGCGCTCTTGAACGTTTAGTTGTAGCCTCCAAGTCACGATCTTTGAAGACATCAAGGTCTAGTTTGGACCATGCGCAGTTCGCATTCACAACCGATCCACATCGAATTGCCTCAGGACAGGGGCTACCGGATTCACTTCGCGTCGCTTTCGGAGGCGGCGCTCCAATTCGACGGGGCTCGGCTGCGCAGCGGCCCTGCGTTGTTGGTCACGGATGAGAACGTGGCGAAGCACCACCTCGATGGGTTAAACAACCAATTGGCGGGCGGAGGGTGGAGCATTCGCACACGCATCGTTGAAGCTGGAGAGCGGTCCAAATCCGCTTCGATGCTCGGGCAACTGTACGATTGGGCGCTGGAACAGCCCATCGACAGGCAAACACCCGTCATTGCTCTTGGTGGCGGTGTAGTCGGTGACTTGGCTGGATACCTGGCCGCGACGCTTCTTCGTGGTTTGCCTCTTGTCCATATCCCAACATCGCTCATCGCACAGGCGGACAGTGCGATCGGCGGGAAGTCGGGCATCAACCACGCGAAGGGCAAGAACCTGATTGGCGCCTTTCATCAACCTTCAATGGTTCTCGTTGACACTTCCACCCTTGCGACGTTGTCGGACCGCGACTACTTCAGCGGGCTAGCAGAGGTTGTGAAGCATGCCCTCATCGCTGACGCTGACTTTTTTGATTGGCTCGACGAGTACTGGGAAAACATTCAGGAACGAAGTGTGATCACTGTCGCCGAAATGGTCCATCGTGCCGCGTCCATAAAAGCCGCTATTGTTATCGAGGACGAACGAGAGACTGGCAA
>JBBKWZ010000019.1:0-4385 GCA_037969195.1 Rubricoccaceae bacterium | reverse complement strand
GTACATGTTTTACTACTGCTACGAGATTGGCCAACAGGTATTTGATCCGCCAAACGTATCCGGCTGGCCCGGCCACCGCACCTGGATCGACACCAGCAGGCTCTCTTTCCGCTGGTTGTTCAGCGAATGGTTGCTTTATCAGGAGCAGACGCTTCGCGCGCTCGCAATGACATTCCCACATCCATTCAATGCGGCTTTGCTTACGGCCGAAATCGTCGAGTACGTGTTGGGCGTTCCACTTGAACAGGAAGCAATTGACGCGCTCGTGGAGGTATTACTGGATGGACTTCCCGACTATGAATGGGATCCAACCAACTCGGGGGCAGAGGGCCGCTTATTCGGTCTCTTCTACCAGATTTTCCGTCTCCCAGAATACCAGTTGGCGTAACCGAGGCTGTTATGTGTGACCATTACTCCCCCAAGAAGCCTTCTCAACGCGCCATTGCTCTTAAGCATGGGAAAGCGCACGACCACGACCATCAGCGATGGACACGGCGAGACTTTCTTGTAAGCTCTGGCCTCGCCACAGCGGCCGGAGCCATGGTAATTGGCGGATCTCCGATGAGGGCGATGGCGAGGACCTCATTGTTGGAACAACTCCGCCTGATTCCTACCGACCGCGTATTGGTTTTGATACGGCTTGGCGGTGGAAACGACGGCCTCAACACCATTGTGCCTCGGCGGGATGACATTTACTACAACGCACGCCCCACGTTGGCTATCCCCGCCAACCAGACTATTCAACTTGACCCGAGCAACGACTACGGCATGCATCCGGCGATGCAGTCGCTGGAATCAGTTTGGGGTGATGGCAAGATGGCCATCGTTCAAAGCGTGGGTTATCCCAATCCAGACCTCTCCCACTTTCGCGGGACGGACATCTGGCTTTCTGCATCCGATTCCGACGATTATGTCGAAACCGGCTGGGGAGGCCGAAGTCTGGAAGCAATGTTCCCGGATTTCGACACCGAGCCGCCGGATTTCCCACCTGCCGTCCAGATTGGCACATCTAACCCACTACTTTTCCGCGGTTCGGATGCGGGCTATGGTATGGCGCTGTACGACACAGAGCTGTTTCTCGACATCGTCCAGGGCGGGCAGATCTACGACCCGGAGGCCGTGCCGGATACACCCTGGGGTGATGAGTTAGCCTTTGTCAGAACTGTGGCAAACGATTCCTTCCGTTACGCTACAGCCATCCGAGACGCCTACGAATCGACGACAAACGAGGCGGAATATCCGGAAGGGCATATGCCCGATTCGCTCGCGGCGTGCGCTCGCCTCATCAAAGGAAATCTCGGGACACGCATCTACCTCGTGGCCATGGACGGATTCGACACCCACGCCAACCAGCCCGACGACCAGGCTCAACTCCTGGCCCAGTTGTCCGACACGATGGCGGCCTTCTATGCAGATCTCGGTGCCACGGATGACGATGACCGCGTCTTGACGATGACATTCTCGGAGTTTGGGAGACGTATCGAGGAGAACGGATCGAGCGGGACGGACCATGGTACGGCCGCGCCGTTGTTCCTCTTTGGTACCAGCGTAAACGGTGGATTGTACGGCGATGCGCCTGACCTCGCCAACCCCGACAACGACGGTAACATTGTCCACTCGACGGACTTCAGGAGCGCGTACGCCACTGTTCTCCAGGATTGGTTTGGACTGGATGAGGCCATAACCAGCACCATTCTCGGTAATTCATTCGACACGATTCCGCTCATCGCCGCGCCCGTTGCCAATGACGCGCAAAGCATTCCTCTAACGTTTGGCCTTAGTCAGAACTATCCGAATCCGTTCAACCCTTCGACGCAAATCGGGTTTACTCTCGCCCAGGCCGGAGCAGTGCGCCTGCAAGTATTTGATGTGAGGGGACGCCTAATTTCGACGCTGATTGACGGCAATCGCCCAACAGGACGCCACAGCGTGTCCTTCGATGCTGGGCAGCTCCCAAGCGGGGTTTACCTTTATCGCCTCGAAGCACCGGAAGGGATTCGAACCGGTCGGATGTCTTTAGTGCATTAGTCGCACCCATCTTCAGACAGAAAGCAAAAGGGAGCCGAGAGTTGAACTCGGCCCCCTATTTGTTCTTTAAGCGAACGGAAGGATATCAGCCGGCCGCTTGGGACTTGAGTGCATCACGAATCTCCCCGAGAAGTACAGCCTCTTCGCTTGGCGCTGCTGGTTCGTCAGGAGCGGCTTCCTCCTCACGCTTGAGGCGATTGATCCACGTTACGAACATGAAGACTGCAAAGGCTACGATCAAGAACGAAATGATTGTAGTGACCAAGCTTCCCCACGCCATTACAACTGCGCCGGCTTCCTGAGCGGCAACAAGTGTTTCGTATGGAGCAGGTGTCGTGCCTTCCTTTAAAAGGATAAAGAGGTTGGAAAAATCGACACCGCCCAACAGTAGGCCGATCGGCGGCATAAGAACGCCGTCTACGAGAGCCGTGACAATGGTTCCGAAGGCTGCACCGATGATGATGCCGACAGCCATATCGACGACATTGCCTTTGACAGCAAAGTCTTTGAATTCCTTAAACATGATGTGCTTGTTGAGTGATTGAGAAGTGCACGGTTCAAATTGCATTGAACCTTTGTGCCCAAACTAATGGCTTGAGTGAGCTTAATTCGATCCTCAACAAAGTCTCCGCATTACTCTCTGGTGCGTCCGTATGCGGCAAGAAGCACGATTTCCGCATTCTCGACGGTGCGAAGAAGCGTAACACGTCCCCGGTAATATTTGCCCTCGCTGACAACCCTTTATCTGGTTTGGGCCAGGCTAGAGTTACGTGCCCGTTCCCAAATAAGCGATCAAGTGTTTGCGCACGAATTTTGCGATCTGCCCCTACTATTAGAGGTAAGCCGCACGGGACGGTGGCTGGACCTCACATCGAATCCAGCTTCCACTCCCATGGATCGTCGATCTTTTTTGAAGAGCGCCTCCGGCACAAAGCCCCAGGCATCCCCGGCATATCCCCCACTTCAGGCACCGCTGGTTTCCTCCGGACTTGAACCGTATACAGGGACTTGGGGGGAGCGTCAAGCAGCACACTTGGTTCGCCGCACGCGCTTCGGCCTGACGCGCGCCGACTTGATCAGCGCGCTTACCCAATCCCCGTCGCAGGCGGTGGATGGAATCGTGGATGCCGCCATTTCGCGGCCCCTCCCGGACACGCCTTCGTGGTACAACCAAATCGACAACGGTCAGAATACGGATTGGATCTACGAGTGGCAGGAAGGTTGGTACAATGAAATGCGAATCGGTGGCCTACGTGAGCGGCTAGCTCTGATGTGGCACGACCACTTCTCGACAGAGGCCAACGTCTACTACCACGCGGCTTTTGCCTACCAGTATCTCACGTTTCTGCGCGTGCACGCCCTCGGCGACTTTCGAGAGACCCTTCGTGGTATTGGGCTAGTACCATCGATGCTTATCTACCTGAACGGCGACCTCAACACAGTGGGTAGCCCGAACGAGAACTATGCACGCGAGGTGATGGAGCTGTTCTCGATGGGCATTGCGGGCCCCAATGGAACGCCGAACTATACACAAGACGACATCGGGGAAGTCGCACGCGCCCTGACAGGTTGGGTTGTGAATATGGGCAACCTGCAGAGCGAGTTCGTCCCATCCCGCCACGACAACGGGTCGAAGAACATCTTCGGGCAGTCGGGCAACTTCGGCTATCACGGTTTCGTCGATCTTCTTTTGCAGCAACGATCTGCGCAGATTGCCCACTTCATTGCAACGAAGCTGTATAGCTGGTTTGTTCATCCGGCGCCGAATGCCGCTGTCGTAACTGGCCTTGCCGCCACTTTGCAGAGCAACAGTTTCAACATCTCCGTTGCGCTGCGACAGCTATTCAAGAGCGCCCATTTCTACGACGACGCCTTCATTGGCGCGCGGATTAAGAGCCCAGCCGAGACGCTGGTTGGACTGTTCAGGGAGATGAGTCTGCCGTCAACCGACGCGACACTTTCGCGCTTCCGCGAACTTGGCTTTTCGCTTGGCCAAGACATCCTGAATCCTCCAAACGTGGCAGGATGGCCTGGCTACTCCCCCGATCAATATCGGGCATGGATTACCACAGGCACAGTGCCTGAGCGCCAAGGCTACGTTAATGCCGTGATATATGGCGATAGCGTTTTTGAGGAACTCGACCCACTGCCACTTGCCGAGAATCTCTCTGATCCTACAAGCGCGACCGCTATCGTAAACGACTTTGCGAAACACTTCCTGCCGTCGACAACCTCGCAGGAAATGCTCGAGCAAATGACACTGATTCTTCTCGATGGCGTGCCGATTTGGGAGTGGTACAACATTTACACCCAAGACGAAGAGGCGGCCAGGAGCCGCTTGCGTGGGTTGTTGAGTT
>JBBKWZ010000018.1:0-4214 GCA_037969195.1 Rubricoccaceae bacterium | reverse complement strand
GTCAAGAAGCGAATCCTTGAGTATCTGGCTGTCCTCAAGCTGAAGGGCGACATGAAAGCGCCCATCCTGTGCTTTTACGGCCCTCCTGGCGTCGGCAAGACCAGTCTTGGCAAATCGATCGGCCGCGCCATTGGGCGCGAGTTTGTGCGCATGTCCTTGGGCGGAATCCGGGACGAGGCCGAGATCCGTGGTCACCGCCGGACCTATATCGGATCAATGCCCGGTCGGATTATCAAGGGCTTGAAGAAAGCGGGCACATCAAATCCGGTCTTCATGCTGGATGAAATCGACAAGCTGGGTACAGACTTCCGCGGCGATCCGTCCTCTGCCCTCCTCGAAGTTCTCGACCCAGAGCAGAACGACACGTTCAACGATCACTATCTGGAACTCGATTACGACCTCTCGAAGGTGCTTTTCATCGCCACCGCTAACTATCTCGAGACGATCCCCGCGCCTCTTCGTGATCGGATGGAGATCATTGAGATTAACGGCTACACGATGGAGGAGAAGCTGGCCATCGCCAAACAGTACTTGGTTCCTCGCCAAATTGAGCGCAACGGTGTCACGGACGAGCAATTCACCATTACCGATGAAGCACTGTTGCACCTCATTGAAGGCTACACTCGTGAAAGCGGTGTTCGTCAGCTAGAGCGCACAATCGGTTCCGTTGTGCGTGGTGTAGCAGTAAAAGTCGCGGGTGGAGAATCTGAACAAGCGACCGTAGAAGAGTCCGATATCGAGGGTTACCTCGGCGCTCGGAAATTCTTCAACGAGGTTGCGGACCGCACCGAGGTGCCTGGCGTGGCTACTGGCCTCGCATGGACGCCTGTAGGTGGAGACATCCTGTTCATTGAGGCTTCGGTCAGTAGAGGCTCAGGAAAGATGGTCCTCACGGGCAAACTTGGCGACGTAATGCGTGAGAGCGCGCAGGCAGCCTTCTCGTGGGTAAAAGCCCACGCTGAGGAGCTTGGCATCCCCAACGATGCCTTCCGCTATTGGGATGTCCACGTGCACGTGCCAGCGGGCGCTGTGCCCAAGGACGGGCCTAGCGCCGGAGTCGCCATGATTTCGGCGCTGACGAGCATCTACACCCAACGATGCGTACAGAACTCTGTCGCTATGACGGGTGAGATCACATTGCGTGGCTTGATTCTCCCGGTTGGTGGCATAAAAGAGAAGGTGCTCGCGGCTCGACGTGCTGGCATTACGACAGTCGTCCTTCCAGAGAAGAACGAGAAGGATATTAAGGAGATCAAGGACAAGGCCATCGAAGGCCTAGAAGTGAAGTACGTGCAACGTATCGACGAAGCGCTGGAACTACTTCTTTGCCCAGAGCCGGTCGCGGACCCCGTCAAGTTGTTCTCAATTCCTGATAGTGAAAAGCCGGGCTCGAACAACGCGCCCACCCCGACAGTTATCGAAGGCGAAGCAGTAATGAACTAGGGGACGGGGAATGAGGGGAGGAGAGTATGAGAGATTGCCCTCCGCTCACACCCCATACTCCTCTGCCGAAATAGGGAGTGTTCCGAGCACGTTTCAGGAATACCACACTCGCTGTGACACCGCCTGTCACCTTCGGTGCGCATCTTGCTTTCAATCACGCAAGACACCGCTCCAATGAAGGCTCTTCGCTCTGCATCTCGACCCGCGGCTTCGCTAACCCATCGGTTGGCAGATACCCTTCCCCACGCACCCGAGTTCATCCGCGACGTGTTGGATGCAGCCTCAGCGACTCCTTGTGGTTCGCTCGCTTGGCCTGACATCAACCGACTTGCGGCACGTCGACTACGCCCGACTAACCGGGAAGGCCAGACGAACTCATCGCAATTGGGACACGCCGTGGTGATCGAAATGGTTGAGCGAGGACTTATTGAAGCGGAGCTAACAACGACCGGCGACGGTACGCCAATGGTTGCAAGAGTGCTTCATTCTCGCATCCGCGGGATTTGTCCAGGCCGTAGTCTAGCTGCGTAAGCGTGGTTGGGATAAGGACGAATCGGGTCGCTTCTGTGGTGGGGGCGGCCCGATTTATTGTCTACTTCTCCTCCACCTCCTCGATCACCTTCGCATCCGAAACATTCGGGTCCAATTCTCCGAGAAATGCTTTTTCTGCATCCACGGCAGTCCGTGCGACGCGCTTGAGGATAGAATCGATTGCGTTTGCGGTTAATCGAACGGCACCGCCGCCCAACAATTGAGCACGCCCAAACAGGCTGGCATTCTCAAATCGCTCTACCCAGCTTTCTACCTGTTGGTCAGGTTCAGCCGTCATCCTCGTCCTTCTTCTTCTTTGTGGATGGCCGCGAGGCGGACGGTTTTGCACCGTTTGAAGACTTCTTCTTTGTCGCCTCCTCCTCGGAGTCTGAATCAGGCCCGCATTCCCAGGCGAACCCCTTGAAGAAATCCTCTGAAGAGACCTTCTCGATCACGTCGGCAAACTGCTGCCCAGCGTCTTTGAAGGCCTCGCCAAAGGTGCTGAACGTCGCTTCCATGACGAAGGCCGCCTTATCTTGCATATCCAGCTTCGTGAACGCCTCGCGTGCTTTTTCGTATTCCGCTCGGCCCTTGGATTCAGTCTTGCTCATGATCGTTTCGGTCGGTTCTGAAAAGGTCTGCGCCCTCGACAATTGGACCAGTGAAAGCTGGCGCACCGGGGGACGTGCCCGAATTAGACGGAGCCCCGTGGGCGGAGTTTCAACCGCATGACGGCGACGGCGAGCTCTGGTGATTCTCCGGAAGTTGTAGGCACCGTAATTCGCTCGACGGGATCGTGGTATGGCGTGCTGCCGGATAGCGGCAACGAAGTCGTTGAGGCGCGAATGCGCGGCAAGTTCCGGCTGCAGCAGGACGAGATAGCCGAGACGAATCCGATTGCAGTTGGAGATCGCGTATCGATGCGCATCGGAGATGATGATGGCTCTGGATTCATCACAGAGATTCTTCCGCGCAAGAATCAACTCAGTCGCCGGGCCGCCGGGCGGCGCTCAGACAAGGAACACGTTATCGCAGCCAACGTGGACGCCGCATGGTGCGTGCAGGCTGCATTCAGCCCCAAGTTCAACGCGGGTTTTGTGGATCGCTTTCTTGTGATGGCGGAGGCCTACCACCTCGACGCTGCGATCATCATTAACAAAATTGACTTGCTGGAAGGCAAACCGCATGCAGAGGAGACTGTTGTTTTCTGGAAAGAGCTCTACGAGAGTCTTGGCTATGCGGTACTAAAGACCTGTGCCATTTCAGGTCAAGGCGTCAAGGCTTTCGCGACCGCGCTGGAAGACAAAACGAACGTTATTGCGGGGCCATCAGGCGTGGGCAAAACCTCCCTCCTGAATGCGATCGAACCTGAATTGGATCTCAGGACCAGTGGTATCAGCGAAAGAACACAAAAGGGCAAGCACACCACGACCTCCGCGACGCTGCATCGAATTGCGAAAGGCCTCGTGGTTGACACGCCGGGGATCCGCGAGTTCGGTATCTGGGATATGTCGCCGGAAGAACTGGGCGGATACTTTGTCGAATTCCGGCCATTCATTGGCCACTGTCGCTTTCCCGATTGCACACACGACCACGAACCACAATGCGCCGTCACAGACGCCGTTGATGAGGGCCTGATCACGGCCGAACGCTATGGCAGCTACCTCAACATTCTTGCGTCGCTGCGGGAAGGGGTGAAGGACGTGGGTCGATAGACTTCGCCGCCAGCTTTTTCGCTTTTGCTGTGATGATGAGGGCTACGGATGCTACGATTACGAACGCTGCAACGACAGTGCGAGCGCTGAATACTTCGTCGGCAAGCGCCCATCCCAGAAATACAGCGACGATGGGATTCACATACGCGTACGTGGAAACCTTCGCGGTGTCCGCGTTGCGAAGAAGCCAATTGTAGGACGTGTAAGCGATTATAGAGCCAAAGAAAATCAAGTAGCCTAAGGCCGAGGCAGAGCGCAGTGAGACCGTTTCAATTACGATGCGCTCTCCCAGCAAAAGGCCAACGACGAGAAGCATCGCCCCCCCTGTAATCATCTGAAGTCCTGCGCTGAGGAATGCCGACGGATGTTGCGGGGCGTTGCTCGCGTAGACTGATCCGAGCGCCCACGAGAACGCCGCAAAGACAATGGCCAGCGCGCCAATTCGGTCCAATCCTGCTCCTTCCACGACGTCACTTGCCCCCAACAAAAGGAAGAGACCAAGCAATCCTAGAATCAAACCGATAC
>JBBKWZ010000017.1:0-4002 GCA_037969195.1 Rubricoccaceae bacterium | reverse complement strand
GCGACCGTGCCTGGTTTTCCCGGGACCGTGACCGCCGAAACCATCGTTCCCGGCGCGTTTTCTATTGTCGAACCGCTTCCCGATACCGTCTACTATCAGGTCGGCGACTCGCCCTTCACGAACGTTTCGCCAAGTAGTTATCCGGGGCGGCAGAGTGTCTACGTTTTCAATGTCCGTGCACTGGAACCGGAGATATACCCACTGACGCCCTTCGCATTCGACCTGGTGAATGATCGCGATGTTGACCCGATCGATCTGCGCGCGTCGAACTCACCGCTTCTAAACGAGGGCAACTTTGAGAGAAACCCGGATGGCACCATTCGATTCAGCATCGTTTGGCTCGCCTATAACTATTTCGGGCCTCAGCGCATTCAAATCACGGCTGTTGATAACGCGCTGATCGATTTCATTCAGTCGCAGTCGATTCAGTTCCTGCCGACGACACTATCTCCTGGGGAGATCCCCAACGTCGTTTCCAACGTACAGAATGGCACAGGCATATTCGGCTCAGTCGCTCAGGCTACGACTGAAACATTCCTTGCGCCCGCGCCATGATGGCATCAGCCTCGAATATCGTTCTCCCGGCTGCTCTTTCCCCAGCAACGTCGATCATTACGCGGGCCAAGTCGTGGGCAGGTGTTGCTCGATATTTGCGGAAAGGGCCTACGAGGAGTGGTCGGGCAAGAGCAAGGGCGAGTGTGCCGAAGTTCTCGCCTATCCGATGCTCGGCGCGATCTCCAGCCAGCAATGAAGGGCGGAATATGGCGAGCGAATCGAAGTCGACTTCGGTGAGAGCCCGCTCAACCTCGCCTTTGACACCATTGTAGAAGATCCGCGATTTAGCGTTCGCGCCCAACGACGAAACAAGCAGAAACTGCGACGCGCCTTGCGCTTTGGCGAGGTAGGCCGCTTCAACGGGAAAGCCGAAGTCAACGCGACGAAAGGCCTCCTTTGATCCGGCCTGCTTTATCGTCGTGCCGAGACAACAAAACATGTCGTCGCAAGCGAAGTGCTCCGTATGCACGTCCATCTCATCAAAATCGATGACGTGATGGATATGCGTCGCGGAAGCGGGCTCCATGGTGCGCCTTCCAAGCGTGATCACGCGATTCCAACGCGCATCCGCTGCCAGCAATCGAAGCACATGACCGCCAACTAGGCCGGTTGCGCCGAGGATGAGAGCGGTTCTGGGATTTGTCATTGCGTCACCGTGATGTGGAAAACCGGTTGTTCGGCTTCCAACAAAACAAGGACACTGCCTTCGCGTTGCAAATCGTCGAGCACGCGCGTCATTTGTCCGAACAGGTGGTCCCAATAAAGACCACCATAGGCGCGGTACGTCTCAGCAAGTTGCTCGTTGATCTGGTCCGATAGCTCGTCGTCTCGGACATCGATACGGTCGGACTCGGACTCGACGTAGCTGTATCGGAAATTGACGATGTCAACGCTCATACCGAATTCGTGGCTCGATGTGCCCGACGTTGCATTGCGATTTCCCACGCGGAGGTCTGACTGCAGGTCGGCGGTTCGCGTGGCAGAGGAGAGTGTAAAACGGTAGATAGGGAGGCCATGCTCTGCTAGTCCAGCCTGGAACCGCCGCCCAATCTCATCCAACAGAGTGAAGAGGCTGGGAGTTATGAAAGGCGCGGAGTGCTCCAGCACGGCCACCGTGTAGAACTCGTTCTCGACAAGTGGTACAAGTTCGCCCGACCGGAGGTAGTTGCTGATGTCGCCCTCGCCGGATACGGGTTCTACGCCCAGAGAGTCGGCAATTTCCAAATGGTCGCTGTACGGGGGTGTTTCGGGTCTCCGTAAAGCGTTCTCCTCGTCCGATGTCGGGGGCTGAAGGCGTTCAAAGTTCGCTCGCGTGATTTGCAGCTGTTCGCTTAAAGCATCCAGCGTACGCCGAGCTTCAAGCGGCGTTGGGAGAGGCTCCGAGAAAAACAAGAGCCACCCGACGAAAACGCCGAGCGCACATCCGAGAACAAAAAGGAGAGCCTTTATCATGAGATCAGCGCGCCTCGATGACGCCGCACGCTACCATTTCGCCGGCGCCGCCATCCGGCTGGGTGTTCAGATCATCTTGCCCGGAGTGAATCGCGACAACACGGCCGACTAGTGAGTTCGTGCTATCCATTCTCAGAATCGTGTCAATGCGATCGTACCGTGCTCGACTCCGCGCAGAGCGGATGTTTCCGAGAGCTCCGATAGGCCGATGATGTGCGGATAGGGACGGGTCGCCATGGGGCGCGTTAGAGGGATTGAAGTGCTCGCCGGGACGCCCGCACGAACTTCTCTCGTGAACGTGAAAGCCGAAGAGTCCATCATCTAATCCTTGAACGAAAGCCAGGACTCGGACGCCGGTGCCCATCCGAGTGAAATCTACCTGACCTTCTATTCCACTATCGCCCACGGGTTGAATGACTGCGCGCGCGCGCGAAGCGGCAAAGGCCTCGGAATCTGGAACGGGTACTGTATTTCTCCCCAAGGAATCGTCAACTTCCGTTGTGGGTCGCACTGGCACGGCCGGCTCATCTGTGGCACACGCCGCCAGAAGAAACCCAAGTCCTATAAAGAGAGAAGTGCGCACGTATGAGATTTAACAGACGCTACAGTTTAACGGTGGCGGACGAATCGAGACCGGAAGCTATGTCCGACCTTCGAGGGCCGGGGTACCTTTGCGCGCTCAGCCAATCGCCCATGCCTGACCAAATCACGAAGCTCACGGCCAATGGCCTCGCCATGCGCTACGGGCGGCGCGTTCTCTTCAGCGACCTGTCGCTCAACGTCGGACCGGGCTTGCCGCTTGCGATAACGGGGCGCAATGGTTCTGGGAAGTCAACGCTTTTAAAAATACTGGCCGGTTTGCTTCAGCCAACGAAAGGGGGCGTTTCGTTGGTTGTGGATGGGTGTGAAATCAAAGGCGATGTTCTGCCGCATTCCGTTGGCTTCGTTGCGCCGTACGTGCAGCTTTACGCGCCGTTTTCGGCCCGCGAAAATTTGGCCTTTCTGGCACGTGCCCGCAGGATGTCGGAAAGGAACGAGCGAATTGAAGAGGTACTTCAACGCGTAGGCCTCGCTGAGCGCGCTGAAGATCAGTTGTCCACGTATTCTACCGGCATGCGACAGCGCCTCCGGATTGCGGCGGCGCTCCTTCACGACCCGCCGTTGTTGCTTCTCGATGAACCCTCGGCCACGTTGGATGAGCCCGGGCGAAAACTTTCCGAGTCCATTATTGGCATGGACGACAAGATCATCGTTGTCGCGACCAATGATCCTGATGAAGCCGCGTTGTGCGCTTCTCAGTTGTGCATTGTCGATCAGGAAACGGGCTGAACGGACGTCGGCCTCGGTACGAACTCATTTTCCGAACCCGTGCGACCTGAGATAGCCCTCCTTGTTGCGCCAGTCAGAGCGAGTCTTGATGTGTAGTTGTAGGTACACCGACGTTCCCATGAACTCTTCGATGCCTTTTCGGGCGGCTTCACCGAGGTGTTTCAATGCCTTCCCTCCCTTGCCAATCAGAATGCCTTTTTGCGCATCCCGCTCGACAACAATTTCGCAATCGACGAAATCCTTGCCCTTCTCTCGGGCCTCGTACGTCACCACATTGACCTGAGTTGAGTAGGGAATTTCGTCCCGAAACCGGTTGAAAATGGCCTCTCGTACGATCTCGGCAATGAAAAACCGCTCGGGGTGCTCCGAGATCTGATCCTTCGGGTAGTAGGGCGGCCCGGCCGGAAGGCGTTTCCTGATCTCTTCCATGAGGCCATCGACTCCTTTGCCTGTCTTCGCTGATACGGGGATGACCTCTTCGAAGGCGCGGATCTCTGCGTACTGCTCTACCAGAGGAAGCGCTCTCTCGGGGAGAATCAGATCCATTTTGTTAAGGAGCAGCATCGCCGGTTTTGAACTGCGCCCCATGCGGTCCAGGGCGCCGCGGGCATCATGCGTGGGCGCAGGTTCTGAAGCATCCGCCATGAAAAGTAGAATGTCCGCGTC
>JBBKWZ010000016.1:0-13484 GCA_037969195.1 Rubricoccaceae bacterium | reverse complement strand
TCTTGCGACCGCGATAAATCCGCCCCCGTGTTCGCTCTCGCCAAGTGCGTATGCAATGGCCAACTGAATCAGCTCAATCGGGTCTCCGAAGGCATCAAGATGCTGGTGCAAAAAAGTCGCAATCTGGAGACTCTCGTCTGGCGCGGGCCTCTGGGCTGAATCGTTAACCACATAATCAATCGGCATCGAGAGGCCCGGCAGCGGGACTGTTTGGTTGGGTGGGTGGGAGTGCGAAATTGAGAATAAGGTAGAGCGCGACGGAAACCAGCAGTCCGAAGAGTATCGGGTCAAGCTCCAGTGGAAGGTTTAAATCCGCGATAATGAGACCGAGTGTCGTTCCCCCGCCACCAATCATGGAGAAGAGAGCCGCCGAACTGTTTCGCCTCTTCATGAATAGCGCTGCGACTACAGGCACAAAGAGCCCAGAGACCATGAAGGCGTAGGAATAGAGCATCATCTCCAGCACATTCTGCATAGCCGAAGCGAGAACAAGTGCACCGCCTCCCAACAGCAGGGTCGCCAACTGTGACAATCGCAGCTGCCGTTTTGAACCCGCCGGAGCACTTGTCACAGCACCGAACACGTCGTCCACAACGTTGCCTGAGGCCGCCATCAGACAACTGTCGGCAGTTGACATGATTGCCGAAAAGTACGCGGCCATCATGATACCCATCATACCGGTTGGCAGGACGGTACGCAGGAGTAAGGGGATCCCCATCTCTTCGTCCATCCCTTCAGCGCTTGCAAATCCCAGATAGGCGAACGCTCCTTGCTCCGCGGCTACACGCGCCAGCAAGCCCAGTGTTACCCCAAGCATGGCCATGACTGGCCATTCAAAAAGGCCTGCTATCATCCACGCCCGTTTAGCCTCGCGCTCGCTACGTGAAGCGTAAATTCGCTGGTAGAGTGTCATTCCGACAAACCATATCGGCACGATTGTGACGATCCAGTTAGCGAAATCCTGCCAGCGAATATTTGAGAAGCTGAAAAAGGCATCAGGCAAGGCGGCATTGACTCCAGTCCATCCGCCAACGGCTGCATAGGCAATCGGCAGCCCAACGAATGACAGTCCCGCGATCAGTACGATCCACTGGATTGTATCAGTGAAGATGACGGCCTTGAGGCCACCGAGCGCGGTGTACACGACGACGAATCCGCCCATCGCCCAGAGTGCGACCTGGAGATCCATCGAGGGAAACGTTGCAGACGCGAGCTTCGCTCCGGCGAGTATCTGCGAAGATGTGAAGCCCAGGTACCCGATTGCACTGATCACACCAGCCAGGAACGCGACTCGTGCGTCAAAGAAGTGCCCGAGGATTTGGGGAAACGTTGTATACTTATTCACATCCGAGAGTCCCTTGACCTTCGGAATAAGGAGGATAGCGCTCAAATACGCGCCTATTAGCCCCGTGAAAAGCATCCACGACCCGGATAGGCCGATGACAAATCCTAATCCACCGAGCCCAATTGAAAATCCACCCCCGACATCCGTCGCCACAACGGAAAGGCCGATGTGGATGCTGCCAATGTCGCGACCCGCGACGTAGTAGTCCTCAGATCCCTCGTTCTTTCGATAGAAGAAGAAACCCACTCCCAGCATCAGGAGGACATAAAGGACGAAGATGCTGAGGTCTATTGGATGCATGTGAACGTGCTTGCAATATAACCCTGCTGTCGTCGGAGGCTAGGAGCAGCCCTCGACGTAGGGCTAAAGAGCATAGCGCATCTATCTAGCATTGCTTCGCATACCTTTTTGTTGCTACGCCTGATTGCAGCACCAATATCACATCGCGTGCTACTTTAAGCACCAACAAGCCTATCACGAGTCGGCGCACGACCACATTCATGAAACAGAACGGCATAAAGAAACTCTATTACTCGATCAGTGAGGTCAGCGAGATGACCCAACTGAAGGCGCATGTCCTTCGCTATTGGGAGACTGAGTTTCCGTATCTCAAACCCAAAAAGAACAGAGCAGGCAATCGAACCTACACGCAAGCCGACATTGAGCTCGTTGAGCAAATCAAACAGCTTTTGCGCGATGAGAAATACACGTTAGAGGGTGCGCGTCAGGCATTGTCCAGACAGCGAAAGGTAGATGATCCGGCGACTCAGGCTGAATTGCTCAACCTGCGTGCGTTTTTGGAGGACATGTTGCAGCAACTTTCGTGACCTCGGTACTTTTCTAAATGTATTCGGGTAGTGGCGCAGCTCGGTAGCGCGCCTGCCTGGGGGGCAGGAGGTCGTGGGTTCAAATCCCGCCTACCCGACCAAATAGCCCCGGCCGTCCTTTCGGTCGGGGTTCTTTGTGATGCCAGCGGAGAGGAACCAGCTGCGCGTTGCCGGTCCATCAGAGCAATTATGGATGCTCATAAAAGTAGTCATGGTCCCCGATTATCGAGGTTCGAGGAGAATATGTAAGCACGCGATTTGTGCCGCTACAGAACGATTCAACAACGGTTAGCCCTTCCTAACCCGGCATTGCCTTCGTATTCTACGAGACCCCGCCCGAAGTCCGTCACAACTATTCAATGGCTCCCGTCTCGCACACACTCGAAGCCGATCTTCGCGCCGCTCGGGAGGCGGCGAAGCTGACGATTGAGGACATCCACCAAGAGACGCGACTGGCGACAGATATCCTGAAGCGTTTCGAATCGGGGCAACTTATTGGTGACCCCTCATTCAACGCTGTTTACCTGAAGGCGTTTGCACGTTCGTATGGGGAGGCTGTGGGGATCCGGCCACACAAGGTGGACGCTGCAATGGAGGCGGTCAAAGCAGGTACGTACCGCGGCGAGTTGCACCCTGATTACGTGGACGGCAGTGTCAAAGCGGCGGAAGATGAGCAAAGCACGTCCAAGGACGACGCGTCAGCCACAGGCGAGACCGTAAAACCTCAGAAGGCATCCCAGTTTCCCAAGGTCGATCCTCTGCCCGCGGCCATCCCTACAGGTTCTACTGCATTTGAGGGACCGACCCCCGTTCCATATTCAGGAGCAAGGCCAACCCGAAGGCTGCAGAAAAATGTTCGCGCAACTTCAGGCGGGTCATTTGATACAGCCTGGGGAGCGATTCTCGGTGTCACGGTTCTGGTGGTGCTGGCAGTGTGTACCATCTTATGGCTCCTTTTCAGAAGCGATTCGCCAGAGCCAGACGTTGCTACCACGGCAGGAGCGGATACAGCGTTAACGGCGCTCGGAGATAGCTCAATCTCAGGAAGTTCAACAGGACAATCCGGTGCGCCACGACTGACCTTTCCTGTGGAAGTAACTGTTGTCGCGGGCGGCGATGGTCTCCAGAGTTTTCGAGTGACTGAAGTACCGGCTGAGCGGCGTCCGGTTTGGGTAGAACCCGGAGAATCCGTTACGTTCTCGAGCAATCGTAGCGTCGTGCTTTGGGGCGAAGGCGGTCTTGGCATGAATCCCAACGAGGTGACGCTTCGCTTTAGGGGGTACGAATGGAACCCGCCGCCGGGCCAAATTCTTCGTATCGATAGCACGTACGGGCAGACGCTCCTTGATTCGCTACACACCGTTTTTCCGGCCGGCGGACGCCCAACGCCACAATCATAACCTCTGATGGACCTCGTCAGTGATTCGCTGGATGTCCTCCGAGGTGTAGAGGAAAGGCCGGTTACGAGTCACAAACCAAATGAGGCGCCAGCGTTCGCCGAGAGGCTTCGTGATGTCCTCCGGCGATTGGGCCACGCTTATTACGTCCAAGGAAAGTCTCCTCTTGCGGATGGCCAGTACGATGTGCTTTTTCGTGCACTGCAGGAGTTAGAGGAACGATTTCCGAATCTCAAGACTGGCGACTCGCCAACTCATCGCGTAGGTGGTGCCCCGCTGGCCAAGTTCGAGAAAGTTCGGCACCCTGAGCCGCTGCTGTCTCTGACAAATGCTTTCGACGCTGAGGAACTCCAGGCATGGTATGCCCGCGCGGTCCGGGGATTGGCTGTAGTTCTGAAAGAAGGTGAGACGCCAGATCTCGTTGCGGAACTGAAGATCGATGGGTTGGCCATTGCGTTGCGGTATAATGAGGGGCAACTAGCACTTGGGGCAACGCGAGGCAACGGTTCTATCGGAGAGAACGTGACAAGCCACGTCAAAACCGTTCGCTCGATCCCATTGCATTTGTTAGGCAATCCGCCACCTTACCTGGAGGTCCGCGGGGAGGTGTACATGAGCCTGCATGCGTTCGACGAACTCAATGAGAGGCTCCTAAAGGCGGGCGAAGCCCCCGTAGCAAATCCGCGAAACACAGCAGCTGGAAGTCTTCGCCAACTGGATCCTGCTGCCGTGGCCGAAAGGAAACTCGATTTCTGGGCTTACGGAATAGGTCGAACTGACGGAGACGATCCTACAACGCAAACGGATGCACTGGCGTGGCTGAGCGAACTAGGCTTTCCAACGAGTCCCAATCATGCTCAGTTTGCCACCATTGAACAAGTGATCGAATTCTGCACATTCTGGACCGAAAGGCGCGGCGAGCTGGATTTCGAAATCGATGGCGTAGTGGTGAAAGTCGATCGACGTGATTTCCAGCAAATACTAGGAAACGTGGCCAATGCCCCCCGCTGGGCAGTAGCGTATAAGTTTCCAGCGCAAGAGGCCACGACGACGTTGCTTACTATCGAGCATAGCGTTGGCCGGACTGGCGTCGTCAAACCAGTCGCAGTGCTTGAGCCTATCGTAGTCGGAGGTGTCACGGTTTCACGTGCAACGCTTCACAACGCCGAGTACATACTCTCTCGGGACATCCGTATCGGTGACCGCGTGACGATCAAGCGTGCAGGAGATGTAATACCGCAGCTCATCGGGCCGGTAGCCGACGTTCGAACCGGAACGGAGATCATCTATAGCGAGCCAACATCCTGTCCTGATTGTGGCGAACCTCTCGTGCGCATGGAAGGTGAGGCAGATATCCGTTGTGTCTCGGCAAACTGCCCGGCGCAGCTAAAGCGCCTGATTGAGCATTTCGCCTCCCGAAATGCAATGGACATCGAGGGGATGGGAGAAAAGGTAGCAGCGCAGCTCGTGGAGCAAGGGCTGATAGCTAGCCTTCCGGACATCTATAACCTTGAACGCGATGATCTATTAGGCCTCGAAGGATACAAGGACAAAAAGGTTGATAATTTGCTCGAAGGTATCGAGGCATCCAAAAGTCGCCCGCTGAATCGTTTGCTCTTCGGCCTCGGCGTCCGCTTCATAGGAGAGACGACCGCAAAACTGCTCGTGACCCAGTACGCGTCGCTAGAGGAATTGGGGCGAGCTACACGAGAAGACATGGAAGGCATCCACGGAATCGGCCCAGAGACGGCGGAGAGCGTGGTTGCGTGGTTTGCGCACGAAGAGAATCGCCGTGCGGTTGAAAGACTCGCAGAGTTGGGTGTGAATACCGTTCGGTTGCCGGAAGAAGAGCCTGCGCAGTCCGATTACACCTCAGAGGTTTCTGGAAAGACGTTCGTGCTTACAGGAACGCTGCTTACGCTGACTCGCGACGATGCCAAGAAGCTGATCGAGCAGGCGGGAGGGAAGGTGACGGGCAGCGTTTCGAAGAGAACGGACTTTGTCGTTGCCGGTGAGGCAGCGGGATCCAAACTCGACAAAGCAAACGAACTGGGAGTTCCCGTCCTCGACGAAGCTGCGCTTCTCGCGCTCTTGCGCTAGTTTCCGCAGATTGTGTTCGATGCTATCCGAGACCGATTGGCCTATCGCGCCGCCCTCAAGGCGGAGCGGAATCGTTTAATTGGGGAGTGGCCAACGGACCCGCACGAAGCCCGGATACTTCTCGTCTTGCCGGATGATGAAAGCATGCTGCGTGCGGCGTGGAAGTTCGCCCTGCAGATTGACATCCCGAGAACGAACCTCATCCCTGTAGTCCTGGGCGAGCAGGTCAGATATGCACCGGATTCGTTTGCGGGAGCGGTGGATGTGATTTCTGACAAAGACCGTGATTGGCGGAAGCTTCCCGGCAAGAAAGCACAAGAGGCGTTCTGGAATCCCCATCCACATGTGGCCATAGATCTTTCCTCGCCGTTTTCGTCTGCGGCAGGTTTCCTTGCCGGGGCTTCGCCGGCACATTTTCGGTTCGGCCTCTACGACAAAGCCGCTGAACCTTTCTACGATGTGCTTCTTGCACCCACGGACAGCTTCGAGAGTGCTTTGGTCGCATTGCGTGGATATCTAGAATCCATTGAGCCGCCCGTCATTGCCTTTATCTAATAACCTCAACTCATTTTGCTTCAACCGCTGGACTTTGCCGTAATCGCCGTGTACCTCATTGGCATCGCCTGGCTTGGGATTCGCGCGGGAGGTAAGCAGCAAACAACATCCGATTACTTTCTTGGCGGCCGAGATTTGCCGTGGTGGGCCGTTTGCTTCTCTGTTATCGCGACGGAGACGAGCACGCTTACCGTAATTGGAATTCCGGCGGTCGCATTCGGCGGCGCACTGACATTCCTGCAAATCACGCTCGGCTTTCTACTAGGCAGAATCCTCGTCAGTCTGATTCTCCTCCCGAGGTACTTCCGGGGAGAACAAGAGACGGCCTACGCGTATCTCGGGCAGCGTTTCGGAGACAGAATGCGGGGCATGGCGTCGGTTACGTTTATGCTCACACGACTTCTTGCCGATGGCGTTCGACTCTTTGCGACGGCCATCCCGCTGAAAGTGATTGCACTAACGGCAGGCTGGGATATCAGTTATGCTAGCATTATAGTTGTTATTGGCATTGTTACAATCTGCTACACCTACGTTGGGGGATTGAAAGCGGTTGTGTGGGTCGACTCAGTTCAGATGTTCCTCTACGTAGGGGGTGCCGTAATGGCGGTGTTCCTATTACTCGGACATCTTCCTACAAACTGGCTGGTAAGCGCAGCTGCGGAAGGCAAAACACAGATCCTGAACACAGGCTCTGGCCTCACCGATTGGCTGACTCAGCCGTATACGTTCCTTACTGCACTTGTCGGCGGCACCGTGTTTTCGATGGCTTCGCATGGTGCTGATCAACTGATCGTGCAGCGGATTCTCGCGTGCCGCTCACTGAAGGATGGACAGCGCGCCATGGTGTGGAGTGGTGTGGGGGTGATTGTACAATTTGCACTGTTCCTCTTCGTAGGACTGCTGCTCTGGGCGTACTACGATGGGGCCACCCTGGAGGCCCTCGGCCTCTCACGGAGCGATGAGATCTTCCCCAAGTTCATCGTTGAGGGCATGCCAGCGGGAGTATCCGGGCTGTTGTTGGCCGGGATAATCGGGGCAGCGATGAGCACACTTTCATCGTCATTGAACGCGCTCGCCGGTGCTTCAATCATGGACGTATACGCACGATTCGTTGGTCGCAAGCTCGAAGACGCCGCCGCGCTTAAGCTGAGTCGCCTAATGACGCTCGTTTGGGGAGTCGTGTTCATTGGGTTCGCGATGTTGTTCACAGACCTTCAGAATCCCGTTGTGGAGCTGGGGTTAGGCATTGCGGGCTTTACCTACGGTGGGCTACTCGGAGCATTTCTCCTGGGCATCGTCAGTGAAAAAGCCCGTGAAATGGACGCGATGGTCGCATTTGTTGTCACGATCGTCGTGATGACCATTGTAATCTTTGGAGTGTTTTATAGCGCAGCGGAGAGTTCATGGGTGTTTGTCTGGCGTCCGGATAGCGAATTGAAGGCAACTATGGAATTGGCGCCTCTCGCGTGGCCGCTTTATACCTTGTTTGGTGCGGCGGGCATGGTGGCGCTTGGAAGCTTGCTGGGCCTTCGGCACGGAGCTTCGAGCGCCTCGGGAGAGGAAGATGCTGATGCGTTACAAGCCGACGCGTGAAATCACTTCATCGTAGCTTGGGGTAGGCACGACTCGTTTTTTCATGAGCATTCTGGACCGCGTAGGATTGAAGCAAAAAGGTGGGCGGCGACCCAGGCGGCCCAACCTCAAAGCTGATGGTTCTGGCCATCTCGATCGCCAGAAGCTCTCACGACGCGTCGTGTGGGAACGCGTGGGACTAATGCTCGCCCTTGTCGGGTTGGGGTTGATGGCGTTCCCTCGCGTGCAGTTCCACCGAAACACGGCGGACCAGGGCGATGTCTGGCTCGACGACGATCTCGTAGCTCCGTTCAGTTTTCCAATTCATTTGCTGGATGAGGAAATCGAAGCTCAGCGCGATTCAGTGCGCCGAGCACAGCCTCCGATCTTTTCCGTCAATCCGAATTCGGCTTCTGAAACGCAAGCCAGGCTGGACACCCTTGTTGCTCGACTCGACACGATATTTCAGGTCTATGGCGAGTGGCGACTCGCTGAAACACGAGAGCCGGAGGAAAGCAAGCAGGGCGACTCAACAAGATTTGTGCAACTGCGGGAAAGCTTCCCGCTGACCATCTCCGATTCCCAGTGGCGCGAATTGTTGGCGTCGTACGCCTCGCATTCTGGCGTCTTGCCAACGCCTACTCGAGCAGGGGAGGGCTCACCTTCGCTTGCCAGCCTGATTCAGAGCTCTGTTTCACGGTTGGGCACACGGCGACTGGCAGAAAACGTCTTCGATATTCCGCGAGATAGCGTCCGAACCACGGAAGTATTGGTGCGCAACACCGATCCTCGTGTCCGCGACGAGAGCATCCAACAGATGGACGAACTGATTGGAATTGATGAAGCATTCAGCAGTGCGCAGACAACATTCGAACAGCAGTTCGGCGGCCGCCGCGATTCTGTCCGACTCGCAATGACGTTTTTCGAACATGTGTATCGCGCACCCCTCCACTACGAGCGTGAGGCTACGGAGCAGCGTCTTGAGGAAGAAATGCGAAACGTGGAAACGACACGGGGTCGCATCCAGGAGGACATGACGATTATCCGTAGGGGCGATGTCGTCACGCAGGAAGTGTACGAGCAGCTCTCGTCCTTGGAGCTAGAACAACGAATCCGAGCCGGTGACATCAGCACATATCGCTCCTGGATAGGCCAGTTTGTATTGATTCTCGCGGCCTATGCAGTCTTCTTCCTCTATTTGTACCTCCTGCGCCCGGGCATCTTCGCCGACACCCGCTCAATGCTCTTGATATCAATGCTCATTGGAAGCATTGTTATCGCGTATGCCGTTCTAGGGCAGATCGAATTATTTAATGAGCTTGCTGCACCGGTAGCACTTGTCTCCATCATGCTCACGATTCTTTTCGATTCGCGCGTGGGCATGTTTGCCACAGTTACGCTAGCCATCCTGGGTGGCCTGGTATTCGGTTTCGATTTCCAGTTCACGTTCGCCACGATTTTCGCCGGTTTCGTGGGTGTGTTCTCGGTTAGGGATGTAAAGAACCGCAGTCACTTAGTGATCTCCGCCGGATTAGTTCTTGGGGCCTATCTGTTGCTGGGTTTTGCGTATGCGATGATGCGAGCAGATCCGTTAGAAGCCCGCGTCTTCTTTGATCTGAGAAGTGTGGTTGTAAATGCCGTCATGCTGCTTCTTGCGTCGCCACTGCTTTTCGGAATCGAGCGCGTGTTTGGTGTGACAACGGATATCACGCTTTTGGAGTTATCTGACACTAATCGGGATCTCCTCAAGCAACTATCGATGAGAGCTCCGGGCACGTTTAACCACTCGTTGCAGGTCGCAAATCTGGCTGAAGCTGCAGCTGACATAGTAGGCGCGAATGCCTTGCAAGCTCGCGTAGGAGCTCTTTATCATGACATCGGCAAGATGAACAAGCCGGAGTACTACATTGAGAATCAGCAGCCAGGCGACAACCCGCACGACAGGGTAAAGCCGCGCATGAGTGCCATCATTATCGGCAGCCATGTAAAGGAAGGCGTGGAGATCGGCAAGCAGTATAGACTGCCTCAAGTCGTGCTTGATTTCATTAGCACGCACCACGGGACGGGATTGATGGAGTACTTCTACCGAAAAGCAGAGGAGCTCAAGGAAGTCAACGAATCGCCGGTTGATGAAGCGGAGTTCCGCTACCCAGGTCCACGTCCTTCAACAAGCGAGCAAGCGATTGTGATGCTTGCCGATTCAGTTGAAGCCGCGAGCCGCTCCCTCCAGAAACCCACGCCCAAACGTCTAGAGACGCTGATTGATGCAATTCTGAAGGCGCGCACAGAAGATGGCCAGCTTGCCAATAGTAGCCTCACCTTTGCGGACCTTAGCCGAATCAAAGAGACATTCCTTTCGATACTCAGCGGTGTGTACCACTTCCGCGTTAAGTATCCAGGTCAGGACGAAGAGAATGAGCCGGATGAAGAGGAATCGGCTGACGACGGACCGCTAACACTCTCAGAAAAACCAGGCATGGACGTACCTATGCCGTTTGGGACTGCAAAGCAGTCGACGGTTCACGGCGAACGTTCATCGGGCGATGAGAGTCCTAAAGGGCTTTCCTCCGGCGACCGTTCTTCCATGGGGTAAGGGGAATGGGAATGCTCTACCGCCCGACAGTTTTTCGGATGTGGACGAGTGCTTCGGCGGTGACACGGGACGCCCATTCAACAGCCACGTGGTCGATTAATAGCGGCCGCATGCGACGGCGTGTTTGCGGTGTGAACAGGACGAGATCGACCTGCCGCAACATTGACTCCAATCGACGATGATCTCCCTCAATGGTGATCGCTAGAATTTGGCCATGAAACCCCGCCAGCGTTCTTAGCTCCGATGAAAGCGGTTCGATCGCGTCGCTACTTCTGGTAATGAGCCCGATAGCATCCGACGTTCCTAAATGCGCGACCCGCTCGACAGCTTCGTAGGCTGGAGTTATCGCGACGCCAACCACGTCTGCATTGTGAGCGCTTTGCAAGGCAACCTGGAAATCCGGCAAGGCGGCAAGTATTACATCAGCGTCCTCGTGCCCACCAAGTTCGTTTATGTAAACCGGCTCCACGCGTTCCTGCAAAAGGCCAGTTAGCTGCTCTGCTATTTCTTCGGCGCGCTCCCGAAACGAACCCGCAAAAAGCAATTTTCGTCGCACTCCGGGCGATTCGAAGAACTGCAACTGTTCACCAAACAAGTACTCCGTTTCCTCCTCTGAAAGCCCGAGCGTTACCAGCCGTTGAAACGCATCTTGCACAATTGCCGCGCCCTGTTCCCGGCGCTCTGAAGACGATAGGGCTGGTGGTTCGGCTGCATAGTACCCGCCGCCCCGCTTGGACGAAAGGAGGCCTTCTGCTTCCAATATGCGGTATCCTTTTCGAACGGTGTGGAACGAAACACCAAGTTGCTCGGCGAGTTTCCGGGTCGAAGGCAGGCGCTCTCCAGTTCTATAGCGTCCCGCGGCGAGATGATATCGAAGCTGCTCGACTAGCTGCTCAGATATCGAGATGGCTGCGTTTCTGTCAAGTACGATCACAACTCTGATTTACGTCTAGCAGCCAATGTCGGAAAGTACCAAGTAAGCTATTCCACCATTGTCGCAAACGAGAGCGAAGCGGTTTGGAGCGCTTCCTTGAGCGCAGAAAACGCAGGCCAATCCTCCGGCCGAAAAGCATGAACCTGATGGCCGATTCCTGCGCTCAAGACACCGTCGATGCGGTTGGGAGGGAACACGCGAAAAAGCTGCAGGTCGGTGTCGGTGGATGGATCTGGCCGGCGCGCGACATCCCACACCGAACGCACCGCAGCAAAACCTCCGCGCACGACAACTTCTGCGGGTTTGCGATGTAGTTCATACAGCGACCATCCAACCGCGATGGAATACGCGAGAGGAACCGCCCAGATCAATGTGCCAAGAACTGGTGTCCCCTGCATGAGCACGACGAACGTCACCGTCAGCAAGGTGACCAGCGCGACAGCAACCGGCTGCGCCTGTGCTCGGGCAACGACGAGCCCAAACATGGTATCGCCAGGGTGGTGGATGCTTGGGAATGACGTCACGGGTCGCTGCTAATCAAACGCCGTTCACCATCTCGGCAGGCTCCTCTACGCCATCCTCCGGCTGATGGAACGGATAGCTGAAGTGCGTTGCCGACGTAAAGGTTTCTTTGATGGAACGCAGGCTAGCCCAACGCAGGAGGTTCACATATGAACCTGCCTTGTCGTTCGTGCCGGATTTTCGGGCGCCACCAAAGGGTTGCTGCCCTACGACCGCCCCAGTAGGCTTGTCGTTCAGGTAGAAATTTCCAGCGGCGTCAACAAGCTTATCGGACGCGTGGGCGAGCATCGTCCGATCTTGGGCAAACACGGCACCTGTAAGGGCGTACGGGCTCGTTTCATCTACAAGCTTGAGCATGCTATCGAAGCTCATGGATTTTGGCGCGACGAAGACGGAGGCAACTGGACCAAATATTTCTTCCTCCATCGTTTCGTAATGGGGATCGTCCGCACGCAAAACCGTAGGCTCGATGAAATAGCCTTCCTCGTCGGAGTACGAACCTCCATGAACGAGTTCAACGCCCGAGGCATCTTTTGCGCGCGCAATGTAGGACGTAATGTTGTCGTAGGATTTCCGGTCGATCACCGCATTAACGAAGTTGGTAAAGTCCTCAGCCGGCCCCATTTTCACGTCAGCGAGTTGGCTGGACATTTCTCGCTCTACCTCAGGCCAGATTGCCTCCGGGATGTAAACGCGCGATGAGGCCGAGCACTTCTGCCCTTGATACTCAAACGAACCCCGAACAATCGCGGTAGCCACAGCCACCGGGTCAGCGGATTCATGGGCAACAATGAAATCCTTTCCACCCGTTTCTCCAACGATGCGCGGATAGGTTTTGTAGTGATCGAGATTCGAAGCAATCGTTTGCCAAAGGCGATTAAACGTGCCCGTTGAACCGGTGAAGTGAAGCCCGGTGAAGTGCTCGGAAGCCAGCACCGGATCGCCGACATTGGCACCATCGCCTGGGAGAAGATTGATGACGCCCGGTGGCAGCCCAGCGGTTTCGAGCAATTCCATGATGATCTTGGCCGACAGCGTTGCCGTTGATGCGGGCTTCCAAAGCACCGTGTTGCCCATCATGGCCGGCGCGGTTGGGAGGTTGCCGGCAATGGCTGTAAAGTTGAATGGCGTGATAGCAAACACAAACCCTTCCAGCGGACGGTATTCGACGCGGTTCCAGATTCCGCGAGAGCTGATCGGCTGATCTTCATAAATCCGCGTCATGAACTCCACGTTGAAGCGGAAGAAGTCTATTAGCTCGCAAGCCGAGTCGATCTCTGCCTGGTACGCGTTCTTGCTCTGCCCGAGCATTGTCGCGGCATTCAGGCGATCACGCCAGGGTCCGGCCAGCAGGTCAGCGGCTTTGAGGAAGATGGCCGCCCGATCCGTCCATTCCATACGCATCCAGTCATTGCGCGCGTTTGTCGCCGCCACAATGGCTTGTTCCACGTTTGTTCCCTTCACCTTGTGGAGCGTCCCAATCTGGTGGCGAAGGTCGTGGGGAGAAAAGAGGTCTTCCGTGATACCCGTCTCGATTCGCTCCCCATTGATTACCGGACAGACCGTGTGCTCTTCGTTGCGCATGTCCGCAAGAGCACGCTGGAGGGAGGCGCGTTCGGGGCTACCTGGCGCAGAGCTG
>JBBKWZ010000015.1:0-3436 GCA_037969195.1 Rubricoccaceae bacterium | reverse complement strand
ACTTCGTTTCTCAGGAAGCCGCGTTGGATGCGGTGCAAGATTTGAGTGTACTTGCTGGAGCGGAGCACCTGTCTTCGGCAGTCTCGCGGGCCGCTAGCTTGCTAGAGGGCGCGTCCAATCCCGTACGCGAATTATTTCTGATCAGCGACCTCCAATCGTCGACGCTTGTCGATTCTTTTCGGGCGATAGTCCCGGACGGAATTCAATTGACTCTGATGCCACTCGGTGAGCGAGATCATGCAAATACGGCCATTGCGGGTGCACAAATAGAGAGCCGTATCGTTGAACCTGGCCGACCCGTCGAGCTTTTTGCTACGCTTGCGCGGTTCGGAGAGGAGGCAGAAGGGTATGGGGTCAGCGTATTCCTGGAAGGGGAACGTGTAGCTCAGAGCGCGGTAGATCTGCCCGAACGAACTCCGGAAAATGTTCCTTTTTCGTTCACGGCAGCTCGAAGGGGGTGGCTTGGCGGCGAGGTTCGCATCGAACCCGACGAAGCAGAATGGGACGATATCCGCTATTTCACGCTACACGTGCCGGACGCGCAACGTGTGCTGGTCGTTCGTGGGACCAATGCCCGCGCTGACCTTGTAACTGTTGCCTTGGGTGTCGCCGCGGAACGAGGCACGCTGGATGTGACCCAAGCCGACGAAAGCAATCTGGCAGCCGCAGGCGTGAACAGCTTTGATGCGATTGTACTCGTTGGGCTTCAGGAATTGTCTAGCGGCGAGGTGACGTTGCTGGAGAATTTTGTGGATAGTGGGGGAGGTCTTTTGCTTTTCCCTGGAGAACAGGCTGCCGCGCCAAATGCGTTGTTGGCGGCGCTGGATGGGGGTCGTTTTGATGGAGTGCTTGGGGAGCTTGGCGGCTCCTCCTTAGGAGGTTTCGGCGCGTCTGATCTCGATCATCCGCTGTTCGAAGGTGTTTTTGACCATGCGTCCGGTCGCCCAGTTCTGGAAAATCCGGAGGTATCAAATGCAGCGCGATACGTGCCGGCGGGAGCGGACGAACGCACGCTAATCCGCCTTGGCGGGGGAACGCCATTCCTTCAGGAAATTCGGCACGGACAGGGTTCAGTGCTTGTGTACTCAGTTGCTCCGGATCCCCGGTGGAGTGATTTCGCCATGAGGGGGCTGTTCGTGCCCATGCTGTACCGCTCGGTAGTCTACCTGGCGGCTGCCGATGCGGGCGGGAGCGGTTTGTTTACGGTCGGAAAGGCCGACGTTCTGCGCGTTGAGGGCGTTACAGAATCGACTCCGCTACGCCTTATCGGTAGCGGGGGAGAAGAGTGGACGCCTTCTCAGCGAACCGTTCCGGGCGGAGTGCTCGTCGACATTGACGAAAGCATTTCCACGCCCGGCATCTACGACGTGATGCAAGGTGATAAGCTGCTGCGCCGCGTAGCGGTTAATCTAGATTCACGGGAGTCGGACTTGGCGACATTTGAGCCGTCCGAAGCGGTCGAGCAACTCGTGGCAGCAACCGGCCGCCCTATTCGTTTACTAAATGCGGCAGGTGGAGCAGGATTGGCGGCGGCACAAAGTCTTCGAGCAGATCGAAGCGGCGTGGCGTTGTCAAGTGTCTTTCTTGTCCTGGCACTCGCGTTTCTGCTGGCCGAGATGTTCGTAGCAATGCGGTGGAAGCCGGAAGTGGGCGCGGGGGCTTGAGCGCTAATCCATCGCGTTGGAGAACCGGGTCGAAGACACCGAGAAGGAATAGGAAAATCCTTGGCTTGGAGGGGTAGGCAACCTCAAACCGATAGCGAGGCCAAGCGTTTTCACAGCCCGCACGCCGCGATTTCACGTATGTTCTGCGTTCACGGAACGACCGCAGCCGAAATTGTTCGCGTCATCGATTCCGTCTGTCCCCCAACATTCCCAATTCGTTTGCCCGACAAGAAGTCCCCCCAAAAGTCTGCGAAGAGAGAAGTTGCGATCCTCGTTGGCGTAAAGACGCCATCGGTAAGCGATGTCGATCTTGAGGAAGGCCTTGCCGAGTTGGAGTTGCTGGCGGATACGGCTGGGGCCGTTGTAGTTGAACGCGTGACGCAATCGCTACCGAAGATTCTGTCGGCCACATACGTAGGGAAAGGGAAGGTCGAGGAGATCAAGCAGCTTGTTGAACGCCACAAGGCCGATGTTGTCATCTTCGACGATGACCTGTCCCCAATTCAACTGCGGAATCTCGAGCGCGCATTAGAGTGCAAGCTGATTGATCGCTCTGGACTCATCCTCGACATCTTTGCTCGCAACGCAAAAACTGCGACGGCCAAGGCACAGGTTGAACTTGCGCAACTCGACTACCTCCGAAGCCGACTGACGCGTGCATGGACGCACCTTGAACGACAAAAGGGCGGAATTGGAATGCGTGGACCGGGCGAAACGCAGATTGAAACGGACCGACGCCTGATCGGACGCCGAATGGCCGTGCTAACCGATCAACTCGACCGTATCGACCGGCAACGAACAACCCAACGCAAAGGACGCGACGCGCTGACGCGGGTTTCGCTCGTGGGGTACACGAATGCCGGTAAGAGCACGCTCATGAATGCACTCGCGGACGCAGGGGTGCATACGGAGAATCGTTTATTTGCGACGCTTGACGCGACGACGCGGCAAGTCAACCTGACGCCCAACAAACCCGTTCTGCTGTCGGACACGGTTGGGTTCATAAGAAAACTGCCTCACAAGCTGATCGAGAGCTTCAAGAGCACGCTTGATGAATTGCGCGAATCCGACGTTCTTTTGCACGTCGTGGATGCAGGACATGCGCACTTCGAGGATCACATCCGCGTCGTACGAGAAACCTTGAACGAACTCGGCGCACTTGAAAAGCCGACGCTCATGGTTTTCAACAAGCTGGATGTACTTGAGAACCGTGGCCTGGTTACTGCTCTCAAAGCAGTCTACGAGCACGCTGCATTTGTTTCCGCCCTTCGAGGGATTGGGCTGGATGACCTTCGTGAGCAGATTCTCGCCCTCATCGAAACAGACTATGTGGAACGGGAGGCACTCCTGCCGATTTCCGAGGCGAAGAGCCGCGCGCACGTGCATAATGTCGCCGAGGTCCTGCTTGAAGAGACTGTGATGGCCACGGGAAATGGCAACCCCGAGCCTGTCGTTCGGCTTCGTTATCGTGCGTCTAGAAAGAATGCCCCTGAACTGGATCGGATGTTGGCGCGCTTTGCGCACATTAAGCTGGACGATCCAATAGGGGACGGCGCTGTGAACCCAGCGAAATTGGCCGGCCGCGACTCCGAAGACGAGTCATTTTCCCCTCGTGTGGAGGAATAATGAACCCGCAAAAGAGCAGAATCATGTCGAGGGGTCGCTATCAGCGTGCGAATGGTCGTCAGTTGGGTGTGACTCGAGTGACGTGGTACGACGATTGCACGTCTAAAGGTGACCACTCGTTAGTTTCCGGCCACCGCGCCGAATCA
>JBBKWZ010000014.1:0-12567 GCA_037969195.1 Rubricoccaceae bacterium | reverse complement strand
CCGCCGGACAGCTCGGTGGCTTCAGAATCACGTACGGATCGATTTCTGAGGAGGTCAGGACAACCTCGATCCACTGGCCTGGCTGAGCCGAAACGGTGTAATCATCGGCGAACTCGCCGGATGTCAGCGTGTCATCACCCGTCGCGAGCGAACCCGTTTTGTGGGTGAATCCATCAGTATCGGTTGAACCGCCGCCGCCGCTACCACAGCCTGCGCTGAGCGCGGCAAATGCGACGAAAGGGAGGACGAGTCTGCGAGCGAAAATCTGCATGGCTAGTGGGTTGGGTGAGGAAGAGCCCAGCTAACCGATCCACTGCGCGGATTAGCTCGGGCAAGGCCGTGGAAGTTAGTACGCGGGCGCGAATCGACAAGGATCGCGTGGTTGTTTTTCAGACGAGCCGTGAGCCAGTGTAACTTGATGGAACATGCGTGCGGCTAAATGCACGTCCCCCTGCCTGTTCTTCCGCCAATCACATGCGACTGCTGCTGCCCGCGCTCATCGCGCTCGTGCTTTTTCCAGCCCTCGTCTCCGCACAAGGGCCTCGCCCACGATTCGGTGCTGGTTTTGACTTCGTGCTTACACCGCCTGGACAAGATGTCGTCCCGGAGGGGTTTGGAATAGGCCTTCGTGCGCGCGCGGCGGTCCCCGTCAACGCCGATCTGTCCTTTGCCGCCGGCGTTGGACTCATCGGGTTCGTTCTGAGCGGCCAGGATGAGGCGCGCTATCTCTTCAATCCGCAGATCTCGGGAATCCTTACGCTCCCCCGCGCTAAGTGGGCCGGTTACTTCCTTGGTGGTTTCGGTGGAATGATTCCATTGTCCAACGACGTGATCAGCCCGGACGAGGGCGGCTTTACGATCCACGCCGGTATCGGATGGGCGTTGCCGCTGAACGAAACCTCGCTGTATGTGGAGATTGACCCATCGCTTGTCATCGGCGAGAACTCCACCACCGTGGTTCTTCCCGCGCGTTTCGGCGTGATATTCTGATGGGCAGCTAGTGGCCGGGATCTACGTTCACGTTCCGTTTTGTACGCAGCGGTGCGTGTATTGCGACTTCTACTTCACCACGACAAGCCGCAACTACGGCGCGTTTACGTCGGCTCTCGAAGCTGAAATAGAAGCCTACGGAAGGGATTTCGCGGAAAAGGAGCCCATCGACACGCTCTATTTCGGGGGCGGAACCCCCTCCCTCCTGCCGCTGGAGGATATTGCGAGGATCATCTCGGCAGTAGAGAAGCACTTCAATGTGAGTAGCCTTGGCGAGGTCACATTGGAGATGAACCCCGAGGAGGCCAAACCATCGTACCTGCGTGGATTGAAGGATATCGGTATCAATCGGCTATCACTTGGCGTGCAGTCGTTTTTTGATGAGGACCTTACGTTCATGAACCGAGCGCACGACGCGGCGCAGGCCGAGACCGCCCTCGATACCGTGGCCGAGGTATTCGATTCGTTCTCGGTGGATCTCATCTTTGGACTCCCCGATCAGCCGTTCGAGTATTGGGGAGCGAACCTGGAGAAGGCCATCCGGCTCGGTGCGCCACACTTCTCAACCTACAGCCTCACTGTCGAAGAAAAGACGCCCCTTGCCAAGCAGGTTTCGCGCGGACTCATAGAGCCAACGACCGATGAAACCATGCGCGACCGCTTCCTCTTCACGATGGAGTACCTCACGGAACGCGGCTACGACCACTACGAGGTCTGCTCTTTTGCAAAGGAAGACCAGCGAAGCATCCACAATCAGAACTACTGGCGGCACCGCAACTACCTCGGATTTGGCCCCAGCGCGCACTCTTTCTGGAAAACAACGCGCTCGGTGGCCCACCGCTGGTCGAATGTGCGGAACGTCGGTCGTTATAACACGCTCCTTCAGGAACACGAACTGCCGCTCGAAGAGCGCGACCGGCTAACCCCCACCCAGCTCGCCGACGAATTCGTCTACCTCGGCTTACGCTCGATGACCGAAGGCCTGGACCTCGACCGACTCGAATCCGACTATGGCGTGGACCTGCTCACAGAAAAACCAGCCGCGCTCGCAGACCTTGAACGAAACGGCTTAATGGCACTCCGCAACCACCACGTCTTTCTAACACGTGAGGGAGCCGTGGTGGCCGATGCGGTGGCGATGGAGTTGGTGGGATAAGGGATTTAGATATCGTTGATTGCCATGTATCTTACTACTTCAACAGCGTCAGACGCTGGGCCTGCGCAAATCCGGATCCAGTTGTGAGCCGGGCGAAGTACATGCCGCTGGGAAGACCTGACGCATCGAAGTGAGCTTCATGCTGCCCGGCCTCCAGATTTGCGTCCACCAGACGTGCGACCTCGCTGCCAAGAACATTGAAGACGACTAGCTGAACCTTGGCCGACTCTGGCAGGTTGAAATGAATCGTTGTTGAGGGGTTGAACGGGTTCGGGTACGCCCCGAATAAGCTAGGGTTAGTCGAAAGCTCCGCCGTTGGCCTGACGAACGCTACCGGACTATCCTCCCAGCCGTACACACTCCAATCGGTATCACCCAGGTCAGAAAGGGCGATATCACCTTCGGTCGTGGCGTCGTAAGCGACGGGAGACTCTTTCTTTGAAACGGAGAAACTGTCGCTGGCGTCAACAGCGACTCCGAACGTCCCGACATTACCGATATACGTATACGAACCCCCTGGGACGCGATGAGGAATGCGCTGTGTCAGCGTTCGCGTGAACGACGCTCCGGGTGCCATTGTGAGGGTTTTGGGTCCCAGAAGTGGCTCACGGTTGAGGGGGCCGGAGATTGCTGTCCAAAACTCGAACGTCTGGGCCGTGGTCGACGTGTTAGTCAGGTTGACTGTGTATTGAAAGGACCCGCCTTCCGGAGGAATCGAGACGGGCGGATTCACCGGGGTCAACTCGATCAACACATCGGCAGGCGGAGGGCCTGACTGCAGATAGCGGATCGTCAATATATTTGAGGATCCTGTGACGATCACGTTGCCGGTGTTGTCCAGAGCAATGCCGTACCCAACATCTGCGGAGACGGGCTCGTCGTGCGTGGCAGTCCACTGCAGGATACCGTCGGCATCGAGTTTGGCCGTGCTCATGCTAAGTGATGCGATGGTCGCATAGCCGGTTATGTAAACGGCGTCATCAGGGCCAATGGCCATGTTGCGCGGAATGTCCTCTCCAGATATGTCCACTGACGCCTCCCAGATCTGATTCCCATTGGCGTCGTATTTGAGCGTCATGATATCCGACGGACTCGTTGTGGCCCCTGTGAACACGATGTCACCTTGAGAATCGACCATCACACGGGCTGCGAGCTGCGTGCCGGATATCACAGGCTCCCGCACCCAAACCTCATTTCCTGCGCTGTCGTACCGGATAAGCAGAAAGTCGAGGCCATCCTCGGTCTCCACGTGGCCTACGACATAGACTTCACCGTTGGCACCAAAAGCGATGTCCGAACCCGCGTCAAGCCCGCAAGTTATGGGAGAGGTGTAGGTCTGCATCCACCGCTGCGTGCCATCGGGTTCGTAGAAGATCGTGGTTGCATCGTAGCAAGAGGTGCCGTTCGAGCTTTCTCCAACGACGACCGACTCGCCCGTATCGGTGACGACGAGGCCGTGTACGGCATCCCCAAAGCCACCCGGGTTGATCTGGGTCCAAAGCTCGTTTCCATCGGGGTCGTACTTGATCGTAATAAAATCCGCTCCTGAAGGGACCGTTGAAGTGACGCCGGCTACATAGATATTGCCGGCGGCGTCAGTTGCAACACGGCTGGCAAGCAGGCCGCTGGTAGCACGCACCTTCCACAGCAAATTGCCGGAGGGGTCGTACTTCAACGTGATGATGTCATCGCCGGTCTGGTTGATGAAGCTTTCACCCGTGACGATTACGTTGCCGAAGGGGTCAAGAGCGATCCAACGTGGCCGGTCGGTGCCGTTTGTTCCGTCGTCTGTTTCGTCGAACTCGCGCACCCAGACTTCGTTACCATCGAGATCGTATTTGATCGTGACAATGTCCGAGCGAAAGCCGTTGCCGGCGTTCAGATCTGATCTTCCCGATACATAGATGAAGCCATCATCCGTAGTGACGACACCGACGCTCAGGAAGCCGCCACGGCTGGCAACCCAGTCTTGTTCTACGGATTGAAGTCCGATTTGTGAACCCGGGCCTATGCTCTGAGTCTGGGCGAGGGCTACGGGGGCAAAAAGCGCCGCGAGGAGAAGGGTACGTAAGGGTTTCATGGGATTGCGGTCTACAAGGTGCGGAGACGAGCACGGGAATACCGAGTGCTCGCCTGCGAGGAAAGGCCATTGCTGTTTGGGCAGTCTGGCAGTTCCTTCTGCTACTTCAACAAGGTCAAACGCTGGATCTGGGTGAACGACCCAGCTGTTAGGCGGGCGAAGTACATGCCGCTGGGGAGTGGTGAGGCATCGAAGTGAACTTCGTGCTCCCCGGCCTCCAGATTTCCGTCTACCAATCGTGCCACTTCGCTACCGAGCACGTTGTAAACGCGCAGCTGAACCGCTGCCGATACTGGCATACTAAACCGAATCGTCGTGGCAGGATTGAACGGGTTTGGATATGCCCGCTCCATCGAATAATCCGAAGGTGTCGCTTCCGAGTTCTCGGCGGCGATTGCAGAAGCCTGTATAGGATCGGTCGGCGTTGGGATGATGAAGTTTGCCAACATCCCCGTCGTGCGGTCCAGATTAGTCGGCACACCGGGAATAGTCACGTCAGTAACGAGAAAGGCGATAGCACCAACGCATGGCGGCCCACGATGGATAAATGATACCCGCCCAAGTGCGTCCGTTTGGCCTACAACGGACTTGTCTAGCCAGTAATCGTCAAAGTAGCGCGCCGAAACTCTCGCTCCGGGCACACGAGTTCCACCTGCATCAGAAACGATCAAACGTGTGCGCACTTCGTTCTGCCCCTGGTTACAAAAGCCCGGTCCTCGTCCCCGCATCACAATGTTGGGCACTTTGACGCAGTTGGTTGTACAAGGCGCGGCGGGTGCCAATCGAACCAGGCGGGCGGCGCGACCAATCATAATCCGCGCCAGGATTTCGCCGTTGGCATTTATTGATCCGGCGGATGTCACGGCACCGCCTCCATAAGCAGGCGATACGAGCGGACCCAGCGGTTGGGCGAGCTCATCCGGACCATAAGCGATCATGCCCGTACCCTGAACGGTAAGCGAAACGTCACCGGCGTCGTTGATGGCACCAATGCCGTAAGGACTCAAATGCCCAGAGGCAGAAAACGAGATCTGCTGCCACGAGCCGTCGGAGCGAACCCGAAATGGGTAGGCCAGATTCTCTGGACCAGTTGAAATTAGGAATCTAGCCTGGTTTCCTTCATCATTGATTGCCACGAGTGAGTTCACTACTAGGAACGTTGCTGGAGGTGGAGTCAATGCCACAACACTAGTAACGTCGTCAAGGCGATACCAGAACCCCAAGCTGGCTATGGTCCCGCCGGGGCTAACGCCCAGCGGAGCCTCGTCCGGGAATCCCTGCGCGGCGAGATCGACTATTCCTCCAGACTCAGTCCACATGAAAGGCGATCCGCTGAATGGGAAGGGCGACGACGACGACCAACCGACGACGCGACCGAGTTCGTCAACGCCAGTGGCTGCCGAGCCTGTTCTGCCGGGCAACGTCCCCAGGTCTATCGCGGAGTAGCCTGCGAAACCTGGTTTCCAAAGGACGGCGTGGTGGGTGAAGTCGATCGAACCCGCATATCCGACGATCCAACCTTGGTTGTTCATTCCCGTGACCGTGTTGCCGGTAAGGCCCGACAAAGACGGCAATACAATCCGATTTCCGTTTCTCCAGACGACTGTTTCCTCTGGCGGAAGGCAGGTGGAGCCACACCCGGGATCGGTATACGACGTACCGATAACGTCGCCGCGATCATTCAAGTCCACACCGGAAGCGGCGCTTGCAACGAGTTCGGCGGAATACGTTCCGGGCGGGCTTCCTCCAGCCGCCGTCGTCTGTTGCCGTTGAGCAAAAGTCGCCGGAACCAGCAGCGCCGAAAGGAGAAGGGAAAGTATGTGTCTCATGGATAGTTCAGTTTGAGAACGGTGGAGTCGAACGCAGGAAATGCGCATGGTGTGCAAGAGGAGTCTCCGGATCCTCGAATAGGGAGCCGGAAGCGACTTCTAGCTCCTCATACCCAATCACCATGCCAAGCGGTCGTCGCAATTGTAGCATCTCGACCGGCGGTCTTTCATCAGGGCGGATTGAATGGCGAACGCCGAAGTATGATGACCTGGAGACGCACCGCGTCACTATTTAGCGTTAACGCTTTCACTCGTTAGAACGAAAAAGGAACGTCCGCACGTAGGGCTAATCCCGATACATCATAGAATAAAATAGCGTTGTGTCGAAAGGTGGCGACCAAACGCATGGGCTGCTTGACGCGTTCTGCCTAGGTAACTTCCGCGACCTCAAGTCACCGAGCCTTCATGCGCCGAATAGCACTTTTGTTGTCCATCGTCTTGCTTGCAGCGTGCGGCAACGACTCTCCATCGTCGTCTTCGATCGACGAATGCACGGAATCGGCAAATATCACCTACCGAACGGACGGCCAGCTGACGTTCTTTCGCGCAGACAGCACGGAGATCAAGTCGATTGAAATCGAGATGGTCGATACGGATTCGACGCGGGCGCGCGGGCTGATGGACCGAAAATGTATTCCGGCAGACTGGGGGATGTTGTTTGTCTTCCCTGAGGAGCGTAGTCAGGCGTTCTATATGGCAAACACGCCTCGGTCGCTGGATATCATGTTCATCGCTGCCGACTCGTCATTTATCAACGCGGCGAAATACACGACGCCAAACTCCATGGACCGTGTGTTCTCGGACGGGGGAGCGCAGTTCGTGGTAGAGACCCCTGCTGGCTTCGTGGACCGCCACGGCTTGCACGAAGGGGACTACATCAACTGGACGCTCAATTCAACAGCGCCTGCAGGGACGCCGGTGGTGGATTCCTCGCTCGTGAATTGAAGATGGTGCAAAAGCTCGTCCCCACGGGCACGTTTTTCAGGTTTACATCGTTAACCGGATAAGTGAGCCGCGTGTGGTCGGTTCAATCCGGCCCCGCCACACACGCGCCCCGTCCGCCCCGTAAGGCTGACGGGGCTTTTTTTTTGGCGCTTCTGCCGCGAAGACTACGCTAAAGCAATGCGCCCAATTCGTCCTCGGCGGCTTTCACCAGCGCACCTGATCGAAGCAAGTCCGTGCACGCCGCGATGTCGTCGATGAACAAAGTGTCGGCTTCGCGGAATCGAACGCGGGACCGGACGGCGCCGTGGACCGCCTCCACTCCGCGCCCGGACTTGAATGGTCGTCGAATATCCATCGCCTGGGCAGCACAAAGCAACTCAATGGCGAGGACCTGCTCCGCGTTCTCCGCCACTTGCAGACATTTGAGAGCCCCCCAAGCGCCCATCGAAACGTGATCTTCCTGGCCCTTGCTGGAAGGAATTGTGTCGACGCTGGCAGGATGTGCGAGCGTCTTGTTTTCTGAGACCAGCGCGGCCGACGTGTATTGCGGAATCATAAACCCCGTTTGCAGTCCCGATTGGGCCACGAGGAACGGCGGAAGATCATCGTAGCCGTCGATAAGGAGATAGGTGCGACGCTCGGAAATCGACGCCCATTCCGCCAATGCAATCGCGGTGTAATCCAGAACCAGCGCAAGTGGTTGACCGTGGAAATTGCCGGCCGATATGAGATCCGGGTTGCCATCCACGTCCTCGAAAACCAGCGGATTGTCCGTCACGCTGTTGATCTCTGTTTCAACGACGTTTGCGACATGCTTAATCGCATCTCGGCTAGCCCCATGAACTTGAGGCATACAGCGAATGGAGTAGGGATCCTGCACTTTCCCACAGCCTGCGTGGGACGGAAGAATCTCCGAGTCCTCCAACAATCTGCGAACATTTCCGGCGGAAGCAGCATGCCCTGGGTGCGCCCGAACCGCCTGAACGCGGGCGTCGAAAGGCCGTAGCGAACCTCGGCAAGCGTCCAGGCTCATTGCGGCAATGATGTCCGCCGCTTTTGCCAGGTTTTGGGCCTTTCGAATGATCTCGCAGGCGTGCGCCGCCATGAACTGCGTACCGTTGATAAGGGCTAAGCCGTCCTTCGCATGCAGCGTGATCGGTTCAAGGCCGTGCGCAGCCAGAACGCTGGAAGCATCCGCGGGACCATCGTCTGTCCATAGTTGCCCCTCGCCGATGAGAGGCAATGCCATGTGGGAAAGTGGGGCGAGGTCGCCGGACGCGCCCAGACTTCCTCGTGATGGAATCACCGGGACCAGGTCGAGCTCCTCCATTTTCAGCAGCCGCTCAAAGACTTCCTCCGACACGCCAGAGTAACCCAGCCCCAACGCGTGGATTTTGAGCTGCAGCATTCGCCTCGAAATCGCTTTCGCCACAATGGGCCCGACGCCGACCGCGTGTGAGCGCAAAAGATTGAGTTGTAGTTGCTCAACATACGCCCGCTCTACACGTTCATTCTTCAGCGCGCCAAATCCCGTATTAATGCCGTAGTGGGCTTCGCCATCTTCGAGTGATGCATCAACTAATCGCCGCGACGCACCAACAGCGGCATGACTCGTTCGCAGTTCTGCTACGCGACGACCAAGATCCTCTTCCAGCGAGGCGAGACGCAGATGTCCGGGCGCAGTCGTCACTTCGTGACCATGGGCAAGTCCACGTTGCGTTCCGTCGCCGTGTCGATCGCGATTTCGTATCCAGCATCCGCGTGGCGCATGACGCCCGTGCCCGGGTCAGCCGTGAGAACGCGCTGCAGCCGTCGATCCGCCATCCCTGTCCCATCGGCGACGCAGACCATGCCGCTGTGAATTGAATAACCAATACCTACGCCGCCGCCGTGATGTAGGCTTACCCAACTTGCCCCGCAGGCCGTATTGAGGAGCGCATTGAGGAGAGGCCAATCGGCGATAGCATCGGATCCGTCTTTCATGGCTTCTGTCTCGCGGTTCGGCGACGCGACGGAGCCCGTGTCCAGATGGTCGCGGCCAATAACAAGCGGCGCATCCACTTTCCCCTTCTTGACGAGCCAATTAAACTTCTCGCCAGCCTCAGCCCGCTCGCCGTACTCCAGCCAGCAGATTCGCGCCGGAAGGCCCTGAAAATGTACTTTCTCGCGAGCCATGTGAATCCAGCGCGCCAGTGCTTCCTTCTGAGGAAAGAGCTCGAGTATGGCGTCGTCGGTTACTGCGATGTCGTTGGGATTGCCTGAAAGCGCAGCCCATCGAAACGGGCCGGACCCTTTGCAGAAGAGTGGGCGGATGAACATCGGAACGAACCCACCAAAATCGAACGCTTCGCTCATTCCACGTCGGTCGGCGACTTGCCCACGCAGATTATTGCCATAGTCGAATGTGATGGCCCCGGCGGATTGCATATCCAGCATCGCCTGGACATGCACCTGCATGGAGTCGAGTACAGCGCTGTCGTAGCCCTCTGGGTCTCTCTCACGGAGTACCGCAGCCGTATCCAGGTCGTAGCCAGCGGGGATATATCCAACCCGAAGATCGTGAGCGCTTGTCTGGTCCGTTAATACGTCCGGCACGACTCCGCGGCGGACCATCTCCGGCAATACTTCGGCAATGTTGCCAACCAGCCCGACGGAGAGCGCCCCTCCCCTTTCTTTCGCGCCTGAAACAGCTTCCAGGGCAGCGTCCAGGTCGGCTTCGATTCTGTCACAGTAACCGGTGTCGACACGGCGTTGGATACGTTCGGGGTCCACATCGACGCCAAGAAACGCTGCGCCGTTCATCGTGGCGGCCAATGGCTGCGCACCGCCCATTCCGCCTAACCCGGCAGTTACGACGAGCCTCCCGCTGAGCGTCCCACCAAAGTACTGGTTCGCGCATTCGGCGAACGTCTCGTAGGTGCCCTGCAAAATTCCCTGTGTTCCGATGTAGATCCACGAGCCCGCCGTCATCTGGCCGTACATCGTGAGGCCAAGCGCGTCAAGGCGGCGGAACTCGCTGTCCGTTGCCCACTTTGGGACGAGGTGGGCGTTGGCGATGAGCACGCGCGGTGCTTCCTCGTGCGTGCGAAACACCCCAACCGGTTTGCCGCTCTGGACGAGCAGTGTTTCGTCGTTTTCCAGCCGCCTCAGCGTCTCGACAATCTTGTGGTAGGCCTCCCAGTTTCGCGCAGCTTTCCCACCTCCGCCGTAGACAATCAACTCCTCTGGACGCTCCGCAACTTCGGGGTCGAGGTTATTCATCAACATCCGCAGGGCGGCCTCCTGATGCCACCCTTTGCACGAAAGCGTTGTGCCGCGTGCTGCGCGAATGGTGGGAGCTTCGACCTGCATGTGTGCAACCGTTGGAAGGGACCAGAATCTACGGACGACGCGAGGACAATCTTATCCCGCTTCGGGTCACTCCTCCTCCTCTCCCGCCAAATCCCATCGAATCCGGTCGAGGAACCCGCGCTCCGCAAGGGAAGCACCTGCCAGCTCATAAATCTTGGGATCAGTCGGAGTGTACGCTGCCAACCCGTCGATGTATCGATTGATCATCGAGAACATTGCGGCTGTCAATACCGTGTCGTGGATTGCCTGATCGTCCGCACCTGCTACCCGCGCGTTGGAAATGTCCGCCTTCGAAACGAGATGGCCATTCTCCCAGACCCTCTCGGCGATGACAAGCAACGACTGCATCTTCTCATCAATGACTGAGTCGTTGATCGTCCCAAGCTGGGCAGCCCTGAGCACATCTTCGAGTCGACCGCTATCTTCGCCAGTCGAGTGCTTCGCAACTTCCGAGTGCAGGCTGCTGCAAAAATCGCAGTCGTTAAGACTCGAGACATACGTCGCGATGATCTCGCGCTCGGCACGGGTCAGCGAAGACGGGCCCCGAAGTAGTGCCTCCGCCAACCCCGCAATATGCTGCCCGGTGCGGGGATAGGCCAGCATCGGCCCTACGATTCCAGGTGCATTGTCCGGCAGTGGAACGTGGGACATGGATGTCAGGCGCCTTCCGCGACGTTGGCCGAGCTCGTCGCAGGCGCCTTCCAATTCTTAAAGTGGTCATTGACATAGACCGCATTGTAGCCCGAGGCATTTAGCAACGCCGTCGCTACAGCACTCCGGATGCCACTCTGACAATGCACGAGCAGGGTTTCATCCGATGGCAGTTCTTTCATTCGCTCCAACAATCGGACGTGCGGGACGTGAACAGAGCCTTCAACAAAACCGAGGTCATATTCATCCTGGCGCCTTACGTCGACAACGCACACAGGAGAACCGTGCATGCGCAAGGCAAGCTCGTTAAAGTCGATGACTTCAGATGTCGTGAGTTCCGCGGTCGTCAGATCCTCCGGCGTGATAAATCCGCGGATATCGTCGAGGCCGATGCGGACAAGATCACGGACGATTTCCTCGACGTCGTCCTCGTCAGCAACAAGAAAGAATGCTTGTTCGGGCGTCACATACGATCCAACTACTGTCGGGAAGCTCTTGTCGAACGGCGCCAGGATCGAACCCGCCAGATGACCGCTGAAGAACTCCGAACTTGAACGAGTGTCGATCAACACCGCCCCATCGACCGATGCCTCGGCGATAGAAACGCGTGGGGGCCTGGGAAGTGCGCCGAGCAAGGCTGGTCCCGCTTTGTTCTCTTTTTTCATGCGCGCGAAATACAGCGGAGGTTCAGGCTGGCCGTCAAGTATCCAGTCCATGAAAGCGGCCTGTCCGCCGTTTCCTGCAAGAATTGAGGCATTGTTTCGGAGTTCGTACCCAAGTGTCGTTTGAGGAACCGAGCCGAGCGCTTTGCCACAGGCGCTGCCGGCACCGTGCCCCGGCCACACCTGGAGGTACTCGGGAAGCCCTCTGAGTTTCTGCACTGAATCGTACAATGCCCGAGCGGAAGGCTCACGCGCACCGAGTTCGCCAGCGGCCGTTTCGAGGAGATCCGGTCGGCCAAGATCGCCGACAAAAACGAAGTCACCGGCCACGAGGCCCATTGGCTCGCTGGCACCGCCGCCCACATCCGTGATCATGAAACAAATGTGTTCGGGCGTGTGACCCGGAGTATGGATGACGTCCACCTTGATATTGCCAACGTGGAACGCGTCGCCGTTCTTTACGAGTTGAATATCAAGTCCATCTTCATTGGCCCAAGCGTATTTCCAGTCGTTATCGCCTTCGTCCGAGAGGTAGGCCTTCGCCCCATGGTTCGCAGCGAACTCCCTGACGCCTGAGAGAAAATCGGCGTGGATGTGGGTCTCTGTGACGGCAACGATTTTCAGATTCTCCGCTTCCGCTGCCTTTACGTATCGATCGATATCCCGCTGGGGGTCGATCAGCAGCGCTTCTTTTGTTTTCTGGCAGCCAATCAGGTAAGCGTACTGCGCGAGGTGCGGATCGAAAAGCTGTCGGAATAACATATCTCAGCGTTCTTAGAAGGGCTTAATGAGGGAGTCGGGGCTTTAGCTGCCCGTAGGTCCACGCACCAACGAGTGCGCTCAAGAGTGCAACTATCATCACGGTGAAACCGCTGCCGATGAGCGCATAGAGCGGCCCGGGAC
>JBBKWZ010000013.1:0-3117 GCA_037969195.1 Rubricoccaceae bacterium | reverse complement strand
GTGAAGGGCGAGTCGCCGACCTGATAGTAGACGGTATCGGGAAGCGGTTCGACAATAGAAAACGCGCCGGGAACGATGGTTTCGGCGGTCACGGTCCCGGGAAAACCAGGCACGGTCGCTTCGAAACGATAGGTGCCCCTGGCCTGAACGCGAATGCTGTCTTCCGAGTTGACAACCCTGTAAATCCCCATTCCCTGATTGGAAAACTCGTAGGGATATTCGATGATGGTTCCGTCGTTCAGAACTCGCTGAAGGCGCACAACCGCATCACTGATGCCGCGCTCATCTATGTCGTAGGCTTCCCCGATCGGGCCTGTCAAGGCAAGCTGAATGGGCGGAAGAAACTCGTCGGCTATTAGAACAGCACTCACTGCGACTTCCGGCGTGAAGTTGTCCAGGCCAAGAACATCGCAGCTTGAGCAAGCGATTAACACAATCCCCAGCGCGATTGCTTTTTCTAACAGATAGCGTCGCATCAAAACCTAAGGGTTAGCGAGATGTTTGGCAGGATAGGAAGTTGGCGCACAGCGGAACGGTCCACCGGGTTTTCAGCGAAATCGTAGATGTAGAACCACAGATTCCGACGGTTGTACGCATTGACCGCTTGTAGCCGAAGAGCGTAATCGGCAAACCCGAAAAAGCGCCCGCGTTTGGTAAAACCGAGATCGAGCCGGTGATAGGCAGGGAGTCGCTGCCCGTTGAGTTGCTGCGATATGAGCACGTTGATGTCTCCCGTGAGAAAGTCCAGACCGAATGCCGAATAGCGGCCAACCGGCTCCGTGTAAGCCTGCCCCGTTGCGTATGTCGCTGCGGCGGTAGTCGTCCAGCCTCGGCCGAGATCGTAGGCAAGAACAACGTTGACATCGTGCAACCGGTCGTACTTCGGCGGGAAGTAGTCGGCAAAACCAGGGTTACTGGGATACCGCCGCCGTGTCGTACTCAAGGTGTAGCCAATGAGGCCCGTAAATGGGCCGGAGGTTTTCTCCAGAAGAAACTCGGCACCGTACGCATAGCCTTCTCCAATCCTGAACAACTCCGCGTAGTCAAGGCCGGCGACGTCTTGCACTTCCGGTCGAATCTCAAATAGATCACGCATGGTTCGCGCGTAGATCTCCGTGTCGAACCGAAAACCGCTGGGCAGCCGCGTTTTCAATCCCAGGGCAATCTGATCGCTGTAACTGGGCTGGATCCCGTCGCCCGTCGTCACCCACACGTCAAAGCCTGAAAAGGCCTCATTGGAGATCAGCGTCAGAAACTGGTAGTACCGCCCGGCGGCCAGCTGCGCGATGAAGCCTTCGCCCCACTTTCGCTCGATTTCGAAACGGGGTGCAAGTCGAAAGAAGCTGCCCGCGCCGAAATAGTCGGCACGAACTCCGCCCGTGAAGAACCAGTCGTACGTGGGTGAATACTGCACTTGCGCATAGCCTGAGGCGTATGGCGCGTTGGACGAGAAGTTGATTCGCTCCTCGCCGTCGAAAACGCTTCGTAGATTGAGATCGAGGTAACCGCCCCAAACCCCTGCTTTGCCTTCCAAGCTGCGCGTCGGAAACCACTCGATATCGGCGCGGCCAGAGAAGTCGACGATGGAGTTTGGGCGCTCAAACTCGGTTCCCGCAATGCGCCCGATCGGGCGAGAGAAGTAACGCGAGCCCGTCGCCCGAAACGTTGAAAACGCGGTTTCCGAAAGCAGGCGCGTGTATCCCAGCGATAGCGTCTGATTACCATAGTCAAGTTCGAACTCGGCGTCCTCGGCGAAGGGGACGAGCACCGCATCCCGGCCCGCATAGCCTGAAATCGAAAGGCGGTCGTTGGCGGAAAGGTCGAGGTTCAGTTTGGCGTTGAGATCGTAAAAGTAAAATCGTTCGGGAATGGCGTCTTCGTCCAATTCATTGCGCAAGTAGGCCAGAAGCGGCTCCAACGTTGATCTCCGAGCGGCCACCATGTACGACCCGTTGACGCCGCCCACGGAAACTGGACCCTCCACGGCGACTCGCGACGCCAGCACCCCGAGTTGAAACATGCCGTGGGTTTCGTTCCGATTGCCGTCGCGGTTGTAAATGTCGATCACGGAACCGAGGCGCCCGCCATAAGTGGCGGGGTAGGCACCCTTATAGATGCGGACGTCCTTGATGGCCTCCGTGTTGAATGTTGAGAAGAAGCCAAAGAAATGCGTAGGGTTGTAGACGGTCGTGCCGTCCAGAAGGATGAGCGTCTGGTCCGGCGAGCCGCCCCGGATGTAGAGCTTCGACGAGAAATCGGACGACGATTTGATGCCTGGCAACAGTTGGACGGACCGAAACAGATCGGATTCGAAAACCGACGGAAGGCGCCGAACAAGCTTGATCGGCACTTCCTGAACGCCCGGAGCGCGTTCCTCTTCCAGGCCTTCCTCTGCCTCAACAATGATCTCCTCTGTTTGGAACTCTTCCGATATCAGAGCGAAGTCGAGGCGACGGGTTTCTCCGGGACCGAGTGTCACTGTATCGCGCGCTGTCACGAAGCCGAGGTACGAAACCCGGATCGTATACGTGCCGGGGTCGAGGTCGGAGAGGATGTAGAACCCCGACGTGTTCGTTGCGGCTCCTCTTGCCGTGCCCCGAACGAGCACGTTAGCCTGGATGAGCGTCTCTCCGTTCGACGCGTCCGTCACGTATCCGTTAACGGTCGCGCTCTGCGCATTCGCAGCCGATGCGAGCATCAACGCACCGACAAAAAAGGCAACCGGAATTCGAAGCATTTGGGGGGACAAGCTGGCGAAAGCATAGTGTAATGCCATGAACCGCCAGAAGGCATCCAGATCCCCGTCGCTAGTCTGATTTTTTGGTTAGGATCTTGGATCTCAACCTGTGCCAACTGGGATTTCCCGAAATGGCTTCATTCATCCGTTGACGTAAACGGCAACCTTCCCGGCATATCCGCCACCACATACGCCATGATGGCCATGGCCGCTACGCTGCGTTGCACGCCCTCTGGTGTCAGCACTTCGATGGTGTCCGAAGGAGTGTGATGGTACCAGAAGTATCGATCGTTGTCAGTGCCGAGGCCCATACCCGGAACCCCTTCGCGCATGAGTGGACCAATGTCTGCTCCGCCGCCTCCCTGCGTGATGCCTCGCTG
>JBBKWZ010000012.1:0-3751 GCA_037969195.1 Rubricoccaceae bacterium | reverse complement strand
AACGTGGGACGTGCGTTGTAATAAATGTCATCTCGCCGAGGCACAATGGTGTTGAGGCCGTCGTTGCCACCGCCAAGCTGTATCAAAACCAATACGCGGTCGGTAGGAATCAGGCGGAGTTGTTCCAGCAATGAGGTCCTCGCCATCGCTCTCATTGGAGATCCGCCGATTACTATGGCGCCGGCAGCTGTAGCGAGGCCGGAGCTTACAAGGAAGTCGCGCCGTGTCCATCGTTGATGGTCGTGATCATGCGCTTTTCCTTGCTCAAGAGCAATGGCGCGCTTAGAAGGCTTCTTGGGGGAGTAATGATTGCACATGACAGCCTCGTTTACGCCAACTGGTATTCCGGGAGACGGAAAATCTGGTAGAAGAGACCGAACAAGCGGCCCTCTGCCCCCGAGTTGGTTGGATCCCATTCATAGTCGGGAAGTCCATCCAGTAATACCTCCACGAGCGCGTCAATTGCTTCCTGTTCAAGTGGAACGCCCAATACGTACTCGACGATTTCGGCCGTAAGCAAAGCTGCATTGAATGGATGTGGGAATGTCATCGCGAGAGCGCGGAGCGTCTGCTCCTGGTAGAGGAGCCATTCGCTGAACAACCACCGGAAAGAGAGCCTGCTCGTATCAATCCAGGTTCGGTGGCCGGGCCAGCCAGAAACGTTTGGCGGATCAAATACCAGCTGGCCAAGCTCGTAGCAGTAGTAAAACATGTACTCAAGGATGAACTCCTGCTCCACGAACTCTACAGCCTTGCATTGGCCCAGGATCATTTCCACGGGGCTCTTCACGCGCGCTCCAATCGTCGCCGCGTCGAAGAAGTGCGCGCTATTCAGAAGCGTCCGTATGACGGGCTCCAGCTCGTAGTCGTTTGCCACCATCAAACTGGCTAGCTCGGCTACGATCTCCTCGTTCGCGATGGGATATACGAACTCCTGATAGAGTTCGCGGCAGACGAAATGCGCCGTTTCTGATCCACGTTGTTCGAAAATTAACGGCACAACGTCGTCGTATCCCCAGCGGCCCGTCTGCCCAAAGATGGTCTTGAAGCCGTTGTCGTGCCATCCAGGAATCAGTACGGCTTCCTGCGTGCCGTACACATCGATACCAAAGCCAGTCAGCGTCCGAGCAAGTTCCTCGATATCGGTCTGCGTGTAGTTGGCCGTTCCTGCGGACCCCGTGATCCCCATCGTAAACAACTCCAAGAGCTCACGGGCATAGTTCTCGTTGGGACTATCCACCCGGTTCTCGATTCCGTTGAGGTAGATCAGCATCGCCGATGAAATGCCCATTTCATGAACAAACTGCTTGAAATCGCCCAACGAGTGCGCTCGTAGCAAAGTCCAGTAGCGGTAGAGCCACGGCGCATGGAAGTAGCTATCCAGGCCAGTGACAAAATGGTTGTGCCAGAACAACGCCAACTTTTCTCGCAAAGCAGTTCCCGCCGTTCGCCAGGCCAGGATCTCGCGGAAGACCTCATCTCGCGTTTCGAATAACCAGCCATTGTTGTTTTCGAAGTAGATCTGCCACTCTTCATCGGGGGCGTCCTCCGCAGGTATGTGGTTGTTGTACCACGAGGGAGTTGGAGGGAGAGGTCTGTTGACAACGGCGTCAACAATTGCGTCCACGGCGGCGCCGGGCGTTGTTCCGAGGACAGCAGCTGCGTCCGATATCGTCGGAGAGAGGCCCACGCGTCGGAGCAGGTGGTAGACGCGGACGTTATCCCAGGGTGCCTCGCTCGTCGGAACGTAGGGCTCTAGCCCGGCCGTAGTGCGCAGTGGCTCACCTGACCGAACGTAATCCTTTGGATCTCCGTGCTCGGCCTGATAGCCCCACTTTACCTGCATGCGGGGATCGGCAAACTGCCCCGGCATAAACTCAAACTTCGGCCCGGCGGTACGTGGGATAGGCGCGGTAGAGGGCCGTGAGGTGCGGCGAAAGAATGCTCGGCGATCCATGGCGGTAGAGAAAAAGGGCTTGTGTTGCCGTATTTAATATGGGCCTCACAACGCTGCTTCTAAACTATCGACGCATCAATCCGACAAATCGTCACTCCGGGTTGAGCAGTTCCTGATCGTTTTCTGAGATGGTTCCGTTCGATTAGTCTAACCAATCTGATCGAAACGGGTATAGGGCCACAGGACTTCCGGAATGGAAATGCTGCCGTCCGCTCGCTGATTGTTCTCCAGAATAGTCGCGACGATGCGGGGCAGGGCGAGACCGCTGCCGTTGAGCGTGTGCACGAATTGCGGTTTCCCGCCGTCTTCCGGTCGGAAGCGGATGTTGGCCCGTCGGGCCTGGAAGGCTTCAAAGTTCGAGATGGACGAAACCTCCAGCCAGCGGTCCTGTCCCGCACTCCATACTTCCAGGTCGTACTTCTTTGATTGCGTAAACCCCATGTCGCCCGTGCACATGAGCAGGCGGCGGTAGGGGAGGCCGAGTTGCTGAACGGCGCGCTCGGCATCCTCGCGAAGTTGCTCCAGATGGTCGTAGCTCTCCTCAGGATGAACAAATCTGACCAACTCCACCTTGTCGAATTGATGCAGGCGGTTCAGGCCCCGAACATCCTTGCCGTATGAGCCGGCCTCTCGACGGAAGCACGGGGTGTAGGCGGCGTACTTGATTGGCAGTTCAGCAGCCTCCAGAATCTCGTCGCGGTGGAAGTTGGTAACGGGGACTTCAGCGGTGGGGATCATGAAGAGCTCGTCACGCTCCGTTTCATACATCTGGCCCTCCTTATCAGGGATTTGCCCTGTCCCAATTCCGCTCGCTTCATTGATGACAAGTGGTGGCTGCATCTCCGTGTATCCCGAATCGCCTGCGAGATCCAGGAAAAATTGGATGAGCGCACGTTGGAGCCGGGCACCCTTGCCGATGTAGAACGGGAAGCCCGCTCCAGTGACCTTGGCGCCGCGCTCGAAGTCGATGAGACCGTGAATGTCCGCAAGCTCCCAATGCGGCTTTGGCGCAAAATCAAACGAGGGAATGGCCTCCCACTCGAACAAAGTCTCGTTGTCCTCCGGCGTCATCCCGACCGGCACCGATTCGTTCGGGATGTTGGGGATTTCCAGCAACACGTTGTTGAAGGCCTCCTCGTTCGCTCGCGCTACTTCTTCAACGGCTTTGATCTGCTCTTTCAGTTGCGCGGTTTGCTCAATAAGTGGTGCAGCTTCGTCGCGTTTGCCCTCCTTCATTAAGGGCCCAATCTTCTTAGTGGCCTCGTTGAGTTGTTGCTGAATCGTCTGCAACTCCGTCAGAGAAGCGCGGCGGTTTTCGTCTGCCTCAAGCGCGCGGTCCACAAGAGCGGTCTCACCTGCTTTCTTATTGAGGATTGCCTGGCGGACCAGTTCTGGATTGTCGCGGATGAACTGAGGGTCGAGCATGGACTTGCGAATGGAGGATGCGCCAAGTACGGAATCAGCGCGACGGCATGCCGTGAAAACGCAGCGATTCCTCCCGCTCGATTGCTCCGCGCTGCTTACGTTACCGACGCCTCACCATCAATTCGTTCTATGCGCCCGGCGTTCGTTTTTGCCTCGTTCCTGGTTCTTTGTGCCTGTGCATCCACGCCCGATTCCGTTGACAACCCGCTGACACGAACGAACTGGGAACTGCGTGCGCTTGTCGAAGGCACTGACAGTCTCACGACGCTGCCACGCGACGGGTTGTTCTTCATGGACGAGTCGATCATCAGCATGCGCTCCTTCAACAGTTGCAATGGCGCCTATACCGTCGGAGGTGGTCGTTTGATG
>JBBKWZ010000011.1:0-9759 GCA_037969195.1 Rubricoccaceae bacterium | reverse complement strand
TCAACACCCCTCCCCCGGCTTCGCCAGGTAGGATAATCCCTCTCGCTTGCCCCGCAGCGGCGCATCGCGCCGCCCCCTCAAGGGGAGACTTTTACTGCCACAATCTTGCCTTGAAAGCCACCTATTGAAGTCCCCCTTTGTAGGGGGTGCCGGAGCGAAGCGAAGGCGGGGGATGTAGTCGCAGCCAGGGGAGCAGTAAGTCTCTACCCGCCGATCTCCTCCACGACCGCTCGCATAATCGCCGTCAAATTCGGCTCGGCTTCGGCGGCGGCGGCGAGGACATCTTCGATGGAAACCGGTTGGAGCGAATCCGGGAAGCACTCGTCGGTGATGACGGAAATCGCCATACACCGCATCCCCATGTGGTTGCCCACGATGACTTCTGGAACCGTGCTCATTCCAACGGCATCGGCGCCAATCGTACGGAGGAAGCGATACTCCGCGCGAGTTTCAAGGTTCGGTCCTTCCACAGCGACGTAAACACCTTGCTGCAAACGAATCGCACGATCCAGAGCAGCCTGTTCAGCAATATCTCTCAAACCTCTGTCATACGCCTCGCTCATGTCCGGGAAGCGCGGCCCCCATTCGTCGGCGTTGGGACCGGTCAGTGGATTCACCCCCTGAAGGTTGATATGGTCAGTAATAAGCATTAGATCGCCACGGCGGAAAAGCGGGTTCATGCCACCCGCGGCGTTGGAAACGAGCAGCGTATCCACGCCAAGATGCCTCATCACGCGAACCGGAAACGTGATCTGACGGCCGTCGTAGCCTTCGTACAGGTGGAACCGACCCTGCATGGCTAACACGGGCACCCCGCCCAGTGTCCCGCTGATCAATCGGCCTTTATGGCTCTCGACGGTCGAAACCGGAAAGTGCGGAACGTCACTGTACTCGACGGCCGAAGCGTTTTCAATTTCCTCAGCGAGCTTTCCAAGGCCCGTCCCCAGAATTAACCCGACTCGCGCCTCTTCTCCCACCTTCCCTCTCAGAAAAGCGGCCGCCTCGTTTACGTGACTGCGGTACGTAGCGAGATCGAACATGCGAAAGAGAGAATGAGAGAGAGTGGACCGGAAGAAGTGCTTTTCACGGGTCGAGAATAGCTAGCGGCCTTCCTCTCCCCAATTTTCACACGCCCGCGTTCTCAATCCAGGTCTTCAAGAATCCGTCGGATGCGGTCGCGCTCGCTTTCCGAAGGCGAGGACGACGTTGGTTCTCCATCGCCATCATCTGTAACCAACGAGCGAAGGCTCCAGTCCTGCGCAGAATCAGATCCCGGTGCCGGAGGATTCGCGTCGGCATCGGTTGACGATTTACCATCGAGAAAGGGCGTTTCGAAAAACGATGAATTGAACCGACCACCCTGCGTATCTGCCGGCGAATCCGCTTGCGATCCGGAGAGCATATCGCGGTACGTGGGGCGCGTTACGAACTCTTCAGATTCTGTGGGATGAGCGGGAGGCAAGGGCGTCTCCGCCATCAACTCCTCAACAGACTCCAGGCCCCTTGGCTCCCGGAGGGGTGGCATGATGACGGGTTCCTCGACCGGAGGCCAAACAGGATCGGGGGCTGTCGTTTCCAGCGGCGTCACTTGCGTCGGAATCGGCGGCGGTTCCTCAGGAAGCGGCGCGGCAAAGGCTGGAATCGGAGGCGGAGGCAACGGAGGCCGTTCAGCGAGCGGAGGATATGGTGGTGGCATTTCACTCTCCACCGATTCCGTCAATTCTGGCTCCGTAGATTCGTCCTCAAGCTCGACGCTGGGAGAGAAAGCGACGGGGGCCTCACCTTCCACAGGTTTAATTGCTTCCAACGACTCCGGTATCGGGATCGGTTCTTCGACGGGCGGCTGCTCGACGGCACCACTTGGATCTTCGAAAGGCGCTGGGGCGGATTCCTCCGCTTCAATTTCGGCTTGCAGCGAATCGGAAGCATCAACATTGTCGACTGCATCATCCTCAGTGACAGCAGCCTCTTCCATTGCCGGCGCAGCCGCCGACTCTGCCAGCATCCCCGCCGGCCCTGAGTCGCTCGCGGAAATCAGGCGGATGAATCCAGTTGGATCGTCGCCTTGGAACTGCGCGAGCACCTCCATCTCAGCCATCAGGAACGCCCGCATTCGCGCGGCAATCTCGCTCTGGCGCGAGTTCAGTTTCACGAGGTCCTGCTTGATCGAATACCGCTCCTGTTCCGCATCCTGCAACATCCGCTGGGCTCGCAACTCGGCTCCTTCCACGGTTAGTTCGGCCTTGCGTATGGCATTGTCCTCGACCTGCCGGGCCGTATTCCTGGCCGTTTCCAACGCTTCCTGGAGGGCCAGCTCAACCTTCTCGTAGTGTGTCAGCTTGCCTTCGAGCTCCCGCGTGCGCTCTTCCAATCGACGGTTTTCCTCCAAAACCTCGGACCATTGGTCGGCCATTTGGCGGAGAAACCCGTTTACTTCGTCCGGGTCGTAACCTTTGAGTCGGAATCGTTTTTCGAACTGGTGTTTGCGGAGTTCCAGGGGGGAGAGTTTCATGGCGGCACTACTAAGGATCCGGTGCGCGTCAGCGCTCGCAAATCGAACCGAGCGCACAACGGAAACATGGGGGGACTTAAATGCCGGGGTTGTCAAGCCCACAGCGTTGGTGGAAGCTAAGAAAAACCTTAGCGGGGTAGCGACTTAGCCTGTTCGCCCTCCAAAAAGAACAGAACCAAGCCGGATGTGAGTAGCACCCTCTTCTATCGCGACCTCGAAATCACCACTCATGCCCATTGATAGCTGAATGAGTTGACCAGAGTGGCTGGAAGTCTCGGCCAACTCGCGCAATCGTGCGAATTGAGGTCGGACCAACGTTTCCAACTCGCCCGGCGTGCTAGCTGGAGCCGCGAGCGTCATTAGGCCGCGAACGTTGAGGTTGTTGAATGGCATGACGCCGTCCAGCAACTCCGTAAGTCCGCCCGGCATGACACCCGATTTCGAGTCCTCGCCGGATACGTTGACCTGCACCATGCAAGGAATCACTCGGCCCTCAAGCTCCGCCCGACTATTGAGCGCGTACGCCAGTCGGAGGCTGTCCAGCGCGTGGAAGCAATCGGCTCTGCGAGCCGCCTCCTTCGCCTTGTTTCGCTGAAGCGGCCCGATCAGATGCCAGCGAACGGAGCCGCCAAGCGCCAGACCGGGGGTTGCGTCGCTCTTTGTGATGAGCTCTTGGACACGGTTTTCACCGAAATCGACAAGCCCAGCGAAAACGGCGGCGCTTACGACTTCGGGCGAAAATGTCTTCGTGACAGCGATCAGCGTTATGTCCTCAGGTGCCCGACCGACGCGCTCACACGCCTTTCCAATGCGTTCCTGAACTAATTCGAGGCGCTGCTTTATCGCTTCGACGAGGGGATCCTGATTGTGCGCTGGCATCAACAAACGGTGTGATAATGCGCCGGTTCAAGCGGCGATGGTTCCGAATCTACCCGCATGACTGCCCACCGGACGTGAATCCGATGCGGGAAAGCGCTCGGACCAATGGTTGCCTGTGAGGGAATTAATCCGCTCCCTGTCGCCCATCCAACTCGGACTGCCATGTCTCTCACTACGCCACTTATCTCTAAAGCCCTGACGAGAGCCCGGGAGGACTGGCTCGACGGCGACCCATCCGCATGGTCACGTTATACGAACTGCATCGCACAGCTCGAAGACCACGTTCGAGACGTCGATAGTAGCTCAACAAGGCAGTTCGATCGGCCTCCAATGCCCAGCTGGAATCCGCTGAGCTCGCCGTATCCGGAGGCTTAGACGCGAACACCGTAGCTTCCGTCCCTAATCGCGGAACTGCGTTGTATGGCTTCCACCCTCCCGAAATCGCTCAGTCGCCTGGACGCGGAGCGGCAGGCGTATCTGGATGCACTCGATGCAATGTCACCGGGGGTACGAACGTCAAAGCCCTCGACAGACAATTGGTCGCCTCTGGAAATCGGCGAACACGTTTTCAGATCGGATCGAGCTGTGTTGCGCGTTCTCGAGAAACAACTAGATCCTGACGGCGAATGGCGTGATTACGGGAAGCCCTCCCGCGCCAAGTTCATTGCGCTTATTGGCGCCCTCCGCTCTCCCGTGAAGTTTAAGGTGCCGCCGAACGCCAGCGCCATTGAGCCCGGCGAGCTGACGTACGAAGAAATCCGGTCGGAATGGATTAGCTTCGACGAACAGTGGCGAAAGATCGTGGATTCGTTTCCCGACCACTTGGCCAAGAGTGGTGTGGCCCGCCATCCGGTCATCGGGCCAATGACACTCAGTCAAAGCCTACAATTCCTGGCCGCGCACTCGGCGAGGCACTTCAAGCAACTGGAGCGAGCGATGAACGCGCTGGAATAGGGAGTTCGACTATTCAATTCACGCAGGCCAGAAGCTGTTGCGATTGTCTGGCAGACGAGAATACTTGGGTCGCTTAATTCAACAGAAAACGCGCATCGATGGGATTGGCACCGAGACTGAACGCCTCCATGATCTTGTTTCGCGACAAGAACGAACAATCCAGGCCATTTACAGGACATGGACATGGGGTAAAGAACAAAAGTAGATAGAGCGAAAGGGCACGGTTCCTTTTAGTTTCCCGGCCGCATTCTTCGTAGTAGATGATGAACCGGCTTTTCGTTCTGCTCTTCGCTCTCCTGACTGTTTCTGCAGGCTGTGTGAGAAAACTTCCCCCATCGCTCTCGGGCGATGACTTGCCGCCTCCGTTCTCAGAAGAGGCAGTAAACTTTCTGGTGTTTGGAGACTGGGGGCGCAACGGCTTCTTCAACCAACGGGACGTGGCCCGCCAAATGGGCATAACGGCTCAGGAAATCGATAGCGAGTTTGTGATCTCGACCGGCGACAACTTTTATCCGTCCGGAGTGCGCGACATTGACGATTCAAGATGGCAAACCTCTTTCGAACTTATTTATACAGCAGAGTCGTTGCAAAAGCCGTGGTACGTCGTGCTCGGCAATCACGACTGGGAAGGAAATATTGATGCTGAGATCGAGTACACCGAGCGCAGCGACAGGTGGGAGATGCCCGATCGATATTTCACTGAAGAACTCAATGTCAACGATTCGACTAAAGCTCTGTTTGTGTTTATCGACACGACACCAATTGTCGATGCAGCCAGGACGCGCCACTATCCACAATCCAACCGTTGGTCTCAGAGCCGCCAATTGGCGTGGATTGATAGCACCCTTGCCTCCAGCAACGCGGCGTGGAAAATTGTCGTCGGGCACCACCCCGTGTACGTGGCCAGTTCCAAATACGAAGACGACCCCAATCTAATCCGCGACCTGGCGCCCATTCTGAACCGATACCATGTGCAAGCCTACTTCTCGGGTCACGACCACAATCTCCAACATCTTCGCGTCGCAGAAAGCGACGTCAATTACTTCGTATCCGGTGCGGGCTCATTAACCCGCGCTGTAGACCCAGGCGACCCACATTCGCTTTTCGCCTTACGTATTCCCGGCTTCATGGCTGTTTCGCTCACGGCTGAAGAAATGTATGTAAAGGCATTGGGCGAAAATGGCTTCACTTATTACTTCGCGAATGTACCTGTTGGCGATCTTCCCCAACCCGATTCCACTTCGGACGGCTCGGCTCGAGCGACGGGTTCCGGATCTCGATAGAAGCTCGTTCTATTCGTCGTCCGGATGCGGCCTCGCTCGCGATGCACGGTGACCCTCCACCCGCTCGATCATGTCGTCGTACGCTTGTTGGCTGAGCCATATCGTCCCATCTGTATAAACGGGACGGAGATAATACGTCCCGGTTCTGTGCAGCGGAGTCCCGTAGGCAAAACAAGTTTCCGATTGCGACGAACCATCCGTACGATGCCACCGTGCCCTTTTCCACCGTCGTTGAGCTAGTTCGCTCCAGAAGGCATCGTCGTGTTCAGCACGTACAGACGACATTGCATTCAGGTTAACTGCGCACGCGTGAACGACCGGCGGGAACGACGTCTTCTACCTCGTCGAACTCCACAAATTCATCGGCTAGAAGTGGACTTCGGGGGGCATCCAGTAGCTTGGCCGGATCCGAGCCTTCCAATTCCTCCACGCGGTTCGCAAGCGGCTGGACGGCACGCGTGACGGCATCCTCGATCATCACTTCCAGCTCACTTGTTCGAAGAGCCGAGCCTTCTTTCTCGCCTTTACCAAGGTACCTGGCCTCCTTAATCTTCCTGATGTTGTAAAGGATGATGGCAGGCAATCCTACACAGATTGAGATAGCGGTTACAAACTCGAAAAACTCCATGGAAACGGTACGAGCGGGTGAGAGAGTGTTGCCGGGTACGAGGCGCTTCGCGCACGGTTGCAGGTTGCCAGATCGACGAACGACTTCAATGTTCGCCGATCTGGAATCATGCGACTCTTACTGAAGAACAAACAAAGTAGAGAATGCACCCAGGCTGCCGCGATCGACGACGAGGTGCTGGTGCTTCAGGCGGGTTTCCCGTGCTACGATTGCCTCCAGGCCTGTATTTCGAACATCGCCATCGTAGCGATCCTGGATGTACTGGCTGAGCTCGAGCGGAGTGACGGCGCCATTGTGGTCTTCGTCGGCGCTACGCTGAACGAGCGCATCCGAGAAGAAGCGAGAGAGATATCCCCCCGCCTCGAACTTATCGGCCACAAACGAAATCACGTCTTCCTCTGAAGAAAAGAGACCCATCCTCCCCGGCCGCGAAATAACATCCTTGGCGAAACCACCGCTGTAGCATGCATCCAGCACGATGAGTTGGTGATTCGCGCGGAGTTGTGAAAGCAGCTGATTTAGTTCGTCGTCCAGCATTTCGCCATCGTAGAGTTCGATGGATTCGTCTTTCCCATCCGGATCCGCCGCTTGCGCGCCCACCCGATCGTACTGGCCTCCATGGCCTGAATAAAAGAGCACGAATAGAGTGTTCTCGTCGGAGCGTGCTGCGAGGTTGCGGATGGATTGCCGGAACGCCTCGCGGGTCGCTGCGGCATCCGTCAAAACGATGCCGTCCGCCGGGCGCATACCTGCGCCTCGAACCAGAGCGTCGCGCACGACCGTCGCATCCTGGGCCGTGTACTGAAGATTGTTGATTCGTCCGCCGTAATCGGAAATCCCAACAAACAACCCGACAATCTTGTTGTATTGCGCCGGGTCGGGACGGAAGGCATCCATTTGATTAATGCGGAGGTTGTAGCTCCCCGTTTCGCCAGCCGCGTAGGATGTCGCTTCGATGCGATAGCGACCGTCCATCGGCATAATCATTTCGATGCGCGACGTGTTGGTTGAGCCGTCGAAATCATCGTTCGTGATGACTTCGCCCGTCGGCAGCGTCACGATCAGATACGTATCGAAAGCAGACGAGGTCATTTCGATCAAGACAGGCTCGTCGGCCTCTCCATCAAAAACGTGCAGGTCGACAAACTCGCCGCTACCCAATCGCCGGTCGCTGCTTTCCAGAGAACCGCGGATCGTCTCATTCAACGTCAGGTTGCCAGCGTTGAGCGAAACCGGAATGTTAAAATCGCCACTCGTGGAGCCGGAACTATTCGCGCTGTTCGATTGCCCAAAACTGCCACTGAAGTCCATTTTCAACGTGTAGCTGCCGACTTCTTGGGCGGCGTAGGACGTCACAAAAACCTGATACGTCCCGGGCTCGGTGAGATCATACTCAATGACACTATGCCCCACTTCGCCGCCACCGTCATCATCCTGAACAGCTTCGCCACGAGGTGGTCGCATACCGAGGTACGTGTCAAATTCCGAAGACTCGAGATCAAGACGGATGCGTTGGCCCGGCGCTCCTTCGAACGTATACGTATCTACATATTCGCCCGTCCGGAGGGTCTGATCACCCGATGCCAGAGTGCCACCTTCCGTCCGGATGCCGGAGGCGGAGGCATACGCCACATCTCCCGCAGCTCCGCCACCGCGAATCGTGAGATCATAAGCACCGGTTTCGCCCACTTCATACGACGTGACGAGGATGCGGTAGGCACCATCGGCCGGAAGGGTCAGAGAGATCATGGATCGCGTCAGATCGCCTTCGTGATCATCATTCTCGACCTGCTCGCCATCCGGCTGAATCAGAACGAGGTAGGGATCGAATTCAGTTGCTCGAAGGTCGAGGACCAATTGTTCTCCTGCTCTTCCCTCAAAGCGATACTCGTCACTGAATTCGCCGGACGTCAACGTATTGTCTCCTGATTCCAGACGCCCACTTTCGAATCGCGCACCGGGCGTTTGAATTTGGCTTGATGCCAGCGCCACGTTACTCGCGTCGCCATCGCCGCCTACGTCAATGGCAAGGGTATAACGACCTTCTTCTCCGCCTGCATACGATGTGGCGTACACCTGCCATCGACCGCTCTCGGATGCCTGCATGCGAAGCATCGAACGATTTGTAGAACCCTCGAAATCGTCGTTCTGTTCGTTCGTGCCCGATGGTGCCAGCAACACGACGTACGTATCGAAGTCATCCGACTGCAAATCCACTTCGATCCACTGGCCGGCCTGAACGTCTATGGGGAAGGCGTCGTAATACTCCCCGTTTTGCAGCGTAGGATCGTCGGCGTCCAAAGTCCCTCTATGGGTTCCGTCCTGGCTGCACGCCGTACTGGTTAGCGCGAGGACAAAAAGGCCTGCGGCGGCGGAACGGCTGGCAATCATCATCAATTTGTTGGTCATGGTTATTGAGGATGGTGAAGACACCGAAACACTTTCAAAGTACATACCAGAAGCCGTGCACCGCTTTGAAATCCGCCAAATTGCAGGGTGCTTCTCGATGCGCATGCCTTCGATACCGATTATCGGGCAACGTGTCCATAACCATCGTTTCCATTGGCGAACACGGCGTCAGCGTGCCGATGTCATCGTCGGAAGAAACGTCCTCCACTAGACGGTCAGTCCTTGATGAACGGCACTTCGGAACGAATCTCCAGAGCATACTCGCCCGACTCAGCCGGGGCGTAACTGGTAACGCTCACGCGGAAAAGCCCGTCCATCGGCAGCACTACTTCCAACCGGGATTGGTTCGGACTTCCTTCCCAATCATCGTTGTCTTGCTGCGTCTTGTCGGGTAGGTTGAGGATGATGTACGGATCGAATTCGGATGACACAAGATCAAGCACAATCGACTGGCCGGCGTTACCGATGAAGGCGTAGTTGTCCACGTATTCGCCAGACGTGAGCGTTTTGTCGCCGAGCGTCAGCACTCCGGCTTCGAATCTGGTTTCATTGGACGGGAGCCAATAGGGCGACAGAGCACGGAGCGCCGACATGTTCTCTGCGACATCGACCGTCAACCGATACGTGCCTCGTTCGCCGGGAGACGACGACGTCGCCAGAATTGTCCACGTCCCGGGTTCATCAACCTGAACAAGTGCTATCGCCTTCTCGTCGCCCGACTCCACATCGTCATTGTCGCGTTGCACATCGCACGTACCCGCGATTCCGCAGCTTGGCGGTTTGACGATCACATAAGGATCGATTGCTGACGACGTCATGACAACCGAAATCCAGTCGCCAACGCCAACCCGGACAGAGTACGAATCAGCGTACTCGCCTGATGTTAGTGTGTCGTCGCCAGACGCGAGCGCACCCGAATGCACGTCCTGGGCCTGAATAGAACTCATCCCAATAAGTAGGGTGCCCGCGATCAGCGTTGCGTTCAAATACCGGATGGGAGAAATCATGGGTACGAGCGGTTGATCCTGCCTGTCTTGAAATCGCCCGACCCTCAATTGAGCGCCGGGCGATACGTCAGGTGATAATGACGGGGT
>JBBKWZ010000010.1:0-8726 GCA_037969195.1 Rubricoccaceae bacterium | reverse complement strand
GGCCTCGCGGCTGGGTTCGTAGAACGTGGACGTGGCTCCTGTGAACGGCAAGCCCATACGCTCCAGTGCAAGCACGACTTCGATGCCTGGTTGGTGCCCATCCCAAGTGCCGTCGCAGAGATTCAGGAAGACATCGTAGCCTTCCCCCGCAAGCGAGACCACGCGCGAGGTAGCGGTCGTTTTTGCAAGATGCACCGTCTCAACATCATGTCCATCTAGGTAGAAAGACGGCTCGTAAGGAAGGTCGTCCTGTGCGAGGGCCGATCCGTCCTCGACCTCGTAGATGTACGAGAGGATGCAGATCTTCATTCGTTTACCCCACCCTGCGCCCGTCGGCCCGGTCCGACACTTCTCTCAATCAGCCTGAGAATGCGCTTGTATTCGTCGGCCCAGGAAGTCGGCTCCTGAAATCCATGCGCCTCAACAGGATACATCGCCAACTCCCAATTTTCCTTCCGCAACTCGATCAGGCGCTGAGATAGGCGGAATATGTCCTGTGGTTGCACATTGTCGTCAATTAGGCCGTGGGCCATTAGGAGCGGATCCTCCAGCCCATCCGCGAATTCGATCGGCGACGAACGGGCGTAGGCCAGAGAGTCTTCGACGGGCGTGTTCAGGATGTTGGCCGTGTAGCCATGGTTGTAGTGTGCCCAATCTGTTACGGACCGAAGGGCCGCACCGCCGCCGAAATGCTCGGGCTCTGTGAACAACGCCATCAGAGCGATGAAGCCGCCGTACGAGCCGCCATAAATCGCAACGCGCTCGGGGTGGATTCCGAACTGCTCGCCGACATAGGTGGAAGCGTCCACATAATCCTGCAAATCGCGCCCGCCCATGTGTCTGTAAACGGCCGCTCTCCAATCCCGGCCATATCCGGCGGAGGCCCGATAGTCGAGATCCAGCACCAGGTAGCCCTGGTCCGCGAGCAAGTTGTGGAACTGATATTCACGGTAGTAGCCGCTCCACCAGCGATGGACATTCTGCAAGTAGCCAGCGCCATGCACGAAAAGCACGGCCGCACCATTGGGATTTTCCGGCCGATAGATCCGTGCCGGAACGGCAACACCATCACTGGCCGGGATCGTGATGATTTCTGCTTCGCGCCAGGGGTATGCCAACCAATCTTCGGTAGGAGAACTGGTGAGGTAACGAATCGGTGCCTGGCGGCCATCCTGCTCCATCGGCGTAGCTGGCTCCAGAATCACTTCGGGCGGCTGATTGCTCTGCGAGTACAGCAACCCTAGCCACTTTTCGTCCGGCGAGAGCGCATAGTCGTTACGACCAGAGAGGCGGGTTAGGCGGGTGCGTTCGCCACCGTCCGCGCCCATCCTGTAAACATGCGACTCGTGTGGTGAGCCTTCCGAGGATTGGAAGTACCACGTTTGGCCGTCCTTGGAGAGCTGGGGGTTTGAAACCTCAAACGGACCACCCGTCAACGCCTCCACTTCGCCAGTCTCGAGATTCGCTACCCACAAGTGGCTGAAACGAACGGATGGCCCACCAGGGCCCATCGCCTCTCGACCGAACCGTGCTCCGAGGGCCCGAAGGTCTTCGTCCGAGACTTCGATTCCTTCGATCTCACTTGCGCTCTCAAACGGTATTCCCAGGCTATCCGCCAGCCATTCGATGTTCGAAGACTCACTCTGGAACCAGAAACGTTTGTTGTCGGCCATCCACCCCACGTCCGATTCGCCTGCCCACCACGAAATCCCCGGACCTGCTATCCACGCGTCGTCGTATTGGTGATCTAGCGTGGAAACGCGCGCGTTCTCCGGATCCAGCCGAACGATCCAACGATGCTTGTTATCAGAGGATCGAACATCAAGAACTGCGAAGCGACCATCGGGGCTCCAGTAGGGGCCGTATGGCCAGAACTCCCTCGTCGAATCGGCGACCAAACCCTGTTCGCGTTTGAACTCCGCCGGATCGAATGCTCCGGGAAGCGTGGAAAAGTCAACTGAATACGTTGTGTCTCGCTCGAGGTCTTGAATAAAAAACTCTTGCTCACCAATCGGACTTCCGACTTTCGGACGGGCCGAAATGTCTTCCGCAAAGCCCGAACTCGTAACGTAATTGGTTAGGCGAGTGTTCGTGGCGTCGTCATTTTCTGATAGGACAAACGTCACCCAACGGCCTGCAGGAGAGATCTGCAGCTGGCTCACGTTCTTCTCTCCAATGTAATAGGTCGGCGGACTCTCCTCGGCGTTCTCGTCGCGCAATTGCGCCGCTTCACGGAGGGAATCGCGATGGGCCCGCTCTCGCAGAACATCGAAATAGCGTGCCTGCTGTGCCTCAAGAAAAGCTTCCTGCTCGGAAGGTTCGCCCTCTTCCGATTCGGACCCACTCCGAATATCTGTAAGTTGCTCAACGCCACTGGCGTCTCGGGAATACAAATTGTCGCCTTCCCGATAGACGATCCGTTGTCCATCCGGGCTGAATCTGGGATTCGACTCTCGTGCTGCCGTACGCGTCAGGCGCGTGGTTTCGTGGGTATCCAGACGGTGGATGAATAGATCGCCATCCTGCTCAAAAACACGCTGACCGAACCTGCTGTCATAGGCCAAACGACTGGCATGCCATCCTCGAAAACGCGGAGGCAAATTCCTCCGTTCGGTCGGCGTCAACTGGACGGCTTCTCCTCCGTCCACGCTGGCTTTGAACAGCGAATCCGATTCGAATTGCCCCTGAGGATTCCAACTGAAGTAGATCGTTTCAGCGTCGTCCGTCCAGAAGACATCGGAGGGCCAGGCCCCTATCCATGTCTCGGGATCCTGCATGATCATGTCGACGGTCAATTCCGGCCGATTCTGAGCAAGGACCGGAAACACCGAAACGGCGACGAAAAGTAGGAAGAAGCAAAGCCGCATTGAATCAGTAGAAGTATGGACCTGAAGATATTCGATCACCGTGCATCTTTCGCAGTTCTGCATCACCTTTCCTAACTCCTCTTGACCACTTGGGAACGCCCTACCCTGAGGCATCTGGAATTACGGTTCCGCGGTTTGGTCGCGCGTCGTCTTTGATGTTCAATTGGTCGGGTAAGTCGTTACGCTGACCCTCCGGATTTACCAACCCACCGGTCAACGGCGTTTCGAAAGCGCTTACGAAAGGTGCGACGACGGAAAAAAGAAACTCCTGTTGGAACTCGTAGAACTCGGGTGAAAATCCCTTTGCTTCGCCGTCGTGGCCCGCAATATCCAGGAAGAACACGCGAGGCCAATCCGGAAACTTCGTCTGCGCATCCTTCAACAAACCAAACACGCTCGCGGCAACGGCCTCAAAGGTGTCCTGCTCATCAACGATGTAGTAGATCGACACCGTATTGCCGAAGCCCATGTGGATGCCTGGCGCGTCGGGCTTGCTGTACTCGGGAACGAACATGCTTGAGCGGTTGCTGCTTGAATACCAGCAGCAAAACTACTTTGCTCTACGCAATCATGGCCTCCGTTTTCGCTTCACGCACCGTTGGCGGCCAGCCGGAATGCGGCGATCCGCAACGTGTGGCCATCCTTGGAGGTGGAAATCGCCTGGACTTCAACCCGCAACGTATGGCCCTGTGCGTGAACGATATCCACTTCATATTGACCGGATACGGACAACTGCGCCTTGACTTTGTCCACGTGTTCCTCCGGGACAAGGTCGGAAACATGTTTACCGATCAGTGGATCCGCATTGTCGATTCCGATCAAGGAAGCCGCATGGTTGTTTGCCGAAATGATAACGCCGTCCTTGCTAATGAGTAACGGACAGAAAACCGCGGCACCAACGGACGAAAGAAGCATGTCGTCCTCGATTGAATCTTTACTCCATCTAGAGTTCGGCCCCTCCTCATCAATTACTTCGGACGCCAGTGCCGCGAACTCGATCAGATACTCCGTCTGCAAAATCGTGAGTTCGCGAGGTGTTTCATCGAGCACACAAAGAGCACCTAGCGGATGGCCCTCCACTGTCTCTATCCGTGCCAACGCAAAAAACCGAGCCTCCGCCGGCAACCCGTTGCCGATGCGGGCATCCTTCGCCGAATCCTCTACCACAACGAGCTCCGCCGCTGCCGGCAATGCTGCGCAAGCGAGTCGCAGATCTGGCTGGGTATCGAAAAGGCGCCCATGAGTTACCGGGGGGGCGGCCATTCCATCCCCTCCTCCAAAGCGAACTATCTGTACCAGAGGAACATCAATGCAAGCCGCCGTCAGCCGAGCTATCCGCTCCAACGTCGTATCGGCATCCGACCTGAGAGTCGCTGGGTCGGTCAGCGTCTTATTCAAAGGATTTGTGGGGCTTCCCATAAGCAAAGGGAGCCACTGATCTCCTAAATATTAAGGTACCAGCAGCCGGTCGATTTCCTTATTAATCGACGAACCGGCGGAAATTCTTTAACTTTTTAGCTGCGAATACATTTAGTTGAATAAAGTGAACGGACGCGTTTGCAAACCGTCAGGTCCATACACGGTTAGGAAGTACAATCCGGACGCCAAACCATCTGCGGAAATGCGAACCCGATGCTCACCAGCTTGTCGGGGCCCATTATCCAATTCGCGAACGACCCGCCCCCTGCCATCTCGAATTACGACGCGCACAGTTGCCGCGTGGTCTAGCGTGTAACTGACTTCCGCGTCAGTCCGGAATGGATTCGGCGCGACGGAATCGAGCGAAAGCGATGAAGGCGTGGCCTCCGGCTCGTTTGCGACGGTAAACAAATCCATCGTGTGTGTGGTCGTATACGTTTGGTCGTCCGGGTCGGGAGTTCCATCGGCATTGGATGCGTTGGCCGCTACATAGAGTATCACAGCATCGGGGGCATTCTCCAACGGTGCTATCCAGGAAAACGTCCATGACGTCTCCTCATTGCCGGAAGCGGTTTGCGTCACCCAAAGTGAATCTCCGGGCGGGTTGTTGCCAGATCCAAACCTGACGATCGTTGACCCCTCCAGGTCAAACTCTCCAACGTGCTCCAAGGAACCGTCGGCGTTGCGAGCCGAGAGCATAAACCCTTGCCTGGGCGTCTGCCCGACTGGTGGTGTCGTATTGTCCACGTCAACCGTGATCGATACAGTACCACCCGCTATGTATGTCTCAGGAGCTGTAATCGACACAGATCCAGTGCCCGTATTATCTTCGCCCATACCGTGGCAAGAAGAGCAAGTTTGCTCAGGTCCAGAAAACGCAGAGGGCGCTCCGCCTGAATAAGACATGGCTAGAAATGGGAGCGCAGCAATCAGCCCGAAAACGACGACCCCGGCTAATAGAAAATTTGACGCTTTCATAGCCAGGAGTCAAAGACGGTGGATTGACGAAACAACGAAAAGGTACGATAAGCACTTCGCAGTAAATTTCGGCCCACGAAATCAAGTGATGTTGTCGTTACGGAAACCGCATTTGGGATTGAACACAATTGCTTGCGGGCTGATTGTAGTTCTGACGTCCTTCGCCACTTTTCTGGCTGGATGCACTAGCGAACCATCGTCGCGTGACGCGGTTGATTTCGCGGCCCTCCAAGATGACTACCAACAACTTGTTGCGGACCGCGACAGCCTATTCCGCTCGCCCGTATCGCCGCTTCTTCCCTCAGACCGTGAGGCCTTTCAGGGGCTCACTTACTTCCCGTACGACTCCACATTGGTCTTCCGCCTAAATCTCCAGCCTATGCTGGCGCAAGACACGATCCGGATGGTCACGTCCACGGGCGAGGCGAGGCCATTCATTCCGTACGGAACGTTTCGTTTCGACGTTCAAGGTCGAGGTAGCGTGCTGACAGTTTTCAAGCCTGTGGGAGAAGACGCTACGCCCGGCCACCTGTTTCTGCCATTTTCCGATCAAACTTCCGGACGCTCGACGTACGGCGGCGGGCGTTATATCGATTTGGATGAGGACGCGAGTGGCGTCTTTACTCTCGACTTCAACCACGCCTATCACCCGTATTGCGTGTACAATCCGAGCTATAGCTGCCCGGTACCGCCCAGAGAGAATCGCCTTGGCGTACCGATTTCGGCAGGCGAGCGCCTGCCGGGACCTGCCTAGAAGAACGGGCCGCACAAAAGTTGTACGGCCCGTTCTTCTAGAGGTCAACGAATCCGAGATCCTTATCGGCGACCAACTGGCCCGCGATTGCCATCACGATCAGGAAACCAGGGGTTGTAGCCACCACGATTCTCTAAACGTCGAACGAGGTTGCGATAGTCCTGGCGCTGACGAGGGCTGAGCATGCGCTCAATGTCGCGGTCCGTACTATTCCACCAGCGCTCAGTTGTCCGCGTGCGCTCATGACGAGGGAATGGATATACGTGGCGATGATCACTCGGCCTGGTTTCGCGAAGGAGATATCGCGTGCGATCAACGAGCATCCGTTCAATGTCATGCTCTTGCCGACCGCTTAGGTGCAACTCGCGGTCGAGCAGATCAGCATAGCGGTCGGCGTCTCCATTGATTCTGTGGTACTCGGCTGTGCCAGTGTAGCGGACGGGTTCATAGTGCCTCGGGCTCGTTGATATGGGGCCGTGGGATGCTCGCCGATACGACGCGCCGTAGGCAGACATACAGCCGCTGGCTGCAAATCCAAAAGCAAGAAGTAGGGCGAGTGGGGTCCATCGAATTTTACGCACGGCTCTCACCGGTTAATGAAGGGGGACAAGGTGTGACGTTCTAGCCGCGACCTTTGCCACCTAAGTATCAACCGCCATTCCAGCACCCAAATAGCCTTCCGCGCAACCTATTCGACGTTTTAGCGTCCTCTTTCTTAGACACTTAGCCGCTGATTTAGGGCCGGTTTCTAGGCATCCGTTTCTGCCGTTTCGTCCTCTTCCTCTTCTATTTCTTCTTCGTCTGGCTCTTGGTCGTCACCGAGCATGTCGTCCAAATCAACGCGGCGAGAGATCACATCCATGACGGCTTCTCTCGAACTCGTCAGCTCCTCTCGCATGTATTCCGACGTAGACGTATCGGCCTTGGCAAGTTCTTCTGGCGTTCCGCTGAACAGGATTTCTCCACCTGCCGCTCCTCCATCGGGACCCAGGTCGACGATGTGATCGGCCTGCTTCGCTACATCCATGTTGTGTTCAATAACGAGCACGGTGTTGCCCTTCTCCACCAACGCATGGAGGACATTCAACAGATGGAGGATATCCTCAAAGTGGAGGCCTGTCGTGGGTTCGTCCAGGATGTAAAGCGTCTTGCCCGTCCCCGGACGTGAGAGTTCTTTCGAAAGTTTGACGCGCTGCGCTTCACCGCCCGAGAGCGTTGTGGCTTGTTGCCCAAGACGGATGTATCCGAGGCCGACTGCGTCCAGGGTCCGAAGCTTTCGCGCGATGCCCGGCACCGCTTCGAAAAACGGCAGCGCCTCGGAGACAGGCATATCCAGCACTTCCGCAATGCTGTTGCCCTTGTACTTCACTTCCAAGGTTTCCGTGTTGTAGCGCTTGCCTTTACAGACCTCGCACTCCACGTAGACGTCTGGAAGGAAGTTCATCTCGAGCTTCATGATGCCCGCTCCTGTACAATTCTCGCATCGTCCGCCCTTCACGTTGAAGGAAAACCGGCCTGGCTTGTAGCCCCGGATGGCGGCTTCAGGAAGCCGCGCGAACAGGTCCCGGATTTGCCCAAAAAGTCCCGTGTACGTCGCCGGGTTTGAGCGCGGCGTTCGGCCAATTGGCGACTGGTCGATGGCGATAACTTTGTCGACGTGGTCCAGCCCCTCGACATCGCTGTACGGAAGCGGCACCGCAAGACTCTTGTGGAAATGGCCTGAGAGAATTCTGTAGAGCGTCTGATTGATCAGGCTCGACTTCCCTGACCCAGAAACCCCCGTAACCACCGTGAATGTGCCAAGCGGCAGTTCGAAATCGACTTCTTTGAGGTTATGACCACGGGCGCCTTTCAAGATGAGCGACGTGCCGTTTCCGTTTCGCCGTTCGCCTGGAACGGGGATTTGGCGTTTTCTGGAGAGGTACGCGGTTGTAAGGCTCTCGAACGGCGCACCGTCGCCCTCGGGCGAACCGACAAGCGTCGCGTTCTTTCCATCGACCAATGATTCCGGTGGCCCCGCCCCCAAGACGTGCCCACCATACTCACCGGCTCCGGGCCCAAGATCTACGACGAAATCCGCCGCCTCAATCATTTCGCGGTCATGTTCAACGACAATCACGGAGTTGCCAAGATCACGCAGATCGGCGAGCGAATCGATCAGTTTGTTGTTATCCCTGGGATGGAGGCCGATGGATGGCTCATCAAGCACATAGAGGACACCTGTGAGCTGCGTTCCGATTTGGGTTGCTAGGCGAATACGCTGGCTTTCGCCGCCCGAGAGCGTTCGCGCCGAGCGGTCGAGCGAGAGGTAGTCGAGGCCAACGTTGAGCATGAAATCCAGTCGCTCGCTAATTTCCTTGACGACGGGTTCACCGATAATGGCCTGTCGCCCTTCTAGCGTTAACTCATCGAAGAACCGCCGTAAGCTGCGAACGTCCATCTGCACGAGATCGGCAATCGATTGGTCGCCCTCGTAGGTTTTTGTATTACCGACGCGATAGCTCAGCGACTCCGGCTTGAGCCTACCACCGCCGCAATCCTGACAGGGGCGCATCCGCATGTAAGCCTCGGCCCACTTGCGCTGCGTGCTGGACGCCGTGTTCTCGTGCGTATGCCAGACGTGCTGGTAGACCCCACTGTAGCGATGCTGGTACTGCACCTCTCTGCCTTTGTGTCGATACACGATGGCGAACTGCTCGTCGCCGGCT
>JBBKWZ010000009.1:0-10531 GCA_037969195.1 Rubricoccaceae bacterium | reverse complement strand
GCGTCGGTGATATTCCGTGAGGAGTTCGGTGAAGAGGCCGACATTTTCGACGACGAGTTGTTCTTGCCAGCGTCGTTCCGCGTTCGCCTCGACCCAGCCCACGCGGTATCGGACAGCCTCGCATTGTTCCAGCGGCGCGTGCAATCGTGGGCCAACGTGGACACGGTAGCGTTTGAGCAAACGCTGCTCAGCCGGGTAGAGCGCAACGTTCGGATGTATTCCTGGATGGGGTTCAGCGTTGGGCTACTCGTTGTGCTAGCGGCGCTATTGCTCGTCGGGAACACGGTTCGGCTGACGATTTATGCAAGGCGGCTGCTAATCCGAACCATGAAGCTCGTCGGCGCCACGGACGGGTTTATTCGTCGGCCGTTTCTAGTGGAAGGCATTCTTCAAGGCCTTCTGGCGGGCGTTGTCGGAGCCGCAATCGTCTGGGCGCTCTACACGACACTCCAGGGATTGGTGGTTGGGCTTGGCGCGGAGGGATGGCCTGGCGGATCAGCCTTCCTGACGCTATTCGGGCTCATCGTTGTTGGTGGTCTCTTGGGATGGTTGGCCTCGTGGATCGCCGTGCGCCGGTTTGTCAAGAAAGTGCGGCTGTCGTAGAAGATCGCCCGACGAATAAGCCGAGTTGGTCCATCACCTGCCCAATGGACATCCAGGTCTCGTAGGCAGTGATATGCCGTTGAAACGCTGCCGCTGACACCCAACTTCACTTGAAAAGGATGCGTCGCATCTCGTCCAGTAGAAGGTTTGAAAGGGACAGTCTGCCTTCGATTACGCCCAGTTCGCTGACGATCCTACCAGGTGTCAGCGGTTGTACCACACGCTCAAAACGTCGGCGGCTGGCTTTCCTTCCGGCGAGAATCCCGTTGTTTCTGCCTCGCGCCAATTTCGCCAGCGGCTTTCCGGCCGCAGGCTCCATTTCCACACGAGCGCGCCCGCAAACCAGTCCTCCTCCCAGAAGGTCTCGAAGAAGGAGGAATAGAGTAGTTGTTGAAGGTTTGTGTCGGAACTCGCGGCTTCGCCCCGCTCCGGCCATTTCCACGGTTCGGCGGCCGCATACCGCACACTTCGGTAGCCAATCTCCGTGAAGAGAATCGGCTTTCCTGTTCGCTCCGCAACCGACCGGAGCGCTGCCTTGTGCGGAGCCCAGGCTGCAAGCAGCGCCTCCGCCGAATGATCCGGCGTAGCTGAATCCGCCAGGGGGAAGTACGCCTGAACGCCCACGAAATCGAGCGCGTCCCAGAACGCCACGTGCTCATAATCCTCGTGCCAGTTGGACGCGTACGTCAGCGGGCCGGAATACACCGTGCGGATCTCCGCGATGAGCGCCCGCCAGAACTCCGGGCGTTCTCGGACCGCGTTCCCCAATTCCGTTCCGACGACGAATAACGGCGAACCAATCTCCTCCGCGATCCGCGCGTGGTGGAGAATGAATATTTGGTAGTTCGCCTCCCACGATTGCCAGTCGGCGTCGCTATCGAAGCCAATGGTGCCGCTCCAGTCTCCATCATCGTGGCCAAGCCAGATTTGTGGTTTGAGAATGATCTCGAACCCAAGCGAATCCCCGAGTGTGGCAAGCTCCCGCGCCGCATCAGCTCCCTCGGTATACCACCCGGGTTCCGGATTGAAGCGCAGGTTCGCATCATCACGTGTTTCCTGGAAGCCGAAGGGGATAAGTACGATATGATCCACGCCAAGGCCAGCGAGATGGGCTAGCACCTCTCCAGATGGCTTCTCGACAGCGTCCAATGTCATTCCTCGAACCATACTCCTGGGCGCATTGGCGGCAACGGCTGGTTCGGGCGATTCGGCGGAGGAGATACACGCCAGCGTCGTCAGAAGCAGGCTGTAGATCAGGGCACAGGCAGGGATGGCGCGCATACGTGCAAAAGTAGCAGGATTGGCGCACGAATCCATCACGGCAATCTGTGCGCTAGGATTTCGCGCAATGGATTTGGCCCGCGAAGCGTTTCAGCCGATACTGTCCGTTCCGCACCCCAAAAATTGCCGTATGCCGCTGCATCGGTCCACAAGCCGCAAAGCAAACAAGTCGCGGTCCACTCGCAGAAAGCGCCGTGGCCCATTGAGGCGCTATTTCGATGCGTTGCGGGATCCGAAGCGCAAGGCTTGGAAAAAACTGTTCCTGGCGTTGTGGGGACTTTTCGTTGTTGGTTTGCTGCCTGTCATGGCTCTCGCGATTTACATCGCCATCCTGATTCCAACAATCCCGAGTGCTCTCGAACTTCGTCAAGCTGCTGAAGCCCGACCGTCCATCGTATACGCGGCTAGTGGAGAAAAGCTGACGCAGTTTGAGGCGCCGTTCCGGGAGTGGATTTCGCTCGACAACATCCCCCAGCACGTTGTCGACGCGCTTCTGGCAACGGAAGATCGCAAATTCTATGATCACACGGGGATCGATTACCGCCGAATGCTGGGTGCTGCTTGGCACTCAATCACGGGCGATAGGGAGGGCGGATCGACAATAACCCAGCAGCTCGCCCGGAATCTGTTTCCCGAGGAGATCGGCCGCGCGGGGACGATCAAACGAAAGCTCCGCGAAATGATTGCGGCGGTCAAAATCGAGCGCGCGCACACGAAACGAGACATCCTGGAAGCCTATCTGAACACCGTACCGTTCCTCTATACCGCCACGGGAATCGAGCGGGGTGCCCTCACGTATTTTGATGAGCACGCGCGGGATTTGAGCGTTTTGGAAGGAGCAATGCTTGTGGCGATGTTGAAAGGGCCCAGCTACTACAACCCGGTTAGAAATCCGGAACGGGCGCTGGAACGCCGGAATCTCGTGCTTCGGCTCATGGTCGAGGAAGGCCACCTTGATACGGTGGAGGCGGAGCGACTGAGCGGTGAGGGTCTCGGGCTGACTTTCCGCCGTTTACCTGGCAACCAGAGCCTGGCGCCGCATTTCACGGCGGCTGTTCGTGTGCGCATGGCCGAGTGGGCGGAGCGGAACGGGTACAACCTGGAATCAGATGGTCTGGTAATTCGCACCACGCTCGACATGGGCATGCAGGGATTGGCGGAGCAAGCGGTGAGCGAACAAGCCAATCGCCTGCAGGCCGTCGCGGATGTGGAATGGAGCCGGAGTGGCATGCCCTCCCTCAACGGCGCGGACGCGTATGTACGCTACCGGCGCAACATCGAGCCGTTCGGGCATTTCTGGCGCACCCATGGCCAAGTAGTCGACCGCCACATTCGGCGCTCTGATGAGTATTTGGGAATGGTTGACAACGGCGTATCAGAGGCGGAGGCCATGCGAACGCTTCGCGCGGACGACGCGTTCATGGACTCGCTTCGCACGTTGGTCACGCGCCTTGAAGCTGGATTCGTGGCGATTGAACCCTCTACTGGCAATGTGAAAGCGTGGGTTGGCAGCCGCGATTTTGGCTTGGATGAGTACGACCACGTTGGTGTTGCCAGAAGGCAGCCAGGCTCCACTTTCAAACCATTCGTGTACGCCGCGGCACTTCAACGCGGATATTCTCCACTCGACAGGGTGACAGATCGGTCCGTTTCAATTGATCTTGGCGGCGGGAGGACGTGGCAGGCCACCAACAGCGGAAGTACGGGTTCGGGCGCGGAGATGACGCTGGCCGATGCGCTGGCTTATTCCAAGAACACGATTACGGCGCAGCTTATGGACGAGATTGGGCCGTCGCGCGTTGCCCTGATGGCCCGCCAGATGGGCGTTAGCGAAAGTGAGTTGGATGTCGTTCCATCCCTGGCACTGGGGACGAGTCCAGTGACGCTGCTTGAGATGGTTTCGGCCTATGGCACCATCGCCAACGAGGGTCTCCGGCGCGTACCCCGCCTGGTTACCCGTGTTGAAACTGCGGATGGCTTCGTTCTGGAGTCATTTGGAGGACAGGGTGGGCAGGTCTTTAGCCGCAGTGACTCGAGAACGCTCATCGATATGATGCGCGGTGTGGTGAACAAGGGAACAGGGCGAGGTATTCGCGATTGGGGTATCGAAGGCGACGTGGCTGGGAAAACAGGCACGACCCAGCACAACGCGGACGGCTGGTTCATCCTCATGCACCCAGATCTTGTTGCCGGTGCGTGGGTCGGTTTCAACGATCAGCAGGTTGTTTTTCGGTCAAATTATTGGGGGCAGGGTGCGCACAACGCACTCTATTTGGTCGGAGATTTCTTCCAGCACGCTCAGAGGAGGCTTTCCAATCGCCGCTTTGCGGCGCCGCCCAACTACGGCCTAGCCGCGGATTCAACCCACTCCACTACGGACTCGGTTTACCAGTGGATCGATCAGTACTTCGAGAACGATTCGATGGGGCTCGACCCGTTGGAAGGCCTGCAACGCCATAGGTTCGAGCATACCGATTCGGACACGGAATCCTCCGGAGAGACGTTTGGTCCGCCCGGACCTGAGGAAGAGATTGATCCCTCCGTCGTAGATCCGCGCGTCCCTGAATATCAATCAGCGCCGATTCCGCGCGGTGGAAACAACGAAGGTGGGGGATAGCGCACCGGAGCCGCCGCCGCGCTAGCCTTTATCTGGAGACATTGGAAAAAAGGGAGAATGCATAGACCTCCCTTCGTTGCCGTGAGGAAATTGGCGATGTTGCCCGCAACACACGATCGACGTCGTCGTAGCCGTGAGCACTCCGCCCCAACGATCTCGCACCGATATGACCCGCCTTCTAGCGCTCCTCACAATATTTCTCACCCTCCCAGCTGCGGCCCAGCCGAATATCGTCGGAGAATGGAGTGGCAGTATTGATCTCTCTGAGGTTAGCCCGGGCGCTGGTTCACTGACCGTGGTTTTCCACATTTCAGGCGAAGACGACGTGTACACGGGCACGCTGGATAGCCCCGATCAGGGTGCGTTCGGCCTTCCGCTTTCAGAGATCGAGTTTGATGGCGAGGGCTTTTCCGCATCTCTCGCTGCGGCTAGTGCCTCTTATTCCGGGATGATCAACGAAGAAGGCACAGTGATTCTGGGGCGGTGGACGCAAGGCGGGAATACGATGCTCCTGGTACTTGCTCCATACGAGGCACCCGCAACCCCGGCATCGGCCTCGGCAACGAAGCCAACGGAAATCAAACCGGGCGATTATTCCGGCGACTGGGCCGGCGTTATGGCGATGGATAGTGGAGGAGAAATACATATGACTTTCCGCCTCTCCAAAAACGAGGACGGCTCTTACAACGCCGTTTTGGACGCGCCCGGCCAAGCCGACAATATGGCGCTGGGACAAATCAGCGTTTATGGACGGGAAGTCGAAATCGACATTATGGGGCAGGCCTCGTACACAGGGACGATTTCCAATGACGAGCGCTCCATGGAAGGCTCGTTCGAACAGGGTGGCGACAAGTCTCCGATGACGCTCACGCGGCGCTAGGGTGCGATTTGCGCGACTGCCGGCCGCGCTGACGCTCTTCATCTTTCGTGGAATCTATTCCGCCATAGGCCTTTAACATGGCCGCGGAAATGCCGATACCCGCAGGGCAACTTTTCCTCCCGCCCCGCATGCATCCCGACGGCTACAGAATGAACGCTTCCGATTTCAGGGATGCGTCGCTCGACTTCATCAACATCAGCGCCTGCGAAGAGGGCGACCGGGCGCTTGTTGAAGGATCAATTGCGATCCCTGGTCTGCCAGTGTGCCACATTCGGATGCGGGCCGATACAGAGCGCTTGTATCGTTATGGGGCTGGTCGGGCGGCACTGTTTACGTACATCAGGGAAGCGCTCCGCGAAGATGCGCTGTGCGAACTGCCGAGCAACTGAGCCGACAGGTAGTGGATTAGTTTGGGCGTTTCATTTCGCCCCCCAACAACCATGTACCTCCACGAGCTAACCCGAGAACAGCAGCATGTCTTCCTGATCTTGGCGCGGCAGGTGATTGACGCCGACGAACGGTTGGCCATGCAGGAGCTTGAGAGTCTCGAAGCTCTCTATCGTGAGCTTGATGTCCCTCCGGAAACTGCCGACGCACCGGATGTCGCCATCGACCTCAACTTTACGTTCGATTCGCCTAGAAGGCGCGCGGTGGTATTTATCGAGTTACTGCTCGTTGCCTACTCGGACGATATGGTTGACGATAGCGAGAATGAAGCATTGACGCGGATTGCAGAAGCGATGGAAATTTCGGAGGAGACCAGGAAGGATGCACATCGCTGGGTGATGCGGCTCATTGATTTACGGCGCGACGGAAAAGCGGTTGGAAGCGATTAGAACAACGACAGGGTGCGGCTCACCAATACTAGTTGACGTTCCCGGCGTTCTTCCATCCTTTGTCTTTGACGATCGTTGTACGTGCGTACGACGATGCCAAGGCGATATGTCTCATGAACGAACGAACACATCGGCTCAGGCGATCGGCCCTCGAACATGTGGCCGCCATGGGCAACTGAGGAACGGTGCTTTCTCCATTCTTCGACTTTGGGGTAAGCGAGACGGCTTACTTTAGCGCCCACTTTAGAAGTGGCCTTTTCAGGACCTTTAGATTTTGTTTGAATGAGCCCAATCAAGTTTGGCACCGACGGATGGCGCGCCGTTATCGCCGACGGATATACCTTCGACAACGTCGAAATAGTGGCCCGAGCGACAGGGCAGTGGCTTCAAAAAACGTATGGCGACAAGGCCTCAGTCGTCATGGGATTCGATACACGGTTCGAAGGTGAAGCGTTTGCCATTCACGCGGCTCGTTCGTTCGCGTCTATGGGCGTTTCTGTTCGTTTCGCTGACTCTTTCGCCACAACGCCTGCCGTCAGTTGGGCTACGCTGGAGGGCAATCATAGCGCAGGAATTGTAATAACTGCCAGCCACAACCCTCCGCGATACAACGGCTTTAAGATTAAGGCGCATTTTGGAGGTCCGGCCACTCCACAGATGATTGCCGACGTGGAGGCCGAGCTCGGAAAACTTGCAAAGAAGTTTGAACTCCGCTCCTACGACGACCTGGTAGCTGACGGACTTATTGAGCGTTTTGATCTGCGTAAGGCGTATGTGGAATTGCTCCGTGATCGGATTGATGTGGAGGCCATAAAGGAAGCAGGGCTCCGAATTGGCTACGACGCAATGTTCGGTGCCGGTCAGGGTATTGTCACCGAGTTGTTGGGCGTATCGCACGTCGTCGAATTGAACAACGAGTTCAATCCGGGGATGAAGGGCCAGGCACCCGAGCCTATCGCGCGGAATCTGGCTGAACTTGCCGAAACGGTTAAGGACGGTGGCCTTGCGGCGGGACTTGCTACCGACGGCGACGCCGATCGAATCGGGATGTTCGATGAGTTAGGGAATTTCGTTGATTCCCATAAGATTCTAGCATTGCTAGTTCGGTATCTGTACGAGGAGAAGGACCTGCGCGGCAGCATTGTCAAGACGTTTTCGACGACCGATATGCTTGATCGGATGGGCGAGGTCTACAATCTCGATGTCGAAACAACGCCAATTGGCTTCAAGTATATCGGCCCAAGAATGGTGGAAAGCGACGTCCTGGTGGGCGGCGAAGAATCTGGCGGCATGGCTGTAAAAGGCCACATTCCGGAGCGCGACGGCCTGTACATAGGCCTGACAATCGTTGAGATGATGGTCAAGCGCGAGCGCTCGCTATCCGGCCTCGTTCGCGAATTGATGGAGGACTTCGGCCCGCACTATCAAAGTCGTACAGACCTCCATACGACGGAAAAACGCAAGCAAGCCGTGCTGTCCCAGCTGAAGAAGGATGGCCTGGACGCCGTGGGAGGCCGAGCCGTTACGGCGAAAGAGACAATGGACGGCTCAAAGTTTCGCGTGGAAGGAGGGTGGCTGATGTTCCGCCCCTCTGGCACGGAACCAGTGCTTCGCATTTACTCTGAGGCGGCTTCTCAGGAGGAGGCCGATGCGTTGGTGCAGGCCGGAATAGATCTCGTAGAGAATCCAGCCTAGTTCGTGACGGTCGAGTCCTCGAGCGCTTTCGTGGCATCTGCGACGGAGCGCAACGAATCGAGCGTCGTTCGGAGAAAGCGCAGTTCGCCGACCGCGGTCCGGCGCATAGAGTCCAAATTGTCGTCAGACGCAGCATTCACCGAATCAGCAATTGCATTTCCTCTCTTAGCAAGCAGGCTTAGTTCTGCGTCTAGAGAGGAGTCGGCATCGGCTCTTACTTCCTCGATCGTGATGTAGAAAGCCGCTAGGCGTTCGCGGACGGCTTCACTTAACGACTGAATGTTGCGCGCAAACTCGAAAACGGCACCATCAACCCGCCGTTCAAGGAACTCGAGTTGGGTCGAAAGCGAGTCCGTTACAACCGTGAACTGTGTGGTTGTGAGGGTATCGAGCGATCCCAGACCTTCCTGAAGCGTCCCGCGCGTTTCCAAAAGCTCGTTGATGATCTGCTGAAATGCCGCTCCCGTGGTTGAATCCGCGCCCGCTCGTTTTTCTTCAAGCGCTGCGATCCCCATGTCAATTGAGTGTGCCCGACCCATCGCTTCGAGCCGAAATGCTGAAACTGGACCTGGCCGAATTATATCCGACTCCTCACTTCCGCCGCTACATCCATTGAGCGCGGGAGCGACGAGCGCAAGAGCTAGAAGGGAAACGAACTTCACTGCCAGCGTCACGTCTTCTTACGAATGGCCCCGACTACTACAATAAGAATGATCGCGCCTATCGTGGCTACAATAATGCTCCAAACATCGAAGCCCGTAGCACCACGCGCGCCAAGCATTCGGAACAACCAGCCGCCGACAACCGATCCCAGGAGGCCTACAACGAGGTTCATGATCAACCCCATTTCGTTGTTCGTCACTTTCTCAGCGATTAGTCCGGCAATGACGCCAAGTACGATCCAAGCGATCCAGTTCATGGCAGTGGGGCTTCGTGAAACAGTGTGTGAATCCGTAATCTAACGGCCAAAATCGCTTTCGTAAACTCGACCAGTCAATTGTCTTGTGCTGGAGCAAGTTGATTCTTCCAGTTGGTTAGAAAGCGGATTTCGATTTGGTTGGTTGCGAGCGCTATCGCTTCACCGAGTGAAGTCGCGGCCTTTTCGGGGTATCCATCGGATTCGTAAAAACGCGCTTGAATAGCGTGGAATTGATGATTGCTACGCAGATTCCATCGCTCTGCGGCCTTTGCAAGCTCTGTCAATGCCGCTGTCGCTCCGGCCACCCGTTCGAGTGCGACAAGGCGATTCAATGCGACGATCGGCGAGTCCAACAGCTCAACAAGCAAATCGTAGTGGCGGAGTATCTCCCGCCAGTTGGTTTCCTCAAAGCTGCTCGCGATGGCGTGCTGGCTCGCGATAGCGGCCTGGAGGTGGTACTCGGTTACTTCGGGTCCGCGCGCTGACAGACTCATGAACCGAAGCCCTTCTTTAATCAGAGCTGCATCCCATTGCGATCTGTCCTGGTCCTCGAGCCTGAGCAAGTTCCCAGCGGCGTCAATCCTTGCCTCCGCGCGCGAGAGAAGGAGAAGCATCAGCGCAATCAGCGCGTCGAGATCTGGGCGCTCGCCCTCCAGTGTGTCTCGAAGAATGAGTGCCAATCGGATGGCTTCCTCGCAAATGTCCGACTTGACGAGTTGATCGCCATCGGTGGCAGCATACCCTTCATTGAAAACGAGGTAGAGGACGAACATCACGCTATCCGTTCGGCTCAGTAGAGTCTTTCCCCGAGGAATCTCCAGATCGCCGACCTCCTCGCGGAAACGATCCTTGGCGCGCGTAATCGAGCGCTTCGCTGCCTCAGGACTCTTCAGAAGTGCACGCCCAATCTCCCGTACGCTTAGGCCAAAGAGCAGCTTGAGGCTCAGCAGTAGCTGATCTGTTGGGGATATCGACGGATGGCAGCAGGCGAATATCATCCGCAGCAAATCGTCGTCCACAGGCAGCATTGCGGGCTCGTCCATGTGCGCGTTCAATTGATCTCCGTCCCGGAGCTCGTCTTTTCTCACGTCACGCCGCAGAACATCGATCATATAGTTGGATGATGTCCGATAGAGCCACGCTGAGGGGTTCTCAGGCAACTCTCGGTAGGGCCAAACTCGCATGGCCCGGAGAAGGGCTTCTTGTGCCGCATCTTCTGCCAGATCAATTTGCCGCGCCCCGAATCGCCAAACCAGCCGCGCGACAATCCCTGCGTACTCACGCCGGAAAAGGTGGTCGAGAGATTGGGAAAGTCTGTCTTCCATAAACAAAAAAGGCCCGATACGACCAGCGTACCGGGCCCAAACGAGCGAGAAGCTCTACATGTTCATGTCGGCAATCTCACGAACTTCGACCTGCCCATCATTTTCGAAGATCGGGCATTTCTTCGACAACTCCGTAGCCTGGTCGAGGCTGTCGGCGTTGACGATCAGGTAGCCACCAACGACTTCCTTGGATTCCGTAAAGGGACCGTCGGAAACGATCTTGGCGCTGCCAGAAACGAGCTTGCCACCACCGTTCAGTGGTTCGCCGCCCTCGAGGATGCCCTGCTGCCCAAGCTCGCCCATCCAGGCGCCCCATTTTTCCATGTGGGCCTGCTTTTCTTCGGGAGAGAGTTCGTTCATCGGATCCGCGCTGTC
>JBBKWZ010000008.1:0-28264 GCA_037969195.1 Rubricoccaceae bacterium | reverse complement strand
ACGTGCAGCCGGCCTTTGAGAGGCCTGCCGCCCTGGATTACGAGTTTGTCCATGTTGGGGAGAGGTGCAGAGAATGCCCGAGAAGTTAGGGACTGAGCAGCGCGCGGCGGACGCAGGTTTCTGGAATCCGGCTTGTAGCTTCTACGTTCCGAAGAGCAGCTCTCTTCCACGTAAAGAGTAAGAGAGCCGATTTAGCCTATGCGCACCACCTACCTGGACAACGCCGCAACAACTCCGCTCGACCGAGCGGTGTTGGAAGTGATGCATCCTTATCTCACCGAGCACTACGGCAATGCCTCGTCGGTGCATGCGCTTGGACGAAAGGCGAAGGTGGCGCTTGAGGATGCGCGCGACCGCGTAGCATCCGTTCTGAACTGTGAGCCCGCGGGAGTAGTTTTCACGAGTGGCGGAACGGAGTCGGACAACGCGGCGATCAGGGGTGTGCTCAACGCGTCGGAGAAGAAAGGGCTGATCACGTCCGCAGCGGAGCACGAGGCTGTTTTACGCACGGCAGAGGCGTTCAAAGAGAGAGGAGGAGCTGTAACCGTGCTGGCGCCAGACGGCACCGGATCTGTTGTTGTCGAAGAGATCGCCGAGGCTATCTCGCCTAGCACAGGCCTTGTTTCGATCATGCTCGTGAACAACGAAGTCGGGACGATTTCCCCAATCCGCGAGCTTGCCGAACTCGTCCACCATCACGGGGCTTTGCTCCACACGGACGCCGTTCAGGCCGCGGGGATGATTCCGTTAGATGTCGATGCGTTGGGCATCGATCTACTTTCGCTTTCGGGTCACAAGATCTACGGACCCAAGGGAATCGGAATTCTCTACGTGCGCGCAGGGACACCATTTAACCCGATTATTACAGGCGGCGCGCAAGAACGAAAACGCCGCGGTGGTACTGAGAACGTCGCGGCAGCCGTAGGATTTGCGGAGGCGCTGGTTCGCGCTGAGAAGGCTCGCGCAGGCGAATCGAAAAGGCTCGCTGACCTTCAATTTCGTCTGGCCGACGGCAGCCGAAACGCGCTTGGCGAGGCGGTTCAATTCAGCACGCCGCTCGAAGGCTTTCATCCCAACGCCACGCCCGTTACCCCCCACATTCTGAACGTTTCGTTTCCTCCCACACATGGCCGCGCTCTCGACGGCGAAATGCTACTCCTAGGCCTCGATGTCGCGGGTGTCTACGTCAGCAGTGGGAGTGCCTGTACGAGCGGTGCTATTGAACCCAGCCATGTGTTGTTGGCGATGGGAGTGCCGTTGGAGACAGCCGCCGCGACCGTGCGGTTCTCGCTGGGGAAGACGACCACAGTTGATGATGTAGACTTCGCGATCAGAAAACTGTCCGAGGTCGTGAGCAGGATGATTGCCACGACGTAGTCAGTTCATCCGCGGATTATCAGGAAACGTAGAGAGCAGCGCGTACTCGCCACCAAGGCGCCGGAGAATTTCGCGCCAGAGCTGGTCGTCACCTTCTGCAAAAACCAGCGAATCTGTCGCCGATAGAACGATCCAGCCGCCTTCATCGACTTCCTCCTCCAGTTGTCCTTCGCCCCATCCCGAGTAGCCGAGGAAGAAGCGAACATCCGTGGCATCCACCTGCCCGTCATCGATGCCCGCCAATAGCGACTCAAGACTGCCGCCCCACCAGATGTCCTCCGCAACCGGAAGCGCTCCCTCAACCTGCTCCCCAAACGGATGAATGAAGTGCAGGGTGTCGGGCTGAACGGGCCCGCCAACTCCGAGCTGGAGTCCGTCGGGAAGCTTGAGTCCCGATACCTCGGACAACAGCATGGGCGACGGTTTGTTGAGAACCAGCCCGAACGAGCCTTCGTCCGAATGCTCACACAACAGGATCACCGACCGCTTGAAATTCGGATCCGCCATCGGGGGCTCGGCGACGAGAAGGGCACCTGCGGCAAGTGTTTCCATGGGCGTGAACCGGGAATCGTTCGTGAGCTAGGGACGGAAGTTAGGATCTGATAGTTTCGGCGTTAGACGAACGTCATGGCAAGTCCGGCCAAAATCGGTACGCGGATGTTATCGTTCAGAGGCAGTGGAAGCGCCTCGGCCATGGTCGCCACGAGTGCGCCGACTCCAATTTGTAGAAGGGAGAGCGGGAAATGGCCAATAGAAACCATGAGACCTGCCAGTGTTAGTGGCAACGAGGCGATTGCTGCGACGAGTATGAATGCGATAGATCCTTCCCACGATTTCTCGGACCGCGGCAATGCATGTTTTCCGTAGCGCCTTCCGATTAGAGCGGCAGCGCTATCGCCGAGAATCAGCATAATCAGTGCGGCGGCAGCTATGGGTACTTCGTACAACACAGTGCAAAGCGTGGCACAAAGAATCATCCACGTCGCTCCATTGAGAACAAGTGGGCCGCCGAATGGCGGGAGTTCTTCCGGGCGCATGAGTGGTCGGAAGAACTCCAGGGCGCGCCTATGAACGGGTTCGATTCGTTGCCTTGCGATGTCAGCCGTCAGCGCAAAAACGGAGAGAGGAACAAGAACCCAGAGCGCAGTCGGACGCCCGGCGATCAACAAACCAATAGGCATCGCCAACGCGGGCAGGTGGATCGCCTTGCGTTTGACCTCAGCGGAATAGGAGAGGACGAGCTTGTTCAATGGACTCGGAAACAAAAGAAGCAAGCTACGGGGTTCCACAACCCTCTGCTTCTAACCGATCACACCTCAGTCCCATGCGTTTTGCCGTCATCATTGTTTCCTTCCTCTTTGTTTTCTCTGCCTGCCAACCGGACGATGCGAACGATGAATACGCCGACCGGATGAACAACGAGCATGCGGAAGACACGCCCGTTGCTTCGGCTACACTCGCAGGAACAGATACGCTGGACGTAACTGGCGAGGACGTGGTCTATGCAACGGTCGGTGGCAACGGGGTAACGGGATATTTGGTGCGCCCCAACAATGCCGAGGGTTCCCTGCCGGGCGTCATTGTCATACAGGAATGGTGGGGATTGAATGACAACATCCGCTCAATGGCGGAGAAGATTGCGGCCCTTGGCTACACAGCCTTGGCGGTGGATTTGTACAGCGGACAGGTTGCTGAGGACCGCGAAGCCGCATACCAATACATGCAGGAAGCGATGGAAAACGAGGCGGCGTTGACTGATAATCTGAAGCAGGCCTACGCTTTTCTTACTGAAGAATGGGGTGCGCCGTCCGTTGCTTCAATCGGCTGGTGCTTCGGTGGTGGATGGTCGCTACGGACCGCACTGGCTTTGCCGTCAGAGCTGGACGGGGCCGTCATTTACTATGGCCAACTCGACACCGATCAAAGCCATCTGGCAACTCTCCAAATGCCGATTCTGGGTTTCTTCGGAGAAGATGACGAAGGCATTCCCGTCGAGCAGGTTCGAGAATTCGGGATGGCGCTGGATGAGCTGGGCAAAGAAGGGGAAGTCCACATTTACCCGAACGCCGATCATGCGTTTGCCAATCCCTCCGGCGGTCGCTACAACGCTGAAGCCGCTGACGATGCCTGGAGCAGGGTCGTAGCATTTTTTGCAGCCAACCTCAACTAGCTAACCGACCAGCCGGTCGATTTCAGCTCGGAACTGGGTTGCAGCTTGCTGTGGATCCGGGGCCATCGTTACGGCACTTAGTACGGCGATCCCGTGAGCGCCTGTATCCAACACGGATTGGACGCGCTCTACAGTAATTCCGCCTATGGCAATGACCGGAATAGGGATCGCGCGGCATACTTCGGCCAAGCCGTCCAGCCCCTTTACGAGAGCCGGATTCGCCTTCGATTTGGTTTCGTAGACCGGCCCGAACCCGATATAATCCGCCCCTTCGCGTACAGCCCTGTCGGCCTGCTCGAGCGTCGTGCATGTAGCTCCGATTATTAGCGTGGGTCCATCCTGTAAATCAAGAATCTGGCGCACTGCTTCGATTGGCAGGTCCTCTTGGCCGAGATGAATGCCATCCGCTTCAACAGCCAGGGCGAGATCGAGCTGGTCGTTTACAATAAGGGAAACGTTCGCGTCCGAACACACATCCGCTACGCCTTTTAACGCACCGAGCCGCTCGCGGACTGAGCCTTCCTTCTGGCGGAACTGGATAACGTCCGCTCCGCCCGCACATGCCAACCGCGCCAATTCCGCGTGATCGAATCGTTGCTGTAGGCGGGTGTCCGTGAGAATATGGAGGCGACCGATTTGCATTGTCTTGTCAGAACGAAGGCACGTCACAGAATAGGTATTCGACTACGATACGCAGGGCGCTCTATTGCCCGCTCCGCTCTTTCCCTGAACAGAGCCAGCGATCCGTATACTTTCGCCCGAGTTAACCGCTCTGTTCTGGATCGTGACTAGGGTCATCGTCATTCCTCCGTCCATGCCTGCTCGACGTTCTTTCTCCCGCTCGCTCGCGATGGCCATATTGCTTCTCGCGGGCATCGCTGGGGCGAAGGCACAGGACATAATGCGGTTTGAGCACCTCACGGTAGATGATGGTCTCTCGCAAAACGAGGTGACCGCTGTGTTGCAGGACAGCCTCGGATTCCTATGGTTCGGCACACCAGATGGGCTGAACCGCTACGATGGCTACGAGTTCGTCGTCTTCCAGTTTGACCCTACGGAAGTAACGTCGATCTCCGACAACCGGATCACTGCGCTGCTGGAAACATCGGACGGCACGCTGTGGGTCGGGACAAGTGATGGGCTCAACCGGTTTGACCCGGAAATGGCCACGTTTACATCTTTTGGACGCGAGCCGGGCAACGCGACCAAGCTTGGAATCAGTCGTATTTCGGCGTTGTTGGAGGATATGTCGGGGCAGATCTGGATCGGCCACTCCGATCCGGATAACCCGGAAATTGGTGGATTGAGTCGTTTGGATCCGCTGTCGGGGCAAGCCGAATGGTTCGAGCTTTCTTCGGGTGAGAATGCCGTCCCCGTGCATTCCCTTGCAGAAACGAACGATGGCGTAATCTGGGTTGGAACGGCGGATGGGTTGCGCCGCTTTGATCCAGCGAGCAACGCCTTCACGACGATTCGTCACGATCCTGCCGATCCCAACAGCCCCGCCGGAAACGACATCCGCGAGTTGTTCGTGGATAGTGAAGGGCAGTTGTGGCTCGGGTATTGGGGTGATGGCCTCGATTGCTTCAATCCGGCCTCCGGCGAAGTCTTGCGCCATCGCCCCGGCGGCACCGATTTCGATCTCGGCTCGGGGTTCATTTCGTCGGTAGCGCAGTCGAGTGACGGATTTATGTGGATCGGAACGGTCGACCCCAGTGGCTCGTCGAGTTCCTCTCTGCACCGATACGACCCGAAAAGTCAGTCCTTTCAACGAATCCGCCACGATCCGGAAAGCGAGACGACAATCGGCGCTGGAACAGTGCGCGCGGTCTTGGAAGACCGCTCGCATGTGCTCTGGGTGGCGACTGACCTAGGTGGATTGAGTCGATATGATCAGGTCACGCAGTTCATTCCACACTATTTCCCAACCGACCAACCAACTGGCCTCGCGTCGCCAATCGTGACGGCGTTTCTGGAGCAGGACAAAGAAAACATCTGGGTGGGGACAGCCGTGGGCCTGGAGCTTTTCGATCGAATCAGTAACCGTTTTCGCCACTATCGACATAGACCTGGTACCTCGGCTTCGCTGAGTGATGATCATGTAACCGCTCTCGCGGAATGGACCGACGAGACAATCTGGGTAGGGACGGAGCACGGCCTGAATAGGTTCAACACGACGACAGGTAGGTCTCGTAGGTATCTCCAGGATTTCAGCTCCGAGGTCGAAAATCTGGAGAGTCGTGTCACAGCGCTTTATTCGGACACGGCGCGCAATCAACTTTGGATTGGTACGGCGCATGGCCTCGAAAGGATGGATGTGCCAACGGACGTGATCACGCACTTCCACAGTGATACGGATAACGCGTCGACGTTGAGCAGCGATCAGATCGTCTCCCTTTATTCCTCGCAGGAGTGGCCGAATCAGTTATGGGTGGGCACGGAGAACGGCCTGAACAGCGTGGACCTGAACAGTGGGGAGGTAGTCACGTTTGAGGCGGATGCGCGAAAACCGCTCGCCCTCAGCCATCGCTACGTGACGGCTTTGAGCACGCTTCCGGCTGATTCGAATGCACTGTGGGTGGGCACGCTGGCAGGCGGATTGAACAGACTTGATATCGAAACCGGAGAGTTCCGGCGATTCACAAGGCGTAACAGCGGGCTACCCGGAAACACGATTTATGGCATTCAACCCGATGGCCAAGGATATCTCTGGCTGGCGACAAATGGTGGGCTCGTCTGCTTCGATCCGAGTAATCCCGAGGACGTTCGTACGTACGGCGTGGAGTTGGGCGTGCAGTCGCGACAGTTCAATGTGGGCGCGTCGTACAAAACGCCGCGTGGCGAAATCGCGCTCGGTGGCAACAATGGATTCAACATTTTCTCACCGTCTGGATTCAGGGACAGCCCCTACGTCCCAAAGGTTGTCCTGACGGGCTACAGTATTGACGGACGACTGCAGACATCATCGCCGGACGCGATTTTGCTAGTCGACGAGATCAATCTCGCGCATGACCAGAATGATGTGACATTTGAATTTGTGGGACTGCAGTTTAGTCGGCCCGAACAGAACCGCTATCGCGTTCGGCTGGATCGCAATGGAGGGGATTCCACCGAATGGCGCGACGTGGGCACTCAACGCACCGCAACGTATGCCAATCTGCCGCCGGGTCGCTACACGTTTGACGTACAAGGATCCAACAGCGACGGTGTTTGGAGCAACGAATCTGCGCGGATGCTGATGCGAATCACGCCACCCTGGTGGCAAACGTGGTGGTTTCGGATTTTCGCCGTTGTTGCCGTGGTGGGGATTGCCATCATCACCTACAAGCGTCGGATTCGCCTAATCGCCCAGCGCAATCATGAACTGGAAGAACTCGTTACCGAGCGCACAGAGGAACTGGAACAGCAAACCAGCGCGCTCGAATCCAAGAACGACGAGCTGGAGGCCACGTTGGGTCAGCTTCGAACTGCGCAGACGCAACTGGTGCAGTCCGAAAAATTGGCCTCGCTTGGACGGATGACCGCTGGAGTCGCGCACGAAATCAAGAACCCGCTCAACTTCGTCAACAACTTCGCACAACTCTCTGAGGAACTGACGGAGGAGCTTCGGACCGAACTCGCGTCCTCCGCGGATCGCAATGTTGGGGATGTGATGGACGAGGTAGATCACATTCTAGGCGACCTAGCTTTGAACGCGTCCAAAATCGCCGAACACGGACGCCGTGCGGATGGTATCGTCAAAAGCATGCTCCTTCACGCTCAAGGCAGCAGCGGTGACCCCGAACCCACAAATCTCCACACGCTGCTAGATGAAACCATCGACCTTGTCATTCACGGTTCGGGCGCCGGCGGTGACGGCATGCCCATCAATATCAAGCGGGACTACGATGAAGGTCTCGGGGACGTAATCATCGTTCGCCAGGCGATCGGGCGGGTTGTTCTGAATCTGATGGAGAACGCGGTCTACGCCATGCGCGAGAATCCGTCGCGCGAGTCCGACCGCGTTCCTGCTATTACGGTGCGCACGGCAGATCTTGGTAAGGAAATTCGTATCGTGGTTGAAGACAACGGACCCGGGATCCCCGAAGAGGTTCGTTTGCGCCTGTTCGAACCTTTCTTCACGACGAAGCCTTCGGGGGAGGGCACGGGCCTTGGACTTTCACTAGCGCACGATATCGTACAGAGCCACCGCGGTCAGATCTCCGCGGCGAGTACGCCCGGCGAAGGAACCTCGTTTACCATTCTTCTTCCAAAGCACCGAGCGCCTTTTGAAGGCGCAGATTGATGATCTTGTTTGCCGCTCAGTCGCCGCTCGATGCGGGAAAGTGATTGGCGAAATTCGCTTACCTTCCCATCCCCACGCTTTTCTTCCCCATGCCTGTGCCGATTAAAGCCCTAGTTGTTGATGACGAACCCGATGTGCAACTTTTGTTTTCGCAGCGATTCCGGCGCGAAACGAAGAACGGGCTGGTACAGTTGAGTTTTGCCCAGTCTGGTCAGGAAGCGCTGGACACTTTGAAAGCCGAGTCTACTGACGTTGTTCTCGTACTGTCCGACATCAACATGCCCGGCATGACGGGCCTCGAACTACTTCGCATCATCAAAGCGGAGTACCCCGACGTTCGTGTGATGATGGTGACCGCGTACGATGACGCGGCCATGCAGGAAGAAGCGTTCAGCAACGGCGCAGAGGGCTACCTCACCAAGCCAATCGATTTCGCGGAACTCAAGCGTACGGTGTTCGCACTTGAAGTCTGAGAAGGCAACGACGCGAATGATGTCTCTTCACGAAGTTTCCGGCGCGGCCCGGTTCTGAGAGGGCAGACGCGGCCCGTATATTGGCGGCCTTCCGTGAATCGCGGAATGGGGCTGGGTAGCTCAGTTGGTAGAGCAATGGACTGAAAATCCATGTGTCGGCGGTTCGAATCCGTCCCCAGCCACAGCTTGATTGTGGCGCAATTGAAAAAAGGGTGAGTGCTGGCTGGACGCAAGTCGGGGCCCGCCCACTGCCGTAGATTGTGCAACTGCCTGGTTCGGTAGTTCAGTTGGTTAGAACGCCGCCCTGTCACGGCGGAGGTCGCGGGTTCGAGTCCCGTCCGAACCGCCAGGTACAACGCCCCTGAGCCCAAAGGCTCGGGGGCTTTTTCATTCGCCCCGTTCCGCCCCCCACTTCAGCTTATCCCGTAGGAGGGAGAAGTAGTCACGGTCGGGGAAAGTGACGAGTTGGACAGAGTGGTTTGCCCGTCGCAGCGTGATCAGGCCGCCTGGTGCATCTATTACGGTGCTCTGGCCGTCCATAGCGACAATGTAGGGTACGGCGTCCACAACGCGCAGAGTGATCGTCGCGGTGTCCGGAAGTACAATTGGCCGCGCCGTAAGCGTGTGTGGCGCGATCGGCGTGAGGACAAAGACGCGGGAAGAAGGTTCGATAATTGGACCGTCAGCCGAGAGCGAATAGGCCGTTGAACCAGTTGGGGTAGCGACGATCAAACCGTCTGCCCGATACGTGTTAAGATAGGCCCCGTCCACTTCGGCTTCTATCGTGAGCATACTGGTGGTGCCGGTCTTACCAATCGTCAAGTCATTGAGAGCCCACGTTAGATAATTTTCCGGCGCACCTGGAATGTTGGCGGCAATGCCCATTCGAGGAACGCATGTGTATGCGTCAGCTTCCATGCGCTCAACGGCTTGCTGTACTTCCGATACCTCGATTTTAGTGAGGAATCCAAGTCTCCCGAGGTTCACGCCGAGGATCGGCGTTTCATGTTCTCCAGCGATATGGGCCGTTTGCAGAAGCGTGCCATCTCCTCCAAAGGAGAGGAGGATGTCGCTTTCACGAGCGATGTCCGTCGCCTCATGCGCCGAGCAGGATGCGGCATCAAGCTCTCCGTTCGCCGCCAACCCGGACGCAATGTCGCTGTGTAGCCGATACGCGATGCCCCGTTCCTCCATCCAGCGGATCAGCGAGCCAACCTGCGCCCAGATGGTTTCCTTTCGCGTGTTGCCGAGGATGCCGTAGATCATGGGCGATGGATCCTGCCGATTGCAATCAATCGTTACGAGGTCGTGACGGAGATTCGAAGGCCGAAAGGTACTTTGAAACAGATTAGTTCCACGACTCCCACACGATTCGACGTGCACCTCGCGATCATCGGCAATGGCATTACGGGCGTGACGTGCGCGCGGCTCGTCCGCAAACGCGATGCGAACGCGCGTATCACGATCATCTCCGACGAGTCGGACCAGTTCTACTCGCGGACGGCGCTCATGTACATCTACATGGGTCACATGACGGAAGTCCACACGAGGCCATACGCCGATAGCTTCTGGCGCGACAACCGAATTGATCTGGTTCGAGACCGCGTAGAGCGGGTAGATGTCTTGGCAAAGCGGCTCCACCTGCAAGGGGGCGCGTCGATCCAGTACGATGCACTTCTGGTCGCGTCAGGCTCCACATCCACCTTTTTCGGATGGCCCGGCCAAGATCTGGACGGCGTACAGGGACTTTATGGACTCCCGGATCTTGAACAAATGGAACGGTGGACAACAGGTGTGGACCGGGCGGTCGTTGTTGGAGGCGGGCTGATTGGGGTTGAGATGGCTGAAATGCTGCACGCACGCGGCATCCACGTGACATTCGTTGTTCGCGAGCCGTGGTACATGAGCTACCTGCTGCCGGAGGAGGAAGGAAGGATGGTTGAGCGCCACATCCGCTCCCACGGGATTGAGCTAATAATGGAATCTGAACTGAAGGAAATCCAGCCCGACGCTTCCGGCCGCGCCACTTCGGTCGTCACGGCGAAGGGTGAGGAGATTCCGGCTCGCTTTGTTGGCCTTACGACGGGTGTTCGGCCGAACATTGGCTTCCTCGAAGGAAGTGGAGTGGAGACCGGCAAAGGTGTTCTCATCGACCGTTTTTTCAGGACAAGCGCGGAGGGCGTTTACGCAGCAGGTGACTGCGCGGAGTTTCGCGAGCCACTGCCTGGTCGGAAACCAATTGAGCAGCTCTGGTACACGGGCCGCGCACACGGCGCAACGCTGGCCCGCACACTCACGGGCGAGCCTCGTGAATACAATCCCGGCGTGTTCTACAACTCGGCCAAGTTCTTCGATATCGAATACCAGACGTACGGTCGTATCGACCCCAAACCTCCAGACGGCGAACAAACGCTGCATTTCGAGCACACCGACGGGAAGCGTTCGATCCGACTGCAATACAGTTTGGAAGACGAGAGGCCCGTCATCGGTGTCAACCTGATGGGCGTCCGCCACCGCCACGCTGTTTGGGCGGAGTGGATTGAAAAGAACAAGGGCATTGAGTTCGTCATCACCAATCTCAGCGCCGCGAATTTCGACCCCGAGTTCTTCGATCAGTATGAGCCGGCGGTCATCGAGGCCTACAACGCAGCGAACAGCACGTCAATAGAATCAGCCACCGGCAAAGGATGGAAGCGGTGGATGGCGAAACTTCCGATGCGCGGCAATCTCGAAGAGCGACGGCTCGTGGATTCACTATCTCATCTCCCCTAAGCCAACGTGTCCATCCCTGCCTACAACGCCCAGATCGCGCTGGCCGAGAACCCGGCTAGTGATGCGACATCCCTGCAGAAGGCGGGGCTCGCTGTGTTTGGGCTCGGACTTCTATGCGTGCTCGTCGCTTTGTTCAGCGATCTAGGCAGCCAGCGTCCGATTTTAATGTTCGCGTTGATTGGGTTAACGATCGTCGGTGGGCCGCTCATCTACATCCGGGACTTGCTGCGGACGACGCAACCCGGCATCAACAACAACGGGGTGATGTTTTCCTCCAACCAGGCTCGGGGGCTCATCGGATGGATCGCGGGAATCGTGCTGACAGGCGGCTACATCTTGCTCTATTGGTTTCCGAGCACACTCGAAGGTTTGATTCGCGTCGTTGATCCGCTGGCGTACACGCTACGCGGCTCAGCCGCAGATCAGTGGTTTCTCTACGGCACCATCTACACAGTCGCTGTCCTCGTGATGGGCGCGCGCGCGATCGTCAAGTACCGCCACAGCCGCTACCAGATCATCCGCACGTGCAGTGTGATGTTCTTTCAACTTGGCTTCGCGTTTCTGCTTCCACAGCTGCTGCTCCTTTTTAACAAGCCAGAGTTCTATTTCTCCTACTTCTGGCCACTGAAGTACGACTATCTCTGGCCCGGCAACATCAGTAACATCATAGAAAGCGGCGCGGGACTCGGCGTTTTCATGGTGTTCTGGGGAGCGATGATGATCGCCGTCGTGACGCCGATCCTTACGTATTTCTTTGGGAAGCGATGGTACTGTTCGTGGGTGTGCGGATGTGGTGGATTGGCTGAAACGGCCGGCGATCCCTATCGGCACCTTTCCGACAAATCGCTCGGCTCGTGGAAGATTGAACGGTGGCTGATCCACAGCGTCCTGGTTTTCGTCGTTGTCACTACCGCATTGCTATGGATCAACTCAGCATCGGAAGGTGCGGTGTTGGGCGGCGTCAGCCAATCGTTCTCGAAGTGGTATGGCTTCGGAATCGGACTTGTGTTCTCGGGCGTGATCGGCGTGGGTTTCTACCCCGTGATGGGAAGCCGTGTCTGGTGCCGCTTCGGCTGCCCGATGGCGGCAGTTCTTGGGTTTCAACAGCGGTTCTTTTCGCGTTTCCGCATTACGACAAATGGCGGACAGTGCATCTCGTGCGGCAACTGCTCAACGTATTGCGAGATGGGAATTGACGTCCGCTGGTACGCTCAGAGGGGCCAGAATATCGTTCGCTCAAGTTGCGTAGGCTGTGGAATCTGCTCGGCCGTCTGTCCACGCGGCGTATTGAATCTGGAAAATGGTCCACGCGACGGACGATTCGGGACGCCGCATCTGAACCTGATTGCAGATCTTGAAATGCTGGAAGATTAGCATGAGGAACGAAAAGCCGACAATTTCGCCGCCAACCGAAATTTAGCTCCGAAAATGATCGGCCTTGCATCTTTAATCTCCGGGTGCGATGCTTATCTCATATTACAACCCACACCACCATGCGTGCCATCTCTCCACTCTTAGCCTTTGCCCTCCTGGTTCTCGTCGCGTACGCGCCTGCGAACGTCGAGTCTGATCCGTTATCTGCCGGTTCAGATACCACGTGGACATGGCCTGACCGCGCTGAAAACCTGCAAGTTCTTCCCGCAGATACGGGTCCATTTGAGCTCAGCCAGATCATGCGCGGCTTCACCCAAGCGCTCGGGGTGAGGTGTCAGCATTGCCATGTGGGAACGGAGGAAATGTCGCTTGGCGAGTTTGATTTCGTTTCGGATGAAAACGTGCACAAGAACATCGCCCGAGAAATGATGCGAATGACGTGGGCCATCAACAATGACCTGCTCGCCAGTATCGAAGGACTGCACGAAGCGGAAGGCATGCGGGTTACCTGCTACACGTGCCACCGAGGTGGTGTGACACCACAAACACGAGCCCCAAACCCTCGCTTCGAGCCACCGTCGGACGATGATGCCGACGATGCCGGACATGACGACGACGAGGATCATGGCGATCATAACCATGAGGGTGACAGACATGACCACGAAGGTGACGGCTGAGGTTAGACCTTAGCCGTTCAGGTGTCTAGGATGGTGATTCCCACCGAACCACCACGTGAATGCTCTCGCGAGTCTGGAGCAGCGCAGTTCATGGCGTTGACGCTCTGTCCATTGAAATTGAGGCCCATGTCGAACCGGGTTTGCCGGAATGGACGGTTGTGGGGCTACCAAATGGTGCCGTTCGTGAAAGCAAAGACCGCGTTTGGGCGGCGCTGAAGAACTCGGGATTGCCCAAGCCGCGCGGCCAGATTACGGTAAATCTCGCACCGGCAGACGTTCGGAAGGAGGGCTCGGCCTTCGATCTCCCGTTGGCGCTCGGACTGTTGGCAGCATCGCACGGTTTGATTGAACAAAGCGTACTGGATGAGCTTCTGATACTTGGAGAACTCTCCCTTGATGGATCGCTCCGGCCCGTTCGGGGTGTCCTGCCCATGGTCGTTGGCGCTCGGGACGAAGGTCGGCGGGGTGTAATTGTGCCGTCCGTCAACGCCGACGAAGCCGCAGTAGTCGATGGCATCGAAACGTACGGCGTTGAGACGCTGAGCCAGGCTTTCGAGCTCGTAACGGATCTTGGCGGGCACGGGACGCCACACAAACACAATCTCACGGAGCTATTTGATGAGGCTCGTCGATACCCGGTCGATTTCGCGGATGTGCGCGGCCAGCAGCACGTGAAACGCGCGTTGGAGGTAGCTGCCGCTGGCGGCCACAACGCGTTGATGATTGGTCCGCCGGGCTCGGGCAAAACCATGCTGGCGCGTCGAATCTCCTCAATTCTTCCACCGCTTACAACCGATGAAGCGCTCGAAACAACCAAGATTCATTCGGTGGGAGGTAGGTTGACCAACGGGAAGGGTCTGATTGCCACACGACCTTTTCGGGCGCCGCATCACACGATCTCAAACGCTGGGCTTTGCGGCGGAGGATCTAACCCGATGCCTGGTGAGATTTCTCTTGCCCACAACGGCGTCCTTTTCCTGGATGAACTACCTGAATTCGACAGGGCCGTCCTGGAAGTTCTCCGCCAGCCCCTTGAGGAAGGCGACGTGACGATAGCGAGGGCCAGCATGACCGTTCGCTACCCCGCCCGCTTCATGCTCGTGGCTTCCATGAATCCATGTCCCTGCGGGCACCTGAACGACCCCGGTCGGGCCTGCGTGTGCGCGCCGGGACAGGTGCAGCGGTACCTCGGGAAGGTCTCCGGGCCACTGCTGGACCGCATTGACATGCACGTTGAAGTTGCTCCCGTACCATTCGACGATCTAAACAAGAAGGCTTCTGCAGAATCATCCGCTGCTGTGCGTGAGCGCGTGATTGTGGCGCGCGAACGGCAGGTAGCCCGGTTGAAGGACGACCCCAAGGCGAAGGGCGTCCATGCCAACGCCCAGATGTCGAGCCCGCTCGTCCGGAAGTACTGCGAACTCGACGAGGCCGGTCAGCAACTCATCAAAATGGCGCTGGTGCGGCTGGGGCTCTCAGCGCGCGCCTACGACCGCATCCTGAAGGTGGCGCGGACTATTGCCGATTTGGCCGGATCAGAAACGATCTCACCCGAACACCTCGCCGAGGCCATCCAGTACCGCTCATTGGATCGAGCCAGTTGGGCTGGCTAGCGCCGAGTCGTCAAAGTCATTGCCTGCTACGTTGCCCAAATCAGATACACTCCGGAAGGAAGAGAGGAATCTTCAACGGAATTCCCCGGGTGGGTTTGGAGACCACCCGGGGAAGCAAGTCAATGATTTAGATCTCAGTGGTGCACGTTTCGACAGTCACGCCTCCGATGTCGGATCGGAGTAACTCCACCGCGAGTGCACGAAGTGAGTACACTATCATACAGGCTCGTGCTACCGAAGCAGCGTCATCCTGCGACTGGTTGTGAAGGTCTCTCCTGCAGCACGCAAAACGTACAGTCCGCTCGGTAGACTTGTGCCGTCAATGACAAAACCAGTACTTCCAGCAGATAAGGACCCATCGTGGAGTATCTGGATCTCCCGACCAAGTACATCGAACACCGAGATACGCACCGTCTGTGCATCGTTCATTTCCAACGTGAAGCGAGCCTGCGGGTTGAAGGGGTTTGGATAGACCGGGGAGAGCACATAGCCTGCCGGCAATTCTCCTCCCGTTTCCACAGCGGTCGCCGTGTTGCCTGAGAGATAAACTCGCGACACAACTAGATGATCAGATCCATCTCCCTCTCCGGCAAAGCGTACAGACTGTCCGAGATCGAGAACTAGTACGCTTACTACTTCCCCGTTCGCGTTGAGAACCACCGCATCGGGAGCTACCGTTACGTTGACGCCTGGGATAGTAAGATTTCCATTGTCGACACTGGTAAGTCGGCCTGCGGCATGTGCAGTACGGCGAACTTCGACGCGTAACGCCAGCAAACTTCCGCCGGCCAGTGAGGCTTCCACATCCACCAGGTCTCCGGGTGTCAGTTCACCCAGGGTTATCGGATTGTTGTCTCTATCCAGAATGATGGTGTTGTCGTCCACAACAAAGGAGACATTCAACACAACCAGGCTCCCCGCACCGGCCATGTCGACCACGGCTCGCAACTCGACGTCATCTGGGGACGCATCTTCCCGCTCAATCCGGAAGGCAACTAAACTGCCATCGGCTCGGCGCTCGGCTTCGACCTCAACCACTTCACCCGCGGCAAGATCATCCAACGTGATGGGCATGTCGTCGAGCCCGAGAATAACGGTGTCGTCCGTTACCAGAAAGGCTTGACCCAGCAGTACAACCGCGTCTGGCTCAACACTGTCGAGCGTGGCCTGCGCTCGTACTTCGTCTTCCAGACGATCATCCTCCACTTCTATCCGGACAGCAACGAGGGCTCCTTCTACAAATTGCCCGTGGACTTCAACGAACTGCCCTACCACCAGAGCCGCAAAAGTAATCGGTTGGCCGTCCTCGTCCACCACTTCTGTGGTGTCGGTTACGATGAAGGACACTCCAGAGACAACCAGAAAGTCCTCACCCAACTCTTCTATGATGCCTGAAACTTCAACGTCCTCATCGCCCTCCACTTCAATCTCAACCTCGTCCGCCACGAGTGTCCCATCGGAGCGGAAGTGGCCCTCGACCTCGGCAAACTGGCCGACCTCCAGATCTTCGAACTCGAGCATTTGCCCGTGCGGTCCTTCGATTTCCGTTGCGGATGTTACTAGAAAATCCAGCCCACGAACGGTAACGGTTTCTTCGCCCAGTGCTTCGATGATCCCTTCGACTTCGACCTGCGTCTGCTGATCGGTCTCCACTTCGATCTCGTCGGCTACCAGGTCGCTGCTTGTAAAGTGTCCTTCAACTTCGGCAAACTCACCAACTGCCAGATCCTCAAACTCCAGATCGGCGCCTTGTTCGCCTTCAATTTCCGTAGAAGACGTAACGCGAAAAAGAAGCCCGCCAACGGTAAGCGTACTGTCGCCCAGGGCCGTAATAAAGCCTTCAACTTCGACTTCATCGCCATCTTCGTCTTCCCGAACCTCGATCTCCTCTGCGACGAGTTCGTCGCCTTCCAATTCGCCTTCAACTTCGACGAGCATTCCGACCTCCAGATTCTCGAACATCCAGTCTTCGCCGTCGGGTCCTTCAATCTCGGTGTCTTCATTAACGAGAAAAGTGAAGCCGCCGACCGATATGGTCTGCTCTCCGAGTTCTTCAATTACGCCGCGTACTTCAACGTCGTCATCGTGCGTAATAGCGGCGGCTTGCGCGGGAAGGGCCCATGCAAGCAGGCTGAGAAATAGTAGTGTCCAAGTTGTAAATCGGATAGTCATGGCTTCGAGTGGTTAGTGTGCAGATTTAATCAGGCAGTGCGCACAGCATGCACTTCGAGAAGCTCTCGAATCATTCTGGATGCACCGAGTGGGTGCTCAGCGGGACTTGCCGCATCTCTTGCAAGGTCTATGCCTCATCACCTCAGTGGATCAACGTCAACCGCCGCCCGGCAGCGAAAACCTCTCTGGCGGAGTAGTTCATCTACGTAGATACTTCACTCGCTAAAAACGGTATGCAAGTCCGAGAACGAGGGCGGAGGGCGTATAGAATTTGTCGGGATCGTTGGAGGTCCGGCGCTCGACTTCGATTCAACTCTCATTGTCCACAGGGTTAAGAACTGCTTGGCACACCCCCCTTGATCCCGTTGTTGACTGCGCGTAGCGTTTCGATATATCTCCCCAAGTCCATCCCAGACGACCACACGCCGGAAGAGGGATGCCTCGTTGCCAAACACGACTTCGATGCCCCGCTGAGGGGCTTGGTATCCGTACCGAAGGAAGCCGTGTCAGAAACTCCGGCTGAGAAGCGACGGCGTAAGGCCAAGAACTGAGCAAAACCCCATTTTCTGCCTCTACACGTCCTCAGTAGTGGGCTTACTTAGTAGCCAAGCGCCTTTTATTTAGACGCAGTCCAGATAAAAGCCGTACATTGGATTGAGTCTAAATAGCGTGTTCGCATCGACCATTGGTCCGATCGCTTCTTTTTCTGGCATTTCTTCTGGCAGCGTCCGTCGGCTCAGCCCAGACGGGCCGGATCACCGGCACAGTCACGGAGTTGGGCACGTCTGAGATCTTGCCGGGCGCGCATGTTTTCCTGGAAGGCACCGAGCAAGGAGTGGCATCCAACACTGCCGGGAAGTTCGTATTGGATGGCATCGCGCCGGGCGCGTACGTCCTCGTGGCCACTTCAGTTGGTTTCGATGCAGCGCGCGAGGCCGTAGTTGTTCGATCAGGCGAAACGGTGACCGTGGCGTTTGTGCTCTACGAAACTGCTGTTGACGTGGGCGAGGTCGTCGTCACAGCGCGCGAAACCCTTACCGGTCTCGGTGTTCTCGACATCGCCGGGTCGGCGCATTATATCGGGCCGGAGGTGTTGGAGCGCTTCGCAACGAACGACGTAACGCGCGTTCTCCGCGAGGTTCCGGGCGTCAACATTCAGGAAGAAGACGGCTACGGGCTGCGCCCGAATGTGGGTCTCCGTGGTACCGGCGTTGAGCGCTCAAGCAAAATTACGCTGATGGAAGACGGTGTACTGATGGCGCCCGCCCCGTACGCGGCTCCCTCTGCTTATTACTTCCCCACGATTGGCCGGATGGACGGCGTGGAGGTCCGGACGGGTTCCAGCCAGATCAAGTACGGCCCATATACAACAGGCGGCGCAATGAACCTGATCGCCGCGCGGATTCCAACGGATCTCAGCCTCCGCGCGGCTGCGACCCTCGGCCCCAACGGCCAGCGGACGCTCCACGCCCGCGCCGGTGATACCATCGAAAACGTCGGCGGCTTCAACCTCGGGTTTGTGGTAGAGGGCTACCTGGACAACGTGGACGGCTTCAAGTCGCTGCGGGGCCCAGGCGGAAACCTCGTGGAGGACTACAACACGGGCTTCGACAAAGGCGATCTCTTCGGGCGCGTCCGCCTCTCCACGGGTTCGGGAGCATCGGTTTACCAGTCGCTGACGCTGACGGCGGGCTACACGGATGAGATCTCGAACGAGACCTATTTGGGGCTCACGGCCGAGGACTTTGCGGTATCGCCGTATGTACGCTACGCGGGTTCGCGGATGGATGAGATGGACGCCGAGCACCTCGCTCTCCGCGCGCGTCACGTAGCCGTGTTCTCCGACCGCATCGATCTGACGACTACCGTCTACCGGAATACGTTCAGCCGCAACTGGTACAAGCTCGACAGTGTCTCCGATGGCCTCGAAGACGATCCAACGAATGACGGTTTCACGGATCGCTCCTTCGGCATCTCGTCCGTTCTGAGCGATCCGACTACGAATTCAGGCGAATTGGCGATCATTCAGGGTGACGGCGCCGATGGCGGCTCGCTATACGTGAAAGCCAACAACCGTGACTACATGAGTCAAGGCGTTCAATCTGTGGGGGGATTGCGCGTTGGTGAGATGGAGGGTTTGAACGCGCTCGTTGAGGTTGGCCTCCGCGTTCATGCCGACGAGATGGACCGCTTCCAGTGGGTGGACGGCTACGCGATGGACATGGGCGCGATGACGCTTATCTCGGAGGGTACGCCGGGCACCGACAGCAACCTCCTCGAGCAAGCGGATGCCGTAGCCACGTTCGCCCAGGCGGACGTCAGTCTGGGCCGGTTCACCGTTACGCCGGGCGTTCGATACGAGCATATCGAGCTGCGCCGAAGTGACTATGGCAAAACTGACCCTGAACGTAGAGGAGTCGATCTTTCCGTGCGCGAGAATGTGGTCGATGTCGTAATTCCGGGTGTCGGGCTGCTCGTTGATGTGACGGCTGCGCTGAGTTTGTTCGGCGGCGTTCACCGCGGATTCGCACCACCGGATTCGCGCCCGGAGACCAACCCGGAGGCTAGCTTGAACATGGAAGCGGGGTTGCGGTACGGCACGGAGAGGCTCGCAGTGCAGGCTGTCGGCTTCTTCAATGACTACAGCAATCTGCTGGGCTCTGATCTCGCGGCGTCAGGCGGAGGCGGCTCGACCGATCAATTCAACGGCGGCGAGGTGGACGTTTTGGGAGCAGAACTAGCCGTCACCGCAGATCTCGCTAGTACCTTCAATGCAACGGGCTGGGCGCTGCCCGTCCGGCTTGCCTACACGTTCACAGACGCGCAGTTCAATAACACATTCGACAGCGAGTTCGAGGGCTGGGGCTCCGTGGAAGAAGGCGACGAATTGCCGTACCTCGCCAAACACCAGTTGGCGTTGAGTCTGGGCGTCGAGCGCGGCCAGGTCGCTTTCAACCTAGCGAGTAACTACGTATCGGCCATGCGCACGGAGGCCGGGCAAGGTTCGATCCCGGAGAACTCCGGCACAGACGCGCGCTTTGTGCTGGATGCCTCAGCGGAATGGGCGTTGAGGTCAGGTCTCGTACTGTTCGGCCGCATCCACAACCTGACGGATGCGACCTACGTCGTGGCGCGCCGGCCGGCAGGACTACGTCCTGGGCTGCCGCGGACGGTGGCCGTGGGCCTACGAGCACGGCTGTAGACCCAAGCAAGGTGCACACTGCCGGAGCACATACAGATTCCGGTGGCCTTGCTATCTTTGACGTCACAGCAATAATTGACGACATCGGTCTGTACATCAGAGTCTGGCCTGTTCCACTCGACGATCTGAACAGAATGGCAGCACCTAAGCCGATGGATTCCGTGCATCGGTGTTGACTACTGTTTCTATGGATAGTTGAAAACGGAAACCCGTACCCTGAATCGAGAAGGAGAGGGGCGCCAATACCGCTCAGTCCAATCCTAGCTGCGTGAACATCTCCTCGACCGCAGATCGATGCACGTACTTGCGTATCTCGCCGCCAGCTTCCCACCTTAGTATTGCGCCTGCGTCAGCAGTGAGCCGCTCGGCTAGTTCTTTCTGTGTCAGCCCGAGTAGCCTCCGGGCTGCTTTGATTTTCTCTGCCGGCGTACTCGGTTTTGGATACGGATCATATCCGAGAAAGGCGATAACTCCCGGCCAGCTTCGGGGGTCAGGCTCATAGTCACGGGTTTCCCATAGCTCAACCACAGCCCCAGATACGCCGATTAACTCCCCAGCCTCCCGCTGATAGAGGCGATCGTCCATCCGCTTTTTCCGGATGTGGTTGCCAACCGTCTCCAAATGCTCTGGGTAGCCCTCTAGAGCCGGTTTGGGGGCCGAAATGAGGACATTCATAAAGGGGAACGAAACCATGTCCCTGCGGGCACCTGAACGACCCCGGTCGGGCCTGCGTATGCGCGCCGGGGCAGGTGCAGCGGTACCTCGGGAAGGTCTCCGGGCCACTGCTGGACCGCATTGACATGCACGTTGAAGTTGCTCCCGTACCATTCGACGATCTAAACAAGAAGGCTCCTGCAGAATCATCCGCTGCTGTGCGCGAGCGCGTAATCGTTGCGAGAGATCGACAGGTGGCCCGTTTGAAGAACGACCCCAAGGCGAAAGGTGTTCATGCCAACGCACAGATGTCGAGCCCCCTTGTTCGGAAGTATTGCGAGTTGGATGAATCGGGTCAGCAACTCATCCAAATGGCGCTGGTCCGACTGGGTCTCTCAGCCCGCGCCTACGACCGAATTCTGAAGGTGGCGCGCACCATCGCGGACCTGGCCAATTCGGACGCGATCTCCCCCGAACACCTCGCCGAGGCCATTCAGTATCGCTCGTTGGACCGTGCGAGATGGGCGGGCTAGTTGCTCACCTCCATCACATCCGTAGCAATGGCCACGCGCATGCCGAGGAAGCTGCCCGTGCTGGCAACGGTCGCGAGCTGTGAAATCGTTGCCTCCTCGTCTGCGTAAATGGCCAAGGCGGTTCGCTCGCCACGGGTTGCCGTGATCGTGAGAGCAAGATCCTCCTCTGATGTCTCCTCGCTGTCAACAAAGAATTTTCCATCTTCGGTGATGGTGACAGCCACGTACTGTTGTTCAAGCGGAGCGGTGGCGTTCACGCGTGGGAGATTAACCTGCAATCCGTACTGCGTGACGAACGAAGACGTGAGCAGGAAGAAGATGAGCAGCAGCAACACGATGTCCGTTAGCCCAGCGAGGCTGAAGACGGAAAGGGGCTTCCTGCCAGATGAGAAATCGAGCGGCATGGATCAGGAGGCCGGAGTTTGGAGAAGGTCGATAAACTCGGTGGAGGCGCGTTCCAGATCGTTTACCGTTCTGTTAATTCGGTTGATCAGGAAGTTGTACGCGAAGAGGGCCATGATGCCCACGCCTAGTCCGAATGCCGTGGTCACAAGCGCCTCCCAGATTCCCTCGGCGAGAGCGCTCGGGTTCACCGCGCCTTGCAGTCTTTGAATCTGCTGGAAGGCCTGGATCATACCCGTCACCGTTCCAAGGAAGCCAAGCAGTGGGGCGATGGCAGCCGCCGATGCGATGAGGTCGGTCCGCTTTTCAAGCATGTATGTTTCATGCTTGCCCGCCGTCTGCACGGCTTCCTTGATTTCGTTGATCGGTCGGCCCACACGTTCCAGGCCGCGCTGGATTATCCGGCTGGCCGGGTTGTCCTGCGCGCGACAGTATCCAATTGCTCCTGTGAGGTCCCCCGAACGAACGTAATCGCTCACTGCCTGCGTCAGCTTCTCTGGGTGGCTCTGTGCTTTTCGCAAGGCCAGGAAGCGCTCCACAAACAGATAGACTGTTAGAATGGAGAGCAGCAGGATGGGAATCATTGTCAATCCACCCTTCGTCAGCAGATCAAGCGTAGACAACGACTCGACTGGCGGGATGGAGGGCAATGTGACTTGGGTGGCCGAATCGGCGCCGAGGGTATCCTGGAGGGCCAGGAGAAGAGCAACAAGCGGCATGGGGGACGAGGCGAGAAGAGTGGTGACTAAAAGTTGAGAACCCATGCGCTGGCAGGCGCATCGGCGGGTAAGCTTGATTTCAGGCCACGAGCTTCCGCGGCGTTTCCGAATTGACCAACGGCAACGCGGTACACGGTCAGTCCATTGGCTTCGCCGGAAAGAACGCTAGAGCGGTAGCCCTGCTGTCGATAGCGGGCTGACAGCTCTTCCGCAGACGTACGATTGCCGGACGCCAAAATCCATGTAGCGCCTCCCTGAGTAGGGATGACACCCCCCGTTCCGTGAAGCTGGCTACTGGTTTGACGTTGGGCAGGTTGCTGCGGAGTTGCCGGTGGAGGAGCCTCTGCACGCGGGGGTGCCACCGGAGCAGGAGTCGGCCGAAGTTCGGGTGCAGATTCAGAAGAGGGTTCTTCTGGGACAGCCTCGCTTGGTGGATTGTCGCCCTCACTCAGAAATTGCCCACTCTCAAAAGTTGATAGATCCATGTCTTCGTCGGCGATTCCGCCTGCATGGTTCGCGAAGAGGGTGTCCATCGTGGCCCCTTCCAAAGGCCTCGAACTCCCGCTGTTGGCCAAGTCTGAGCCCGTCGAGTTTCCGCCGGTAAGGCGTCGCCAAAGTGCGACAACTGCAATTGCGCAAAGGATGACAACCGCCGGAACGAGCACGAACGCCATTCGGCCTTTTCGTTTCTCGTACGTATTGCGAGTGCTCGCCATGTTCTGCGCTGATATCAGCGCAGCGGCCGATGCCGCCGTTGCGGCTCCCGTTGCGACAATTGGCCGTGCGTTGACCTGATTGTCTTCAATACTTGGCTCTACAGAAACAGACATCGCCTCCTCGACGTCTGCAGTTGAACCTGGCGTCTCGAACGTGGCATTGCCTCCAGCGGCGGCAACGGGTGCCCAGACACTTGCGAGCAAGGCGTCGATGTCGTTGTCGATCGCCTCATCATTCGCTGTCAACTCCGACGCCGCTGATTCAGCGTCTGCTGGTTCAGCCGCTAAGTCGACCACCGGCTTGCCGGATTGATTGGCCAGGACATCAAGTATTGTGGACGTAGGCAGTTCGGTGGAGTCCGCGTCCACTAAATGCTCATCTTCCGTCAAGAGCGAGTTGCCCTCATCATCCGCGATCGTGTCGACAATCGATTCTGTGGCGGCCTCAGCTTCGGTTTCTTCCGGAATCAATTCTACTCTTGGAGCAATCGGAGGCAGACCAGCGAACGGGCTGTTGACCGCGGCAAGAATCGACTCATCGGGTTCAAACGAAATGGCGCCATCCATATTCGCGAATTGTCCCACGTCTGAGATGACTAGGTATCCCTCTTCCATAAACATCCGCCGCAGCATGATCAGCGTTTCGTCAATTGCTTCGCGGGGTTCTTCAACTTCAACCGTGAGGGCCTCTGAGAAAGCCGCCACGAGAGCTTCGTCACTCAGCGCGTCCAACGTCGCGTCTGCGGAGAAAAGGAGGGTGTCCCGAGGCGGAAGCAGCATCTTCCGACCCTCATCGAGGTTGGTAACGCTCGCGGGCTCATGGGTGCGTTGCAACAGGCCGATTCCTGGTAGAATTACATCACCGCCAGCCATGAGCCGGTCACGGATTGCGGTGGCCAGAGCTGAGATGTAATGTGGAGGAGGTTGCATCGGTCCCTGTAGTTTGTCGAGAGAAGTGCAGAGAGACGTGTAGGAAAATACGGGCTTTGGGGTGCTAGCGCACGAAGCGAATACCTCCCAGAATCGTGGTGGCAGCTTGAGGAAATCCCTCCCATCGCTCGGCATCCCCGACAAGGCGCTCGCCCCGAAGAATCAGGCTTAAGCCCTGGGAAAACTCGTAAGCAGCTTCGACACCCAACACGCCAAAGCCTGCCACTGTTCGCGTGTTCACTGTATCGACTGGTCGAGAGCCCTCGAAGTAGGCGGAGAGGCCAACTCTTCCACGCCCCCGCATGAAGGGGACCTGCGCGCCCAATCGCCCAACAGACTTAGCAAAGAACGGGAGAGACTGGTCCAATTCCGTCAACGATCCGTTTCGCAATGCTCCACCCGCAGAAAGTTCGATGCCGAATGCTGTTACGTACGAAACGTCTGCTCCGACCAACAATACGCGAGCTTTCTTATAGTCGGCGGAATAGGGGCCCGTGCCGGTACTTCGAACAAAAAACTGACGTGTCGGACTGAACGTGGCGCCACCATACAGTTTTAGGCCTACGGATCCGGCGCGCAATTCAATACCCGCCTCACCATCCACCGTGTGAACATCCGGCGCAATGTAGACTACATCTACAAAAGGGTTGGCGTCGAGCAGATCGAAGAGTCCTCGTTGCTCCACATGCGGGTCAGTGAAAGCGAAAAGGCGGCCCGATGTGCCGATCGGAAGTTCCGCGCTGGCCACCGGGGCGAAGACCATCGTGGAGGCGTCGTTGCCGTTCTGGAGCGATGTATCGTAGCCCAACACGCGCACGCCGACTTTGAACTGCATGCCGTTGGCCGCATAAGCCTGGAGGATTAAGCCTGCGTTGTAATCGCGTACGTCTGGTCCGTCGGAGCCTTCGATGAACGAGCCGATGCCGCCGCCGCCTTCTACCCGGATAAGCCGGTTGAGCATTTCGGCGTAAACGCTCGCTTCCAGGCGGGTGTCCGAATCGGATGCTGTGGCAGCATTTAGTTGGTCCTCTACCTTTGTTCGGACTACGGCGAAGGTGAGCCGTGCGGGAGTTGGCGCGGACGCGCCAGTTCCAATTTCCGCCTCTGCTCCGAACATCGATATCGTGCGCATATCGGGCGGCCCACTGCCGACGGGTAGCGAGAAATCATTGTAATTAAGCAGCCCCGTAAGCGAAGCGAAAACGCTCCTGTTCGTACGAATACCTCCACGCGCATTCAGCGTGTTGAAGATCACGAATGGATCGGGCGTGCCTCCGTTTGCCACGTCGGCCGTGCGGCCAAGTCCGTCATAATCCACATCCGCGAACAGCAAACCGTTCGCAAAGTCTAGACGGCCATACCGGGCGATATCGGTGCCTAGGCCGGCTTCAGCTCTGAAAAACCGCCCATCAGCCAATGCTAAATTTGGATCAGAGGGTCCTAGGAGCGAAAAAGCGGGAAGCCCATCATATCCGATCCCATAGGGGCGTGTTGAGGGCTGCCGTTCTGCAGGAACTACGTATGTGCGTGGCGGTGGGCCAAATCCGGAAAGCGGCTGCCTCTCCAGTTGCGGCAAGTTGATCTCCAACTCGCCAGTGATCTCGAACTCGGTTGGTGTGAGGTTGGGCAGGTGATCGCGCGGCTGCGCACGGACCATCAATGGCACGGCGGCCAAGGCAGCAAACAGAATGAGACGGAATACCATCGCAGTCAGGGGGACGAGAGGAGGTAAGTGTGGGTACTGAAAAGTCTAGTTGCCGCCGGAGGACGTTCCTGAACTTCGATGGGCTTCGGCGGCGGCGGTAGTCTCGGGGAAAGTGATGAGAAGATGCTCCAGACGATCATTCGCCTCAGCATCGCGGCCGAGCGCACGTAGTGCTCGGGATTCGGCCAGGAGTGCTGCGGCGATCTGTTCAGCGTTGTCGGGAAAGCGGTTCTCGTAGCCCGAAAGGATCCGCAAGGCACTTTGAGGATCGCCTGCTTCTAATAGAATTTCTCCGTGCCGAACGACCGATTCCGGGTGCAAGGGACTGCCAGGAAACTCGGCTGAAATCCGCGCAAAAGCTCGAGCCGCATCCGTGGGTCGATCCAGTGAAGCATAGGCGCCTCCCAGTGTCAATAACGCGGATGGGAAGAGCGACCGATCCTGCGCATCCGCAAGGAAGGCCGTCAACCGATCAGCGGCTACCTGGAAATCACCATTCTCAAACGCCAATTCCGCCTGCCGGAGACGAAGCCGATCGCGGGTCGCAGGGTTGGCGGTTGTTTGAAGCGCAGCCTGGGCTGCCAAAAACTCATCGCGTCGTCCGAGTCCTTCCAGAGCATATTCGAGTCCATCAAGCGCATTGGCGACAAAGGGACTGGAGGGATAGCGCTGCAAAACCAGCTTGTATGCATCCGCCGACTGACGGAGGCGATCCTGATTGTAATGCGCGTCTCCGATACCGTAAAGCGCCTTTGGAGCAATTGGGCTCGACGCATGCCGGTCTACGACGAGTTGATATTGTCCGATAGCCGCATCGTAGCTCCCCTCGTTGAAAAAGAGAGCGCCCTTTGCGTAGAGAGCCTCAGCGCGGAGGGCACTCTGCGGGAAGTTCGAAAGAAGCCGGTCAAGGAAGGTATGTGCTTGAGCCGTGCGCCCCGCCCCGGTTTCCGCCTGAGCGGATTGAAAAAGGGCGTAGTCGAGCCCCTGCCCACCTTGCGCAACAGTCTCCATTCGGGCGTACACGGCAAGGGCTTCGTCGTATCGGCGGAGTGCGTAATAGCTGTCGGCCAGGCGAAGATGGGCGTCGGCGAAGTAGGGGACGGATTCTGAGCTGCGAACGTAAGCTGAGAGGAATCGCTCGAATCCCAATGCGGCAGCGGCATAATCGCGTCGCTTGAAGTGCGTCCAAGCGAGGACATAGCGGGCCGCATCGGCCTGCCGGTGCGACGAGAAGTTCTGCAAGAACTGACTCATAAATTGTTCGGCCTGCCCATAGCTCCCAGCCTGAAACGCGCTTTCTCCGGCCCAGAACAAAGCCTCTCCTGCGCGAGGGCCGTTTCTGTCGGACTCGTAAACGCGCATCAACGCCGTCACGGCTTCGGCGTACTGCCCAGCGCGAAAGCGACCGTACGCTTCCATGAACTCAACTTCTTCTGCCAACTCCGGCGAAGCCGATCCCAGTCTTTCGGCGAGACGATAGGCGTCGCGGGCTCGGTCGGTATCGCCAAGGGCAGCGTAGGACTCACCGAGCATCCGCGCTCCTTCACCGGCGTATGGGGATGTACTGTAATCGTTGACGAGTCGATCAAGAGCGGACGCGGCTTCGGTGTATTGGCGGCGCTCAAATCGCAGAATCCCAAGCTCCAGCAACGCGGCATCCGCAAAAGCGCCATTTGGGCGACGAAGTGTAGCGGCGGAAAGACGAAGTTCGGCTTCGCCGAGTTGCCCAAGATTCTTGAGCGCCAGCCCCTCGTAGTACGTTGCCTCGTGCCCCAGATCGTCATCCACGCTACCAGAAATCGACGTTTCGCGAACTTCCGCAAAGTGCTGCACAGCAGCGTCGAATGCCCCCGTGTCAAACGCGACGCGCCCGAGGCCAAACGTCGCATGCCTGTGATATGCGCTGGTTGACGGGATCGCTTCGAAGCGGGTCGTGGCTTCGTCGTAACGTCTTTGATGGAGGAGAGCGTCACCCCAAAGCCATTCACCGCGATCCTTTTCTTCGCCAACAAGTTGCGGAACACGGTGACTTAGTTCGTTGCTCGCCTCGCTGTAACGGCCAAGACGCGCGAACGCTTCCCCAAGACCTGACCCGATACGGTGGTTCTGTTCCGAATTAGGGAATCGGATTGAAAGCTGGCCGAAGGAATTTGCAGCGCCGGACCAATTGCCTTGATCTGTGTAGGCGTGACCGGCCGCGTAAAGAGCGAGAGGCGCCGTCGCTCCGTCGGGGTCTATTTCGGCTGCTTGCTCGAAATATGAGAGGGCTTCGCTGACCCGCCCCTGCTTGAAGACAGAAAGCCCGAGCATGTATCGAGAGCGAGCCTTCGCATCGTCCGGCTGCCGTGCATCCAATGCACTCAAGAATGCTGCCTCCGCTTCCTCGAATCGGCCCTGAGCGTAGTAATGTTCACCAAGGGCCATCCGCGCGCGGCCTGCAAGTACGTGGCCGGGATAGGCACCGTGGAACGCTGCAAACAACTCGGCAGC
>JBBKWZ010000007.1:0-3347 GCA_037969195.1 Rubricoccaceae bacterium | reverse complement strand
CCCAATGCCATCGCCTTCGATGAACGGGATGATTGGGTTGTCGGGGACGTTCAGGCCGCTCTCGGCCTTCGTGATAGTCTGGCCGTTAGCCGGTGCGGAGAGGTGTTGAAACATTGAAGGAATGGGCTGATTGGGAGCGCGAAATGTAGCAGGAAGCTAGCACGCCGCTCGTTTTCCGTGAACGAAGGGATGGGGAATCCTGCGTAATGAAAAAGCCCGGCCGTCCCCACGAATCGGGACAACCGGGCCAAGCAAGATGTCATTCCGACGACCGCTTCGACTGCGCTCAGCGCAGGCTGCGGAAGGAGGAATCTCCGTGGCTCCTTAATGAGAGAGAGTGGGAGATCCCTCGTCGTCAGCTCCGCTGACTCCTCAGGATGACAAGGTGTGGTTATTTCAGCAGCGTCACGCGTCCGGATTCGGCGAAGGATTCGCCGATGGCGCGGTAGTAGTAGGAGCCGCTCGGAAGGCTTGCGCCGTCGATGGTAAAGGCGCGAGCCTGGCCAGCTTCCATCTGACCGCTGAACAGCGACGCGACCTGCTGGCCGAGCGCGTTGTACAGTGCGACGTCAACGTGCTGCTCTGTTGCTACTGCGAGCGAGAATGACGCCTGGGGGTTGAATGGATTCGGGTAGGCCTGCGAAAGGATATGCGTGCCTGGAACGCCGATCGCAATCTCAACTTGTGGACTGTACTCGAAAGCACCGTCGTAGTCGATCTGCTTGAGGCGCGCCGTATACGTTCCTGGCGCGAGGTCGTTGATAGAGTAGTTGTAGGACTGCTCAACGGTTGTTGTGCCGTTGCCGTCTACGAAGCCCATGGCCTCGAAATCGCCTTCGCCGCGAAGCTGCACTTCGAACCCGGCATTGTTGGTCTCCGAGGAAGTCATCCAGTTCAGGTTGACGTCTGAACCGCTAACCGTGGCGTCAAACGAAACGAGTTCCACAGGAACGATGTCGCCCCAAGTGCGCGTCACACGAATGCCGTCGACCGTCAGACCCATCAGCGTACCGCTCTGACGAAGGTTGACATTACCTGCATCAACGAGATCAGAGCTCACGTCGATATTTGAAATATCGGGTGTAACGGGTTCGGTGGAGATATCATCGCCATCTTCGAAAATGTAGAGGTCGACAGTGTCGTCATCTGCACCGGCGTTGAAGGTGTACTTCATCACCAGCAAGTACGTGGTACCCGTTGTCCGAATGGTCGTGTCCCAATCAATTGTAGAAGTGGATGATTTGGAGATACCGATCTGATATAAGTGATCGGCGGCAGAGGATCCTGGAAGTTGCTCGCCACGAAGAAAGACACGGCCGCGGAACGTTGTGTCGTGTGCTTCCTGTGTCAGATGGAAGAAGTAATTGCCGTTGGGGATCGCTGGTTCTACGCTATCAGCGTTGATGAGCATCGATGAGTAAACGACAGTTGCGCCACCGAAGGGCTCAACGGGAACGACTGGTGGAAAACCAAGGTGAGCATCTTCACGAGAACCTGCACCAAAGGATAGAAACGTAGAGTTTCCAGTCGAAGGCGGGTAGCCACTGAATGTCAGGTTGTTGTCTGTTACTAGAAGAGAGTCGCCGGATCCGCTGTGCGAAACCCACGGAGTTGCGTCAGACGTAAGCGTATCGCCGACGGCGTACTCAAAATTTTCGGTCAGCAAGACCTGGGCGAATGCGTGACTGGAAAAAAGTCCGACGACCGCAAGGAGTAATGCAAAGCGCATGGAAGGGAGTGGTTTTTCTGGGAAAGGGTGCGCCTACGACGCATTGAATGCTCCCGAAATGTACTGGTGGGGCAGGTGCCTAGCAAGCTCGGGAGGTTAACCCCACGTCAAGAACTGGGGCTTATTGGCCAACGCGATTCTGCAGCCGCTCGAAATACCGCTTGATGAGATCCTGATAGTCAGGAGCATATCCGCTCTCGAGTGCGCGGATAAGATCGCGGCGGAGGCGTTCGGCAGGGTTCTGGTTGATGTTGAGCCGATCCGGGCGGTCTCCGTTGCGCTCCTCACCCGTTCGGCCTTCGCGCTTTTCCTCACGCCCACGCTGGTTAGCTGAGCGCTCCGCCTCAAGAAGACGTTGTACAATCTGTTGTTGGCGCGGAAGGGTTTCGCGCGTGATCGTGCCCTGGCGCATTTCACGAGCGGCGTCTCGCATCTCTTCCACAGCACGTTGAAGGGCGCTGCGAGTTTGGGCATCCAGGTTGTCTCCGCCTTCGCGCAGCATTTCCTGAAGCTGCTGCCGAATGGCTTCCTGCTGCGCCGCGGCCTGTCCCATGCGCTCTGATTGGCTCTGGCTCAGTCGTTCGCCAGCCATGTCGTTCAGCATTTGTTGCATCTGGTCGCTGAGGCCCTGTTGCTGCTGGCCCATCTGCTGCATCTGCTGCATCATTTGTTGCATTGACATCCCTGAGCCGCTTCCGCTTGCGCTGTTCTGCATCTGATCGAGCAGTTCGGAGAGCATCAGCGCCAGCTCATTGAGATGCGTCATCGCGGTTTTCTGATGGCCGGACGCAGGGCCTGGTTGTAACTCCGCAAGCCGGTCTGTTGCCTGGCCCATCTCGCGCAAAGCATCGTTCGTCATTCGCTGGATGGTCCAGTCGAGCTGCGGGATGTCGCGGGAGATGGTTCGGATTGAATCGGAGACGGTGGCTAGGCCTTCTGCTAGTTCAACTTGCTGCTGCGCGATTGGGCGTAGCGCCGGACTGCGGCTTGGGAGTACGCTGGTTTCGTCACCTAGACGCTCCTGTTCCTCTGAAAGCGTGAGCACGTCGTCGAGAATCCGGCGAAGACCCGAAATGTTCGCCTGCTCCTGGCCGGACTGCATCTCGCCCGCCATCGAACTCATCCGCTGAGACATGCTCTGCAATTGCTCCTGCATCTCCTGTTGGCCCTGCTGGGCGGGGCTCAACTGGTTGTCACGAAGCTGCTCGGCATTTTCCTCCATCTGCTCCGAGAGTTCCTGCTGCTCCATCTGTTCCATCATCTCCTGCATCTGCTCGTTTGGCGCGCCTGCCTGATCCTGCATCCGCTCCGCCAACTGCTCAAGCATCTCCTCCAATTCCTGCATCTCCGCTTGCGCCCGTTCTTGCTCCGTAGCGAGGCGCTCGCGTTCGGCGGCATTCTGTTGCTCGCTGCTCTCGCCTTGTTGCTCTTCAAGATTCTCCGTCGCTTCCTGAAGGGCGGCTTCTTGTTCGGCCAGATCCTCCGCGCGCTGTGCAGCCTCGTCCAGTTGCTGCGCGGTTTCAAGGCGTTCGAAGAGTTCCATCGCGCGTTCCAGCCGCTCCCGGAAGTCGTCCTCGTTGAATTCAATGTCTTCCAGCGATTGCATCATCTGCTGGAG
>JBBKWZ010000006.1:0-5074 GCA_037969195.1 Rubricoccaceae bacterium | reverse complement strand
GCCTCGAAATGGTCGATGCGCCGCCAACGACGCCCATCGCTGTCGAACTCAAAGGCCCCAATAAACCCGACTCTCAACGTCATAGCGCAGTTGCCGAATTCGAACTTCCTCAGGGCACACTTCGTGCAGAGGGCTTCGGACCGGGCGCCGAAGAGGCCGTGTTGTCGCTTAAAGGGGCCGTCAGCCGCAAAGCGCAGCAGTGGCACGTGCGCCACGCGAGCAAGCGGGAACACGGTACGTCAACCCTGCTCCGTGGTGACCCGGTGGACGACCGGGCAATCCGTGATGACAGCCATAATCGGCCACCTCCAAAGAGCCCCGCTTCTGTTTCAGCCCGGCGTCCGCTTGGTTCCCGTTAATCGCGTCCCGGAAGGGAATTGCCGGTCACAGCACTTGGTGTGAACGAAATACCTCGTTGGGACGAACGATCCCCCCGCACATCAGGGTGCCGTTGATAATCTCGATTCATCTTGTCTCCCAGGCTCTTCATGAACACAGCCCATGCTCATCTCGTCCTCAACCATTTCCCGCTAATCGGCATCATCTTCGCCGTCGGCATTGGAGCCTATGCAGTCCTTCGTTCGAAGCAGCCAATCCTTCGTGTCGCCTTTTGGCTGCTCATAGTCTCGGGAGTGATGGCTCTTCCAACTTTCCTAACCGGCGAATCAGCTGAGGACGTTGTGGAGGCCTTCAACGCGGACCACGACTTCCTGGAAGCACACGAAGACGCAGGAAAACTGGCAGCGATACTCACCGGCATTCTTGGCGGTCTTGCTCTCATCGGCCTCGTCGTGTATCGGCGTCGTGATTTAGGCCGCCCTTATGCTCTGCTCGTCCTCGCGGCTGCAGTGGTAGCCGGTGGCTTCCTCGTCAACGCAGCTAACATCGGCGGAAAGATTATGCATCCAGAGATCCGTTCGAGCACGGCGCTGACCCCAGGCAACTACAGTTCCGAGGACGACGACGACTAAGTGTAGCGCTGCATACGTCATGAGATGTGAGCCTCCGACTAGCGGAAATAGTAACTCATGAAGGGGAAAAACAACATTGCCATTGGACTCCTCTTCCTCGCCGGATTCATGGTTTATGGATTCGTTCTGATTTACCTGCGCGATTTCGGTCCAGACAAAGCCGAATGGATCGCCCAATACTCCAGCGGCAAGCACTTTGAAGCTCGCCTTGCCCACGTTCATGGGAATCTCTTTGCAGTCATAAATATCTTAATGGGATACGTCCTTTGGCGGCTCCCATACAGCATCCGCGAAGCGAAGGTGATTTCTTCCCTCGCCTTGCTGGGATTGATGATGCCGGTTGGAATTCTGCTGGAAGTGCTCGTGGGTGCGCCGCCCATATTTGTATTGATAGGCGGTGTGGCAATGGTTGTGGCCGTTGGATGGATGGGTATTGCCACCTTCTCGATTCGTTCAGCGTAAAACGAGCAGCCAGCCTAGGGCAATTGAGGCTACCCCCGTTTCGATTGACGTACGCATATTTGGCTCTCCTTCACGTCATCCAACTGGAAACAGGAATGCGCCGCGTGTGGTCAAGATGAGAGGATCTGTTTGAGGCTGTTGCGACCTTCAGTGGTTGATTCAGATCGAAGCCCCGGCAACGCGCTACCTTGCCAAATGACTCGCACATCTGACGCCAAAGTGTCCGTGGAAACCACTGCCAGTTCAGTAGGGGCGAAGTCAGGCAACCATACGGGCACCGACGTCGAAAGCCTCTCGGTAGAGGGTTCTGCTAACGGCGCGATGAAGGCTTTGCCGTCCCTTTCCAGGGCAGATCGCCTTGCCAGCGTCCCCCTCGGCCAACGGGTGGAAGCTGCTTTTGTGGTTCTCGCCCTACTTGGAATGACGTTGGGCCTGCTGGCAGACTGGCTCGAATGGGGTCCGGTCACACGATGGGCTGGATATGGTTTTGCTTACATCTTTGGAGGATGGTTTGGTGTTCGAGGTGGGTTGTCGGCCATCCGCCATTTCGAGGTGGACATCGATCTCCTGATGGTCCTCGCAGCACTCGGCGCGCTCGTAATCGACGCGCCCTTTGAAGGCGCGATGCTACTCTTTCTCTTCTCGCTTTCAAACGTCCTTCAGCATTATGCCTTCGGTCGTTCGCGTTCGGCGATTCAGGCGCTGATGACCCTTCGCCCCGAATCTGCTAGCATCTTTCGAGAGGATGCCTGGGTCGTGACGCCGATCGGAGATGTTGTATTGGGCGACAAGTTTCTCGTCGTTCCAGGAGACCGACTACCGTTGGATGGCGTCGTTGTCAAAGGCGATAGCACGGTGGATCAGTCCTCACTTACAGGTGAATCGGTGCCGGTTTCAAAAGGCGAAGGCGATGATGTCTTCGGCGGTACGATGAACGGCGGTGGCATGCTCGAAGTCCGAGTTACGAAGCGGGCTAACGAGAGCGCGATCGCTCGGCTTATCCAGATGGTTGAGGAAGCGCAGAGCGAGAAAGCCGAGACGCAGCGCCTCATTGACCGGCTGGAGCAGCCCTACGTCTTGGGGGTCCTGGGAATCACAATTCTGGCGATTGCGGTTCCGCTCCTGGCGCTTGGCGAAGCCTTCAATCCCGTGTTTTATCGGGCCATGACATTGATGGTCGCCGCTAGCCCTTGCGCCCTTGTGATTTCGACGCCGGCAGCTGTCCTCTCGGCGATTGCTGCTGGTGCCCGTAGCGGGGTTTTATTCAAGGGAGGCGTTTATGTAGAAGAGATGGCCAGGATCCGCGTCGTTGCGTTCGACAAAACGGGGACACTTACCGAAGGCCGTTCTAAGCTTACCGATCTAGTTCTGCTTGCGGACGACCTGGATGAAGGCGAATTGCTGACGGTGGCCGCTTCAGTACAGGCGCGGAGCGAACACCACCTTGCCGATGCAACGGTAAGGGCGAGCCAGGAGCGAGATCAGCCGTTGCACGTGGTCGAGAACTTTCAAGCTGTAGCTGGCATGGGAGTTTCGGGGACGGTGGATGGAATGATGGTCCTCATCGGTAACGAGCGGCTTTTCTCCGACCGCTCTGTCGAAGGATGGGACGAAGCCGTGCAAGTTCTCCAGCGCCTTACGAAAGAAGCCAAAACCGCCGTCGTGATCGCACAGAAGCTTGGCGGGAATCCTGACTCCTCCGTTCGCGTGCTAGGTGTGGCGGCCTTCGCAGACAAGCTTCGCCCGGATTCGCCAGGGGTTATCCGTGCACTCAAGGCGCTAGGCGTTGAACGCATTGAGATGATCACAGGCGACAATGCCGAAGTCGCTGCCGTTATCGCCAAAGAGGCTGGCGTGGATGCCTTCCACGCGCACGTACTGCCGGGCGAAAAGGTGGAGCTCGTAAATCGACTGCGCGAGCAATACGGAGCTGTGGCTTTCGTAGGTGACGGCATAAACGATGCACCGGCGTTGGCGGCAGCGACCGTTGGAATTGCGATGGGTGGGGCAGGAACAGACGTCGCACTTGAAACCGCCGATCTCGTTCTAATGGGTGATGACCTCACACGCTTGCCGTACGCACTCGAATTGACTCGCAAAACACGCCGGACCCTAATCGCCAACTTGGCTTTCTCGTTGGGGATGATTGCCGTGATGGTAGCATCCATTCTCTCAGTTGGATTGGCCCTTCCGCTCGCTGTCATCGGACACGAAGGGAGCACGGTTTTGGTCTCTTTAAACGGCCTCCGATTGCTGGCTTTTCGGGCAAAATGAACTCCGGTTCGTCGGATTCCGCGGGTGTGTTCCCTTATAGGGGATTGCCCCGCATGCCGTTCGGACGTCGGCGTAGGTCCGGACACGACAACGCCTCACAATTATGAGGGGCATGGCGTCGCACATTGGTTGTGCATGAAGGGAATAGCTCCCGCATGCATCACAACCCTGTTCCCCAATCCACCAAGACCATGAACCAGCTAGTGCGTTTCCGTCCCTTCCGCGAATTTGGAACCCTTCAGCGCGAGTTCGACCGCCTTTTTGATCGTCTGAACGGCGATGAGGAGGCCGTCTCCGCGGTCTGGGCTCCGCGAATGGATGTCACAGAAACCGAGAATGCTTTCGCCATCCGGATGGACATTCCGGGTGTGAAGCAAGCAGACCTCACCATTGAGTTCGGCGATAACCAACTGACGATCAGTGGTGACCGCAAAACGGACATGAAGGAAAAGGACGAGGGGTTCCTCCGCCAAGAGCGGACCTACGGATCCTTCTACCGCTCTTTCACGCTCCCTCGAACGGCCAATGGCGAGGAGATTGAGGCCACGTTCGATAACGGCGTACTCAGCATCACAGTGCCGAAGACGGAAGAGGCAAAACCTCGCCGCATCGAAGTCGGGAAGCCTGTGGTTGAACTCGCAGAACACTCCTCCAACTGACCTCATTTAAGGGCTCCGGGGCAATCTCTGGGCGAGACGCCTCGGAGCCCGAATTTTGCTTTCACACCTCCATGCATTCAAGACAACACAATCGATTATGAGCGCACAAAAACATTTCACTTCCGAACAGGCCCGCGAAATTGGTAGGCAACTGGGCATCGACTGGAGTCGATTCGGCGTTGAACAATTCCGAATGGGACTCGACGTGGAACTCGAACACGGAGCAAACGACCCGGTTACCGACGTAACTGGGAACGACCCATTATTGACCGGCAAGATTGCGTTGGCGCATCTCAACGAGTTCCCTGACTACTACACTCGCCTCCTCAAAATGGAGCAGGAAGCCGAAGCGTTCTATGAGAACGACACCCGGTAGCTAGGCTCACTGGCGTTAATAAATGGGTTTCGTTGTATATCGACCCCCGCTTCGTATGCTGTCCGCCGAACAGCTAGAAAGCCATAAATGGGCACGAAGCGCGCCTCGCATAATTCCAAGCTCGACGAAAAGATGATGTTCGTTGAGGAGGTCGGTCGGTACATGGAAGAGAGCGGAAGTCCCCGCATTGCCGGGCGCATTATCGGATGGTTGTTGATCTGTGACCCGCCCTACCAGTCCTTCAAGGATCTTGTGGATGTGCTTGGCGCAAGCAAGGGGTCGATATCGAATATGACGCGCTTGCATTTGGAAGCGGGCTTGATAGAGCGCTT
>JBBKWZ010000005.1:0-3811 GCA_037969195.1 Rubricoccaceae bacterium | reverse complement strand
CCGGTGTTTTCGCCTATGAACAACGTCTGCGTCCACGTCTGCCCACCATCTGTCGTTTTGAAGACGCCGCGCTCCATGTTCGGCGAATAGAGATGCCCGAGCGCCGCCACCCACGCTGTATTCGGATCTGTCGGATGAAGGATGATTCGCCCGATGTGATGCGAATCGCTCAGTCCGAGATGAGCCCACGTTTCACCGCCATCTGTAGATTTGTAAATGCCCGTTCCAGCATAGGATGATCGCGAGGAGTTGTTCTCCCCCGTTCCAACCCAGATCGTTTCCCCGCCTCCGTCTGCATCGTCCCAGTCAACGGCGATATCGCCGATAGTCATGCTGGCTTGGTCGTCAAACAGCGGCGTGAACGCAGTGCCATTGGACGTCGTCTTCCATAATCCGCCGGAGGCGTAGGCGACGTAGAAAGTCGCGGGGTCGTAAGGCTTTGCTTCGATGTCGACGACACGGCCGCTCATTACCGTGGGCCCAATCGAACGAAATGGGACGTTGCCTACAAGCGAGTTTGCCTCTAACAGATTACGTTGGGCCAATCCATTCATTCGGTCAACTGCACTCGTTGCCAGAACCGGATTCGAATCAATCCTTTGTTCCAAATGATCTAAGCTGACGAAGGCAGGTTGGGCCTGAACGGCGGGTAATAGAATCAGGAAGGTGAGAAAGCGGTACATGGGGCGTCGCTGTGTGTAAAACGTGAGACTGGGTGCGCCGTATTTTTGGGGCAACTTACGAAGCCGACCCATGACTGAACTCGCAACAGGAACCCCACCAAGAGGCTTCGGCCGCTTCCGAAAGAAGGCCGAGCGTTTGGCACAAGAACCCGACGGAGTTCAATCGATTGCCCTCCGTGCCACCGACAAACTTGGGCGGCACCGCGAAAAGCTGGAAACGCTGCGCGCTGATCTACCTGTTCTCCTTCGTCTCACCCGTTCGTGGGGCCGAAAGGAATACCGTGCGATCCCGTGGAAAAGCATCGTTTCGGTTGTCGCCGCAGTGTTGTACTTCGTCTCGCCCGTCGATCTCATCCCCGACCTCATCCCATTCTTCGGGTTTGTGGACGATGCAGCAGTGGTCGCGTATGTGCTGAAATCTTTCAAAACGGACATCGATGCCTTTCGAATTTGGGAGATAGATATCTCCTCGGTCAGTTCCTCGTCGGCGCTTTCCCAAGCGGTTGGATAGCCACTCGCGCACTTTGCGATATCCCAAGTCTGTTTTTTACACACATGAGTCTCACCATGCGAACTCGCATCACCCTCTCCTTCCTTTTCCTATTTGCCAGAACGGCAACTGCTCAGGAGCCCGTTGATTCGACGGCAATCGCCTTCCTCAAGGCTGAAACGATGGAGCGTGGGCACGTGATGGAAACAGCGCTGTGGCTGACGGATATTCACGGCCCTCGTCTCACAGGCTCAACTCAGCTCGACGCTGCCCAACGATGGGCAGAGGAGCGTTTTGAATCGTGGGGGATTAACGCCGAGATCCAACCCTGGGGAGAATTCGGACGTGGTTGGTCGATCGAACGGCTTGCACTGAACGTTAACGTTCTCGGCCCTGATGTAGCAGCTCAAACGTTTCCTGTCGTAGCGTATCCAAAGGCATGGAGCCCATCAACTGGCAAAGTCATCGCAGAAGTCGTCTACGTAGATATGGACGATGTGAACGCCGTTGAAGCCTTGCGAGGGCAATTGCGGGGCAAGGTGGTGCTTCTCGGTGGAGTGGGCGACGTCGATCTCGGGTTCGAAGCGATTGCATCTCGCAACACGGATGACGAGCTGCTGGATTTGGCAAATGCCGGGGAAAGTGGGCGCAGCAGACGGAATTACAGCCCCGAAATCATCGCCCGATTCCGTGCACGTCAGGAGCGCCTCGCGGAACTCTACAACGAACAACCGCTCGCAATCTTCGAAGCGTCGACTCTGGGTGGAACGGGCTCCGTTCGCGTTATGGGCGCGACCGTTCCACTCCCACCCGACGCAGACTTTTCAAACCGTCCAAGCCCGTGGCAGGAAGGTGTTGAAGCCGTTCCACAATTTGTCATGCAAACAGAGCACTACAATCGCATCGTTCGATTAATTGAAGCTGGGCAGCATGTCACTGTAAATCTTGATTTCGAGGCCAGGTGGACGACAAATGTTGTGATTGAGGAAAACGTGCTCGCGGAAATTCCTGGAACAGATCCGGCCCTATGGGACGAAGTCGTAATGCTTGGTGCCCACCTCGATTCATGGCACGGTGGGACGGGCGCAACAGACAACGCTTCCGGTTCTTCTGTGGTGATGGAGGCCGCGCGAGCATTGAAAGCGTTTTATGATGATCGTGGCGAAGGTCCACGTCGAACCATCCGTTTTGCGCTCTGGTCGGGCGAGGAGCAGGGCCTGTATGGCTCCACGGCTTATGTCAATGCACATTATGCTACGCTCGGCGGCTACAACGAGCCGGCTTCGGCAATCGGCCCCGAGCACGCCCAACTCTCTGCCTACTACAACCTCGATAACGGGACGGGCCGCATCCGAGGGATCTACCTGCAGCAGAATGCAGAAGTAGCGCCAATATTTCGCAGTTGGCTGGATGCCTTCGGAGACGATGAGGGCAAAACGCTAACGATGTCGAATACGAGCGGCACGGATCACCTCCCGTTCGATACGGCGGGCCTGCCGGGCTTCCAGTTCATTCAGGACCCTATCGCCTATTTCGCTCAGACGTGGCATGGTACGATGGATACGTACGACCATCTTTCGGAGGAAGATCTGGAGCAGGCTGCGGCCATGATGGCTGTATTCGCGCACCTCACCTCCGAGCGCGAGGAACGCATGCCGCGAAAGGCCCTCGAGCTCTCGCAACCCGAGCAACTAGGTTCCGGCGGATTGGACGCAGCAGAGATGCTACACCATGAGGTGGGCGAACGGCACTGAGTTCAGAGGTTTCAACGTGCCTTTGATTCTTGCAAGGCCCTGAAGTACCGTTCTTAGTTTAGTTCACGGCTCGACGCTTGATCGCTACAGAACAAAAACAGGGGCAGGCCTCACTAGGAAGCCTGCCCCTTTGTCGCTACTTGCGACTGAGACGATTAGTGTCTCGGTCTGGTTTACTTGGCAAGTAACATGGTCTGCACTACGCTGCCCAGTGCTGTCTCAAGACGGGCGTAATACGTCCCACTTGGTAGGTCACTGGCATCGAAGAGTATCTCGTGCGTACCCGCTTCCTGCGTTCCTTCGAACAGCAGGCTAACCTGGCGACCCAATGCGTCGTATACAACTACGCGAAGGTGTGCCGACTCAGGCAACGTATACCCAATCGCTGTGGATGGGTTGAACGGATTCGGATAGTTCTGCATCAGCGCATACCCTGATGGCAACGCGCTTGATGCCGCGACCTCGAACCATTCTCCTTCGAGTTCAGGAATGCCATCCGAAGTCGTCTGCGCTCCATTACGTGGCAACACGGTGAAACTCTGCTCCGCATAAGCCTGGCCCTGATTCATGCCATCGATGGCAACGGCGAGCACATAACTTCCCGGCGTAATCACTCTCGGGAGGCTCAATGCCCACTCGCGGGTGATTACTTCCTGGTAGGGAATCCTCATGCGTTCGGTATTCCGCCTATGGAGCACCGTGCCGTTCTCATCCCTAATCGTAAAGTTGAACGCGCGGTTGGCCGTTTGTGGTTTGTTGTGAACCAGGCGGAAGTCGATGTTGAGACGCTCGCCTATACGAACATCCGTGTTCCCGACCCGCAAGTTCATCTCGCACCCTGGCTCCTTGACGTACCATTCGATGTTATCGAGGCATTGAACGCC
>JBBKWZ010000004.1:0-7622 GCA_037969195.1 Rubricoccaceae bacterium | reverse complement strand
CGTCGTCAAACATCATCGAGATCGCGTCCGCCAGCTCTTCGGATCGGCTGGCTTTCTGAATCACTTTGTTGATTAGCCATCGCCAGCGGCCAATTTTCTGCATGCCGTGGCTGAGTTTCAACTCTGTGCCTAGGTAAGCCATCACATCGCGATCATAGCCGCTGAGGAACTTTGCTGAGAAGTCGCCCGCCAGCTTGGCTTTCTCCGTCCAATCGACCACCTTCTCCGCCGAAACCATGGCATTCCCAATTCCCTCGCCTGAGAAAGGATCGATCAGGCTCGCGGCATCGCCAAGGAGCATCCAGCCGTCTCCCGACATCTGGCGCGGCTTAGAGCCGAGCGGTAATCCCCAGCCGCGGATTTTATCCAATGGCCGAGCATTTGCGAAGCGTTCTTTGAAACGTGGGTGCTCGACGAGGCGCTCAAGCAGCGGTTTCAGCTTGATGTCCTTCTTCTTCACCACGCTCGAAAGCATGCCGAGTCCCACGTTAGCCTTTCCGTCGGCCATCGGAAAGATCCAGAAGTACCCCGGAATCGACTCTTCCACGAAGTGGATTTCAATGTAATTCAGTTCGTGAAAGCCGGTGATGCCTTCCCAGTACCATCGCAATCCCGCGCAGTAGTGCTCCTCATGGAGCTGGTCCATCCCAAGCTCTCGCACGACCGTTGAGTAAGCGCCATCCGCCCCCACAGTAATTGGCGCGCGGACTTCTTCCTCAACTCCATTCCGCTTCACCGTTGCGCCGACAACTTTTTCGCCTTCACGTAAGAGTCCCGTCACAACTGCACTCGTCCAGACCTCCGCACCCGACTCCACCGCCTGTTGAAATACCAGGTTGTCGAATGTCATGCGGTCGCAGACGAAACCGGGTGCTACGGGCCTGTCAAGCGCTTTTGTGAACGGAATGGCCACTTCGTCTCCCATTGGCCCGGTAAACGTCACGCCCCACGAATCGACCTGGGAAACAGCCTTCAGCGCTTCGATCATTCCGAGGCGCTTCATCACGTCGATAGTCTTTCCGCTTAACGCATCACCGCAAATTTTGTCGCGGGGAAATTCGTCGCGGTCGATCAGTAGAGGCTTGAGGCCGCGCCGTGCCATGACGGCTGCAGCGGTAGCTCCTCCGGGGCCTGCCCCGACGATGATGGCGTCGTACACGTGGTCTGCTGGTTAGGGGCTTAACAAGCTGGCGCGCGACCAAGCGCGCCGGGAAAAAACAAAAAGTGAGGGCAAGCGATCCGTATCGCGCTGCATCAACCTCCTACCGCTGCTGCCTTCCGGCCCTGACGGGATTCAGAGGGAGCTAGCCGTACGGGACTTGCCCTCACGTAACCGATGGATCCCACGCAACGCGGGACGATCAGCGAGCGCCGAAGATACTCTGCGAGGTCAGGGCTCGTGCGAAGCGGATGTGGAATTGGCCGCTTCGAAAAGCAACAACCTTCCCCAGGGACATTGGAGTGCTGCGCGTTCCAGCCGGGGTGCTAGGCGCACTCGCGCGGAAAGTCCACGTGCCGTTGGTCTTCGTGAGAGACCCTTCGGGGTGACGACACCCGCGATGCCAGTTTCGGAAGAAATGAGGTTCGCCTATTACATCGTGGCTAACCGCAGCGGATTTCCTGCGCTTTGATGACCCGGTGGCCCAGCTTCGAACGACGCGCCGCCCGCGGCGCGTCTGGTTGGGCTCGTTGTCGTCGCCGATATGTGGGGGTGGTGAAGTGGATCCTCCAGAGCAGAGGGCTTTGCGGCAGTAATGGGGGTGTGGGCAGCGCCGGTCACGTATTCCGCCTGAGCAGGCTGGTAGGATTCAAAATGATTGGCCTCTCACTCAGTTGCATAGGTCAAGTTCGGCTGTATCGACAGGGTAGACGTCGGCGTTGAGGTCCCTCACTGTGTTTGGGATTAGAGGTCAGGGGTTCAACGTCATGACCTCCGCCAGCTAGTACCCCTAGCACCGTGCGTTCCTACCCTAAGAAGCTGTACGTTTGGCGGATGTTGGAGCCCTCGTCGAGAAACGCCTGGCCGAAGTGGAAGATGGGCATCGGCACGAGGCGGAACGGAGCGAGGCTGAGGTTCGAGACTGCCTGCCGTGCACTGAGTCCGGCCTCCTTTGCCCGCCCGACGTGCTCCAGCAGAAAACTGAGGAAGTCAGCGTGGTACCGGAGGTCGGCGGCCGTAGCCACGTCGCCGTGACCGGGGACGAAAATGGCGTCCGGGTAGTCGTCGGCCCAGCGCAGGAGGAGCGCGATCATGTGGCCGAGGTTGGCCCCGCCCTCGCCGGGGTCGAAGAACGGGTGTATGTCGAGGCTGGCGACGTCGCCGGTCACGATGAGATCCTTCCCGTCACGCTCGATGTGGAGCCAAAGGTCGGTTGCGCTGTGGCCGCGTCCGGCGGGGTGAATCGTGACGGGCTGGCTCCCGATCTGGATTGTTGTCGTCTCATCGATCAGCCAGTCCGGTAGCCCCTCGGGGTGGTCGTTCCAGATGGCGCCGTCGCGGCGGCGCATCAGGTCGGGGGCGTCGGTGTGAGCGAGGATCGTGGCTTCGGGATAAAGCCGGTTCCCCTGTGTATGGTCGTAGTGAAAGTGCGTGTTGACGATAGTGGTGACCGGCGCCTCGACGTTTCGGTCAATCCACTTCTTGAGGCCCTTGTCAAACGGCGGTGGCTTGGTGTCGACGAGGAGGGTTTGGCCGCCGTCGTGCAGGACGAGGGAATTGCCGCCGCCGCCGAGGGCGACATGCACGCCCGGCATCAGCTCGCGGTACTCGACGCTGAGCAGCTTTGCCATCCCCGTGAGCCGGCGGATACCCTTACCGAAGGGGATGTACGACCGCTTCGGCAGCGTGTCTCCGTCGATTTTGCCGTGGCGGCGATAGATCGCTTCGAGGTAGCTTGCACCCTGGAGCGAACGGTCCTTGACGAACTCGAAGTGGGCCTTCCAGAACGGCAGTGTTGCGCGGAGGCTTGGACCCATCGCCTGCTCCCATGAGCCGAAGCGGGTGCGGCCGTCCCCTAGGTCTTCCAGGCTGTAGGTGTGGCGAGCGTAAAAGCCGGGCAGCGCCACCACCTCCCACGTGACGCGAGTGGGCTGCTCCACCTCGACGATCTTGGCCAGGCCGATCAGCTTGTACGCGTACCACCCTTTGATGGGCTCGAACACCCAGCGGAGCTGCTTGCCGAGCACGAGGTCGCGGTTGCGGACAACATACATGCAGGTGTTCCAACGCGGCCACCAGTTCGCGTGGCGGAAGCACTCCCAGAGGACGTCGATCGGGATGTCGACATCGACGGTGCCCTGGACGGGCTCCATGTCGTTCGAAGCGGCGAGGGTTTCGGCATTCATTGGTCAGACCTCCGTGAGGGCGGTTTCCTCTAGGTGCGCGAGGATAAGCGGGTAGACGTCGCGTGCAGCGTCTTTACCGAAAATGCAGTCGATGTGGCCGTATTGCGGAATCACGTGCCGGCGGTATAGGTCGGCGCCATTGTGCTCAGCCAGCCACCGGACCGTACGCTCGGTGGCGGAGGGCAGCCACGTCTCGTTCTGGGCACCGTGAATGTAGGTGATCGGAATGGCGAGGCGCTCGACATGAGTCAGGTACACATCCTCGCCCTCCGCGTCGACTAGGTGGCCGCCCTGCACCATCCTCGTCAAGTGCTCGAAGTTTTCGATGCTGGCGACGCCGAAAAGCTCGTGCATCACGGCATGCGTGGCGATGTTGAGCTGGTCGTGCTCGTAGAGCGGCGCGTAAAGGAATGTGACGCGGTAGCAGACCGGGTTGTCGCAACGCTCCTCGGCGGCGATGGACGGGTTGAAGGCGAGCGCCCGGTTATAGATGCGGTCGAGCCATCCGTCGGTGGCGTCGGTGCGCATCGTCATGCTTCCGATGCCGAGTGCCTTGAGCACCAGCGGGAAGTGCAGCAGTGATTTCGCCTTTGTAGCCGGCATCACGTCGATGTGGGCGCCTACCTGCGAGCTGACGGCCGAGCGCACGCCCTCTAACCCAGCGAGCATCGCCATATGGAAGGCGAGGGCGCCGTAACAGTGCACGAAGGCCTGAATGTCAGGCGCCCCGGTGACCTCGCGTACCTTCGCGACGGCAGCGGGGAAATCGTAGCGTGCGAGGTCGTCGGCGGTCGAGGGTTGGTCGGCGTAGGGCGACTCAATGCTCACACGGAGGTCGAGCAGCCACACGTCGTAGCCGTTCTCCGTCAGGTACTCGACGAGGTTGGTATCGATGGTATCGAGGCGAAAGGCGAGGCTCGATACCCCGAGTCCGTGAACCAGCAGGACGGGGCCTTTGTCGCCGCCCTGGTAGCGGGTCAGGCGCAACGATAGGCCGTCCTCTGTCTCGGCGGTGTGCGCCTCGGGCGTCGGCGCGCGGAGGGGGCGTTTTTCGCGCGGAGGGGCCTCTGGGTCGAAGAGGCTGTGGCGTCCGAAAGCGCCTCCAGTCAGACTATTGTGATCGTTGGGCATCCGCAGGCCGGGTCAAAGGGGAGAACGCCAAGCTAGGAGATGGCCGGGTAGCGCGCAACATCGAGGGTGCATGAACGCCGCGTTGGATCCCTCGCGGGTGAGTATACTTGCGCAACCGCTTGTTTTATCGTTTCGTCATGGCTGCCGAGCACGTCGATGTCATCGTCATTGGATCCGGGTTCGGAGGCTCCGTCTCCGCCTGCCGCCTGGCCGAGGGTGGTCTGCGCGTAGTCCTGTTGGAGCGCGGACGTGCCTACCCGCCGGGCTCGTTCCCGCGCACGCAGCACGAGATGACGCAGAGCTTCTGGGACCCGAGCAACGACCGGTTCGGGATGTTCAACGTGTGGTCGTTCAAAGGCATCGAAGCGCTCGTCTCATCCGGACTAGGGGGCGGCTCGTTGATCTACGCGAACGTGCTCCTCCGCAAGCCACCCGAGTGGTTTGTCGACCTGGAAGACTACGCCGGGATCGAGGAGCGCTGGCCGATCCGCTACGAGGACCTCGCGCCGCACTACGACCGCGCCGAGGCGATGCTCGGCGTGCAGCAGTTCCCTTTCGACGTGGCTCCCTACAGCGCAGCCCGAAAGACGCGCGCGCTCAAGGAGGCCGCCGAGCGCCTCGGCCTCGACTGGGAGTTGCCCAATCTCGCCGTCACGTTCGGCAACGAAGGCGAAGTGCCGGTGCCCGGCGAGCCCATCAGGGAGGACTTCCCCAATATGCACGGGCGCACGCGCACCACGTGCCACCTCTGCGGCGAGTGCGACATCGGCTGCAACACCGGGAGCAAGAACACACTCGACTACAACTACCTCTCGGCAGCGCAGCGCGCGGGGGCCGACATTCGCACGCTCTCGGAGGTGCTCACCTTCGAGCCTCGTCCCGGCGGCGGCTTCACCGTCCGCTACGTCCGCCACGAGCCCGCCGAGGGCGGAGGCCCGTCGCGCCAGCAACCGGTCGAGATCACGGCAGACCGCCTAGTGCTCAGCGCTGGCACGCTCGGATCGACGTTCCTGCTGCTGAAGAACCGCGCTGCCTTCCCGAACCTCAGCGACCGCCTCGGCAACCGCTTCTGCGGCAACGGTGACCTCCTCTCGTTCGCGATGAAGTGCAGCGAGGAGGACGAGAGCGGGCGGCGCTCGCGCGACCTCGGGCCGACCTACGGGCCCGTCATCACCAGCACCGTCCGCGTTCCTGATACGCAGAACGGCGGCGATGGGCGCGGCTTTTACATCCAGGACGCAGGCTTCCCAGCCTTCGTCACATGGCTTGTCGAGGCCACAAACGTGGGCGGAACGGTACGCCGTATGCTGCGCTTTGTCGGGCGTCGCGTCCGGGCCAAGCTCAGCCGCGACCCCCGTACCGACATTGGCACCGAACTCGCGCAGGCACTGGGTTCGTGCGACCTCTCGACCTCGTCGCTCCCCCTCCTCGGCATGGGCCGCGACGTCCCTGACGGACAACTCTACCTCGACGACGACGACAACATCGCGTGTACGTGGTCCCTCGACAGTTCGAAGCCGTACTTCGAGCGCGTCCGTAGCACGATGGCCGACATCGCGGAGGCCTTGGGCGGCACGTTTGTGCCCAACCCGACCTATCGCATCAATCGCGTCGTCACGGTCCATCCGCTTGGGGGGTGCCCGATGGGCAGCAGCCCCGAGTACGGCGTGGTGGACCCGTTTGGCGAGGTCTACGGCCACCCCGGCCTCTACGTCGCCGATGGCTCGGTGATGCCGGGGCCGACCGGGCCGAACCCGTCGCTCACCATCGCTGCCCTGGCCGACCGGACGGCCGATCGCATTCTCGCGCACGCGTCCTGACGTATGGAGCCCCTCCCCTCCGTCTCCTTCCGCGAACGCGTCGTGCCCTTCACGGCGGGCGACGGCTTCGGCTGCACCCTCATCAACGTGCAGGGGCCTGCACCCCCGACGAAGGGACCCGTCTTGCTCATCCACGGCGCCGGGGTCCGCGCTGACATTTTCCGCGCTCCCGTCGCCGAGAACGTAGTCACCTACCTCGCCCGGCGCGGCTGGGACGTGTGGCTGGAGAACTGGCGCGCGAGCATCGACCTCCCACGGAATGCTTGGACGCTCGACCAGGCGGCACGCTACGATCACCCCGTCGCCGTCGCGACTGTCCTCGAAGAGACCGGGACATCGTCGATGAAGGCCATCATCCACTGCCAGGGGTCGACGAGCTTCATGCTCTCCGCCGTGGCCGGTCTCGTGCCGCAAGTGCGAACGGTCGTCAGCAACGCGGTGGCACTGCACCCCGTGGTGCCGGCGTGGTCCCGATTCAAGCTTGACATCGTGGTGCCGGTGGTGGGATCGCTCACGCCGTTCCTGGACCCGCAGTGGGACGGCAGCGCACCGACGTGGGTCGCCCGAGCCCTCTATCGGTTTGCCGAACTCATGCACCGGGAGTGCGACAACTCTGTGTGCAAGCAGGTCAGCTTCTACTACGGCGCCGGCTTCCCGGCCCTCTGGCGCCACGAGAACCTCGACGACGCCACGCACGAGTGGCTGCGTGACGAGTTCGCGCACGTCCCGCTCTCGTTCTTCTACCAGATGGCCCGAAGCGTACGCGCGGGCCACCTCCTCCCCGACGCGCCGGGCGCCGACGTACCCGAGGACGTCGTGGAGCGCGCGCCGGAAACCGACACCCGCTTCGCCTTCTTCGCCGGTGAGCGGAACCGGTGCTTTCTTCCCGAGAGCCAGGCGCGCACGCACGCCTACTTCGAACGCCACGCGCCCGGTCGCCACACCGTCCACTTCCTTCCCGGCTACAGTCATCTCGACGTGTTCATGGGGCACCGCGCCGCCCAGGACATCTTCCCCCTGATGGAGGCCGAACTCGACCGCGCCGACTGACCTCTCCCGCCTATGCCCTCCCCAGACACACCTTCCCGACCCGGCATCACCTTCCGCGAGACCATGCGCGGCCCCTTCGCCCTCGGCGAGACCGACCCCGAGCACGGCCGCGCTACCGGGGCGCGCGCCGATGACGAGCTCGTTCTCAGCGCCACCATCCACATCCCGGACGTGACCCGCTTCGAGGCCGACCCCGAGCACGCGGGCACTATCGAAGGCGAGGTCGCCTTCCCGCAGCTCGGCGGGCCCTTCCCGGCGCGCGGCGGGCGCTTCAAC
>JBBKWZ010000003.1:0-7490 GCA_037969195.1 Rubricoccaceae bacterium | reverse complement strand
CCCGTAGGGCCCACTGATCGCTAGTTCGGCGCGTGTCTGGCTGTTGCCTTGGGAGAAACCTGCTTTCTCCTGCACGCCGACCCATAACCAGTTTCATTTTATGAATGATATAAACTCGTTTTCTGACGAAGAAATAGCGGAATACTATGATAATTGCGAGGTGCACTACAGGAAGCACTTGAAGCTCGATCAATGCCTGGCGATGCACTACGGCTATTGGAGGCCGGAGACGAAATCAATTGTTGAGGCCTTGGGGAATACGAATAAGGTCCTCGCCGAAAAAGCTCGCATCGTTAAGGAAGATCGCGTTCTGGATGCCGGTTGCGGCGTTGGTGGATCTTCTGTCTATCTCGCTCGCACAATTGGTTGCAGTGCACTCGGGATAACCGTAAGCGATCATCAAGTCGAAGCGGCCAGTAACAACGCGTCGCGTTTTGGTGTTGGCGATTTAGCGAGTTTCGAATGCAGAAACTTTTGTGATACTGGCCTCGAGTCCGGCAGCTTCGACGTAGTCTGGGGCGTCGAGAGCATCTGCCACGCCAATGACAAGAAGGCATTTGTTGAGGAAGCGTATCGGTTGCTCGGCTCCAATGGCCGACTCGTCATGGCCGATTTCTTTCGAACAAGAGACGCGGAGAGCCCTGAGGACGAGCGTATCCTGAGCGAATGGCTCGACGGGTGGGCCGTTCCGGGGATAGAGACTATCGAGGGGTTTACTGAGCTCTTACGCAATGCTGGATTCCGGATTGTGACCGCTGAGAATTCGACGAAGCAGATTTACCCTTCAGCAAAATGGCTCTATCGTCGGTTCTTGATTAGCCTCCCCATCCAGAAGTTTTACGAGTGGTTCTCTAACCCGCTTGAGATCCAGAAGCAGAACGCAAGGACGGCAAAACTTCAATATGATTCGCTGAAGAAGGGGCTGTGGGCCTACTATGTTCTAGTGGCAGAGAAGAGTGAAGGGCCTTCCTGACGGATTGACCTGGGACAGGAATTGCGGAGTATTAATTGGGCGACTGTCAGGTTATGGCGGCCACCACCTGCCTGCTATTCTTCGTATAAGGGTTGGGCCGCTCAGCTAAGCGGCACTAGATCCGAGCCTGCACCGTATAGAGTTGATAGTATCGACCCTCGCGCTCGACGAGATCCTCGTGAGTGCCTCGTTCTACAATTTGGCCGTCTTCAATAACCAGTATCACATCCGCACGCCGAATCGTTGAGAGGCGGTGAGCGATGACGAAAGTCGTTCGGCCATTTAGAAGCATCTGGAGGCTTTGCTGGATGTAGGCCTCGCTCTCGGTGTCCAGGCTAGACGTAGCCTCGTCAAGAATGAGAATCCGAGGGTTCGCCAGGACAGCGCGAGCGATCGTGACTCGTTGCCTCTGACCGCCAGACAGTTTCACCCCTCGCTCGCCGATCACCGTGTCCAACCCGTCGGGAAACCGATCCGTGAACTCGGACACATGAGCGAGCGCCGCAGCTTCGCGGATTTCGTCCTCCGATGCATCCGTGTTCGCAAAAAGAAGGTTCTCTTTAATCGTACCGTCGAAGAGAAAATCGTTCTGCAAGACGAGACCCAGTTGGTCCCGATAGCTCGCGAGGATAACCTCCCGGAGATTCACTCCATCTACAGTTACGGTCCCCTGATCAGGAGTGAGGAACGTGGCCGCCAGCCCGGCCAGGGTGGATTTTCCCGACCCAGAACTCCCCACCAACGCGATCACGGTCCCAGGAGGCGCGTCGAACGAAATACCCTGGAGGACGGGTTTGTCCTCGTCATACCGAAAATGGACGTTGTCGAAGACCACGTGTCCATCTATCCTCGGCATCACCTTGGTCCGAAGCGGATCGTCGTCCTCTCCGGGCCAGGAGAGAAGCTCCTCTGTCCGATCGAGCCCGGCAAAGGCCTCGGTCATCTGGGTACCTATGTTCGCCATTTGGACGATGGGAGCAATTAGGAAGCCGAGAAACAGCGTGAAGCTGAACAGGTCTCCCAGCGTGATTTGCCCTTGCACGATGAGTTGCCCCCCCATTCCCATGACCAGCACTCCCGCCGACCCTACGAAGAACGCCCCGAGGCTCGTTACCATACTGGTGGTGGTGAGCGTTCGCTTCACATTGTCGAAGATTCGGAGGACCCCCGCTTCGAAGATCTGCCCCTCCTTCTCCACAGCGTGAAAGCCCTTGATGATTCGGATCCCGCCAAGGGCCTCCGTGAGGCGCCCAGTAACCTCCGCGCGGATCTGTCCTCGCTCTCGGAACGCGGGGCGAAGGGTCCCGAATGCGCGCGTTGAGACGAAGCTGAACGCGAGGAGCGGGACCACGGCAACCACCGTCATGATGGCGTTGGTGTTTAGGAGAAATACGAGCGCTACAATCGCAGTGACGGTTCCGCCGACGAGCTGGACCAGACCGGTACCGACCAGGTTTCGGACGCCCTCCACGTCGTCCATGATCCTAGAGACCAACTCACCGCTCTTCGAGTTGTCGAAAAGCCGAACAGGCAGATCCAACACATGACGCTGCACCTGCGCACGAAGCTGCGCGATGAGGTGCTGGGCCTCGACGCTGAGTAGCATCGTAAGTGCGTAGGACGTAGCTGCCTGTGCAGCAACGGCGAACCCCAAAAGAACCAACAGTCGGTAGAGAAGAGCTAGATCACCTTGTGCAATTACGTCATCGACGAGGTACTTGGTCGACGCCGGCAAGACGAGACCGGCGAGTCGATTGATCATAATTAGAAAGAGCCCTAGCGCGAGCAGCTTTCGCCGGGGCCAGATAATCTCCTTGAAGGCGTGGCTTAGACTTGCTCCAGAGACTTTAGTCTTATTCTTCATTGCGGTAGATGGGGGTTTGAAATCTGGTCGGCGCCGGGAGTGCCTACTACTGGCCAGGAGTGCCTACTACTGCGAGGGTACCGGGGTCCTTGGGAAGCTTACCCAATGCTCATCTGCGCCTTGCACGTGACGGTCACTATCTACCACAGCATCTTGCATGAAAGGAGTTTGAGACGTCATACGGATAGAACTTAGCGGCCGACAATCAGCCCAGAGTCCCCACGTCAATGCCCCGTCTCCGAGAAGAGCCGGGGCATTGTTGTTTCATGCCGCGCCCACGTAAGTACTCTGTCTCCCCCGTGCCGACGCTACCCGCTGTTTGTCAGTCCCGCCGCCCATCTGGAGGTGGCCGCCGTATCCGCCAAAAGCTCCGTAGAGTGGCCACGCATCCGCGACAACGATGCCCCGCCAGTTGCTGGCAACCTGCACCTCTCCTTTAACAATGATCGCGTCCAGTTTCAGGATATGTTCAAGTCTGTCTCGCGTTGACGGCCAGACGACCGTCTGGAGATAGCCTGTTTCGTCTTCCAGCGTCACGAAGAGAACGCCGTTCGCTGTTTTTGGGCGTTGCCTCAGAATGCAGATGCCCGCCACCGTCACCATAGCGTTCTTGCCTTTTGATTCGGCGAGTTCACCAAGCGGCCAGCACGTTTCAATCGGGCGGATTTCAAGCTCGTTGAGCTGGCGGCGGATAAGATGCATCGGATGAGAACGAGCTGCGTTGTGGGCCTGATAGTCCCACGACAGGCGTTCATCCAGCGCAAGATTGGGCAGCTCCGGAATGTCCCGAATGTGAACCGCTGGCGCTTCAAATAGCTCGGGCGTTCGGCCTTTCCCCGGCTCCCCAAGCCGTTGCTCCAGTACGCCAATGTCCCACAACGCACGGCGAGCATTTCCTGCCAACGAATCCAGCGCTCCGCTCTGTGCAAGAGAGCGCAGTTCGGCAATACCGACCGTAGAGCGCCGGTAGACATCCTCGACGTTTTCAAACGGTGCACGCAACCGCTCGAAGACGAACGTCCGCGCTTTCTCTTCTGTCCAGTTTTTGAGGGCCGCCAGTGGCATACGAATCCGCCATTTGTCTTCCTCGTTCTTCTCTATGCCATAGCGCGACCAGCTTTTGGCGAGGTCGGGCGGAGCAGTCTCGACGCCAAAGCGGCGGGCTTCTTCCTGAAGCGTCGTGAGGTTGTAGAAGCCGGGCCTGTGCTGCATGAACGCGGCCATGTACGCAGCCGGGAAGTGCTTCTTGAGGTAGCAGGAGATATAAACCGTCTGGGCAAACGCGGCGGAGTGACTATGGCAGAACCCGTAGCCCACGAACTTGCTCACCTTCTCGAACACGAGATTGGCTATGTCAAATGACGCGCCATGCTTCGCTATGGCTCCTTTCACAAACTTCTCGCGCATGTTTTCCATCTCGCCGGGATCGCGAAAGTGCGACATCAGCTTGCGGAATTCGTCGGCCTCGTCCAGGCTCATACCGGCGAACTCATACGCCACTTCGAGAACCTGGTCCTGATAGAGGATGATGCCTAGCGTGTGTCCAAGAACCTTTTCCAAACTTGGATGATCGTACACAATCGGTTCGAGGCCTCGCCTGCGCCGCACAAATGGATCGACCACATTGCCCTGAAGTGGCCCGGGGCGGAACAGCGCGATTTCCGTGATCAGGTCGTTGAAGTTCTCAGGTTGGTGTTTCCCAAGAAGGTGATGTTGTCCCTGGCTCTCGATCTGGAAGCAGCCGATCACATGCCCGGCGCAAATCATTTCGAACGTCTCCGCATCGTCGAGAGGTAAAGCGTCTACATCAAGGAAGAATCCTTCGTGTCGTTCGACGCATTCGACGCATTCGGCGATGGCGGCAAGCATTCTGAGTGCCAGCACGTCGAGTTTGACGAGCCCCAGATGCTCGGTGTCGTATTTGGCAAACTGGGTGACCAGCACGCCGTTGGCAGATTTTTGTATTGGGGTGAACTGATTGAGCGGACGCCGCGAAAGCACCATGCCGCCTGAATGCTGGCCCAGATGCCGCGGACAGCCGTCGAGCCTGGCCACGGTCTCGATCAGTTTGTCAACAAAGGGCGATTGGCCCAAGACCGACCGAACGGTCTCTGCGACTTCCAGCACATACCTGGGGCTGGATGGCGCAACAGCCTTGCCGAGCGTGTTGACCGTCTCCATGCCCCAGCCAAAGGCTTTGGCAACATCGCGGACCGCCGAACGCAAGCCGTAGGTAACCACTGTAGCCGTCATGGCTGTTTGCTCAATGCCAAAGCGCTGCTCCATCCACGCGATGATCTCCTCGCGCCGCTCAGAATCGAAGTCCATGTCGATATCTGGCGTGCCCTTCCGACCTCGATGCAGAAAGCGCTCGAAGACCAGTTTGTATTTGATCGTGTCGACATTGGTGATGCGAAGCAGATAGGCCACCAGCGAGCTGGCCGCGCTTCCTCGCCCGGAGCAGCGGATTTTCCGCCTGCGTGCCTCGGCGACGATCTCTCGAACGACCAGAAAGAACTCGGAAAGGTCCTTTTCTGTGATGATGGCCAACTCCTTTTCGAGTTGATTTCGGGCGTCCTCTGGATCTGTGTCGCCGAAGCGTTCGAGAAGTCCCCGCTCACAGAGCTTGCGCAAATAGGCATTCCCGGTAGTTCCTTTGGGGATTCTGGCGGCCGGCGGCGAGATATGGTCGGGAACCAGATCCACGGTACACGCTTCGGCGATTTCGGCAGAACGAGCAATAGCTCCAGGCAGCGGCAGGCGACGGAGCAAGGCCTCTTCGCTGATTAGTGCACGCTCCCCATTACGAGGTCGCTCAGGATGAGGCTCGTGAACGCTGATTCCGTTGCGAATGCACGTGAGGAGGTCGTACACCGCATAGTCTTCGCGCCGAGCGTGCCGGACGTCGTTCGTGGCGACGAGCGGTACATCCATGGTCTCCGAAAGCCGAATGAGCTGGCGTACCCGCGCATCGGAATCAGGGTTGAGGGCATGCGCAACCTCAATGCTCAGCCGCTCGCCAAACACATCGTGAAGCGCCCCAACCCACTGGCGGGATTCTTTCGTTTCCCCTGCGTCGAGATGGCCCCATAGCTTGCTCTCCTGCGTTCCTGTGAGGCACCAGAGATCGCCAGAGCGTGAGGCCATCTCCTCGAACAACGCTGTAGGATGGTCGCGATCCCGCAAGTGGGCATCCGTAAGCAGCGAGCAGAGATTGGCGTATCCCTCGGGTGAAGCGGCCAGAAGCACCAGCGTTGCATCATCTACCGGGACCTCAGCGCCAAAGACTGGTTTAATGCCGACATGCTCGCACGCCAACTGGAACCGGATAGCTCCGTAAACCCCGTTGACATCCGTGATGGCCAGGGCCTTCTGGCCGTAGGCGGCGGCTTGCGCAACGAGGTCTTCCGGAGAGGAACCGCCCGCACGGAAAGAGAACCAGCTACGATTGTGTAGATGAACGAACATCACCCCAATCGGCTGTCCAGGCGGTCTGCAATCTCTCTGGCGAGGTCGGGCGCAGATCCCCACGCTCTGTTATTCAACACCATGTTTACAGCCTTGTGCTGATTGATCGCCTCCATAGCAAGCGAAACGGCATCGTCCACCATTGCCTGCCCTTCCTCTGACTCAGCGATTTCCGCAACCGGCCCCTCAAATGGATAAGTGAGGTCAAAGGCCTGCGGATAGCGGAGCTTGAGCGGCGTCAGGAGGCGCACTACGGCCTCTCCGTTGGCTGCAGTGAATCGCTTGCCCACATAGTCCCATTGCTTATGTAGCGGCTGCTGCCACGTCGAGTGGGAAAAGACGAATCCTATGCCGTTGTTTGCCAGCCAGTCGAGATACATCGGAACATGGAGCGCGGGCGTTCTGATTTCCAAGTGGAACTGCACATTGGCTGGGACGTCGCGAAAGAACTGATCGAGCCCGACAACGAACTCCTCAACCTCGGGGCGCTCGTTCTTGCGGAGGTACTCCTGTTCGAAGATGATGCCAGCGAGCCGATCATCCAGCAACTCCAGCGCTGGTGTCAGAAATCGCTCATCGAATGCGCGGGCGTTCAGATAGTCCGGATTCTCAATCCACCCTTCCTTGCGCCGAACCTTCCGGGCCGAGAACATCTGCGGAGCCTTCAGCAAAAACCTCGCATGAGGTGGTGAGAAAGCAGCGTACTGGTCCAGCGTATTGAAGGAGTGCGAGGGAGCGCCGTCTTCACGAAACAGTGGCGCGTAGAACGTGAAATCAAGTTCCAGAACGGAGAAGTGCTCGAAGTACTCGTCGGCGCTTTCAATGGGGACCTGCTCGATGGCATACGACTTACCGCCGAGCGTCTTCTTGCTCTTCTTAATCTCCTCGTCCCATTTCGGAGAGTAGATCTTCCCGCGCCACGACGCATAGCGATCGGATGCTGTGCCCATCCGCACATGCGGATTGAGGTTCCGGAATTCGTAGTCGGAGTGTGGCATCTGTCGAGGTCGCTGTGATGATCATCTACTGCGAAATCATAATAAAGCTGTTGCCTACGCATCAGTCTAGCACGCGTGATAGCCACCACTTGCCTCCCTCGCGGTAGACTTCGGCGCCGCCGATTGAGGTAACCACCCGCATGTACTCGCGGTGCACTTCATCACTCCACCAAACTCCCTGAATTAC
>JBBKWZ010000002.1:0-4796 GCA_037969195.1 Rubricoccaceae bacterium | reverse complement strand
AAGCTCTTCGATCAATCGCCGTTCGGTGTCAACGTGACTCAGGCGCAGCCGAATCGTGTTCGCTGGGAGCAAGCTTTCCATCTTCTCCGGCCATTCAATCACACAAATTCCGTCGCCATGGAGATATTCTTCAACGCCCATTCGCTCCAGTTCCGCGACCTGTTCGATGCGATAAATATCGAGATGGTACAAGGGCGGACTGGTCTCATATTCCTGGATCAGCGTGAAGGTGGGTGATGTGACGTTTTCGGGATGTACACCCAGCCTACATGCAATCCCTTTCATGAGATGCGTTTTACCGGCACCGAGGTCGCCGTATAGAGCGAGCACGTCGCCGGATTGCAGGAGCTGCGCGATCTGTTCGCCCAAGGCCATAGTGGCCTCGGGTGAAGCGGTCTCTTTCGGGAGGAGTTTGCCGAAAGCCATCGCACGTGGCGTTTCCAGGGACGCCCTGACGCTCATGGCAGCTCCATCACTTTCGTGACCGTAAGGTGATCACAGGGAGGAGCATTTCTTCCATCGAGACGCCACCGTGCTGAAACGTGTCCCGGTACTGGTTGAGATAACGGTTGTAGTTCGTCGGGTAGACAAAGTAGAAGTCCTGCTTCGCGAAGATGTAATTCTCGTTGATGCCTTCGCGAGGTAGGCCGTACGTCTCTGGATCCTTCACGAGGATGGCATCATCGCTATCCACTTTGAGGTTGCGACCGTGCTTGTAACGGAGGCTTGTAGACGTGTCGCGATCTCCAATCACTTTGGTCGCATGCAGGCTTCGCACAGCGCCATGGTCAGTGGTGATGACAATCGTAACGTCCTGCTCGGCGAGAGTCTGGAAGGCTTGGTAGAGCCATGAATGCTCGAACCACGTACGTGTGAGCGCCCGGTAGGCAGAAACGTCTGGCGCGATCTCTTTCAGGACAGCGGAGTCCGAACGGCTGTGAGCAAGGATATCCACGAAGTTGACAACGATCGCCGCGAGGTCTACTTGAGTGAAGTCAACAACCGACTCGGCGAAGGCTTTCCCATTGTTCGACGAGACGATTTTCTCGTACCGCAATCGGCTGCTCAGGTGTTTCCTGTTAACGAGGTCCTGCAGGAACTCCGCCTCATGCTGATTCAGCGAAGCGTCTTCGTCGCGCTCCACCGAAGACCAGAATTGTGGGAAGCGGGCCGCAATCTCCATGGGTAGTAGTCCCGAGAAAATGGCATTGCGCGAATAGGGCGTCGCCGTCGGTAGCAATCCATAGTGCCAGTCTGTCTCCACATCGAACAAAGGGAGCAGCAATTGCTCGAAGACCAACCATTGGTCGTAACGCATACAGTCGATCAGGAAGAACAACACAGGTTTCTCCTTTCCCAACTCCGGAAAGACCCATGTTTGCATTATCTCGTGGCTGAGCGCTGGCCTGTCGGTTTCCTTCGGTTTCTTCCCCGCACGGCCCGCTTCGATCCAGCCCGGATAGGCGGCTTCAATGAACTTCCCGAACGTGACGTTGGCTTCGCGATACTGGTCATCCAGAATCTGACGAACGCCTTCTTCCGCACCTTCCAACTCGATATCATAACGCGTCAATTCCTGATAGACTTCAATCCATTCTACCGGCGAAAGGCCCGCGCCGATCTGCCCAGATAGCCGGCCGAACGCCTGCATGTAGTTCTGTGAGGACTTCTGAGCTCGAATCTCCGTGCCCTCCAACAACCGCTTGCACGTAAGTAGAATCTGTTTGGGGTTCACGGGTTTGATGAGGTAATCGGAGATCTGGCCTCCGATGGCATCCTCCATCAAATGCTCTTCCTCACTTTTTGTGATCATTACGACGGGCGTTTCGGGGCGCGTCGCTTTAATCTCTGCCAACGCGTCCAAGCCACCGAGCCCGGGCATCTGCTCGTCCAGAAAAACGACATCGTAGCGCCTCTCCTTTATGTGGGCCACCGCGTCCGCACCATTCGTGACGCTGGTAACATCATAGCCTTTGGCTTCCAGGAAGAGGACATGTGGTTTCAGGAGATCGATTTCGTCGTCAGCCCAAAGAATATGCGGCATCGTGGAGGTCATAATGAGGAAGGGGGTAGCGTGAACGGGGGTTGCGAGTGGAGGATCCGGACGGGCGTGCTCTCTTCATTAAATCATCCCGCCATTTCCACCAGCTATCACACGAACGCGCCGAGTCACCTCGTTAGCCTTCGACGAACCGTATACTTCGCGATTTCCATTCAACACACACGATGCTCATGCTCCAGCGCCTAGCCCTTGCCTGCCTTCTGGCATTCGTCTCGGTATCGATCACGTCTGCCCAAGATGCCGACGCACCGCCCACGGTATGGTACAACCTCGACTATGCGCAGGACGGTGTTTTTGGCATGAGTGTGGACCGCGCTTATGAGGCTCTGGCCGACCGTGAACCCGCTCGGCAGGTTGTCGTCGCGATAATAGACAGTGGCGTAGATATCAGCCACGAAGACCTGCAAGGACAGATCTGGACCAATGACGACGTTCCCGGAAACGGAGTGGATGACGATGGGAACGGCTATGTGGACGATACCCACGGCTGGAATTTCATCGGAGGATCCGATGGTCGAAATGTGGAGCAGGATTCCTACGAAATCGCCCGCGAAGTCGCTTCGCTTCGTGCCAAGGCTTCTGCAGCTGGAACCTCTCCCCTTGCCGCGGCCGACGCCGCCCGGCTTGCGGCTTTGGAGGCCGAACTTGCGGAGAACCGATCGGAGTATGAGGGCGTTCTCGGCACGCTTTCCGGAATCCAAGTGGCAGTTCAAGCATCGGATCAGATCATCCGGACGCACCTCGGCCGTGATAGCTACGACGCCTCAGACCTTGAGGCAATTGACACCACCGATGACGAAATTGCGCGCGCACGCGACATGCTTCAATTCCTGGCGGCGAATGGTCTTTCCGTCTCCGACCTGAACGATCAGGTGGATTACGTTCGAGGGCGTTTGGACTATGGCTACAACCCGGATTTTGACCCGCGTCCAATTGTGGGCGACAATTACGAAGACACGTCGGAGCGGCTCTACGGCAACACCGATGTTACCGGTCCGGATGCCAGCCACGGAACGTCGGTCGCTGGTGTTATTGCCGCCGTTCGGGGCAATGGGCTTGGAATTGACGGGGTGGCTCCGAACGTGCTAATCATGCCCATTCGAACCGTTCCGGACGGCGACGAACGCGATAAGGATGTGGCCAATGCGATCCGCTACGCCGTTGATAATGGCGCGAACATCATAAACATGAGTTTTGGCAAGTCGCATTCGCCGTACAAAGCAGCCGTCGATGAGGCCGTTCGCTATGCCGAGGAGCACGGCGTTCTACTCGTTCATGCCTCTGGCAATGACGGGGCCGATCTCACAACTGCGTCCAACTTTCCGAACCGCCTTCTCGCGGATGGCACCGAACCGCGCAACTGGCTGGAGATCGGCGCTTCGCGTTGGGACGATGAACTGGTGGCTTCTTTCAGCAATTATGGAAAGACGCGTGTCGATGTCTTCGCGCCTGGAGCTTCGATCTACAGCCTCGCGTTGGACAACGAATACAGCAGCAACGATGGGACGAGCCTAGCTGCACCGCTCGTTTCGGGCGTAGCCGCGTTGATTATGTCCTACTTCCCTGACCTCTCCGCCACTGATGTTCGCTATCTCCTAGTCGAATCGGCGATTCAGCATAGCGAGCAGGTTCTTCGCCCCGGCGCCGATGGCGAGAACATTGGGTTCAATCAGCTTTCAGTTACCGGCGGTATCGTCAATGCCTATGAAGCTGTTCGGATGGCACAGCAAATGGCCTCCAATTAAGCACGGCGCCACCGTACCTTTCTAATCGGGTCCACCCTATTGCACGCGTTATGAAGCTCGTCCTGCCCACATTTGTATTGGCTCTTCTTTTGGCGGGTTGCTCCTCGGGCGACCCCACCGTCGCAATTCCACGGATCGGTGGCGTGTATGCGGGCGCCTATCAGTACTACGTGAGCGACGCGCAAGGCACCATTTCGATTGCGCTGCCAAGCCTTGCATCTGGGAGCTTCACGTGGTCTGGAAGCGGTTCCGTCGATTTAAATGGTGATTCGCCTGTTTCCTACAACGGCACGGGCGAATTCTCCTACCCGAGCATTTCGCTGACGATTCCGGCGAGCGGCGCTGTCGGGGAGCGCACGCTTGAAGGCACACTGAGTGCAGACGGAACCGTGATTGATGTGTCTCAGAATTCGGTTCTCGGCGGCTCCAATCCTACTGAGGAGCGGATGACCCTTACGCTTCAATAGACTGAGCCTGGCTCTCGCTCATCCGGATATCCTTGGCACGAAGCTGCAGGGATGTGCGGCCGTTCCAGTGATTCTCCTCAATGGTGAACGCAAGCTCGATGGGGTGCCCACGGCGCTCGCACTGAACGGCGATGTCAAGCTGATCTCCAAGCCCGAATCCGATAACTGAATACGAGGGGCTTCCAGAACGCTGAGCAACCTGAAGTTTGAGATGGCGCTTGTCTGAGCCGACAGCCGCTGGCTTTCCTACCACCTTCAGGTCCTCGCCAAAGAACGTTGGTCGATGGTTTTCTGGGCCAAACGGTCCAAACTGATTCAGGATGCGCCAGAAGCGTGCATCGATGTTTGAGAGGTCGAGGTTTGCGTCCAGGTCGATTTCGGGGACTAAGGTGTCTTCGTCAGCTACCTTCGCAATGATAGATTGTAAGCGATCTCGCAGCTCCGGGATACTGTCAACGGAAAGCGTGAGGCCGGCGGCAAAATCGTGTCCTCCGAAGCGGGTCAGCAAGTCGGAACACTCGG
>JBBKWZ010000001.1:0-2556 GCA_037969195.1 Rubricoccaceae bacterium | reverse complement strand
CTTTCGCGAATGCCCAGGTCGCCTAGTGTAATCGACGGAATCGCACTCTTTGCGAAGAAAACCAACACTACGCCTGTGTAGGCGGCCATCCAAGTCACATCTACTTGAAAGGCGTGAACCATCAAAACAAACTGGGTGGAAAAAATCGCGTAGCGGACGATAGAGAGCCCGAACAGCTCTGTCGCATCTCGTCCACTAAAGCGATTGAGTATCGCAAAAACGTGTTTGGTGCGCCGGAACGGAAGGACAGTTTCAAGAAGCGAGCGAGCCAGTTTCGGGTGGAGAATCAAGACAAGAAGAATCCCCGTGAAGAGGATGCCCAACACTAACACAGTCATCCAGGCAACCGACGCGACGTCCGTTCTGGTTAGCAGGAAATAGGGTAGAGCAACGAGCCCAAAAACGAGGCAGCATGCGAGAGTGGCGATGCGCTCGGCAAAGGTCAGCGTGGCAGACGCGCTCGAAGAAATATCACGGAGGTACATGGCGCGCCCTACGTAATCTCCAATACGGCCCGGGGTCAGAAGGCCAAGGGGGTAACCGCTGAGAACGGCCGCGAGCGATGTTTTGAATCGAACGGCTGGCGCAAGCTTTCGAACCAGGCGATGCCACCGGAATGCTTCCAGGCACACATTGAGAGGAACAAGAGCCAGCGCCGCCAGCGCCCAAAATGGTCGTGCTTCCCGCGCGGCATCGAGAATCGAGGACCACTCAACGACGTAAACAAGCGCAGCAAGCGCGACGCCCGTGAGGACGATCTTTAGTACGAAAAGGCTGCGGGGCACGATTTGGAGGCGATTGTGCAGAAAGGTACGCGCCCATCACGTCGATTTCGCCGGAGAAAGATTGAATCAACGATTACGCACAAGGTTCGCTTTGACCAGCCAACCCAAATCCTCGGGTGCACCTTGTGGGCTCGGCTATCTTTCGTCAAGAGCCTTCCGTTAATTCGCCACGATCTTATCTGGATGCCTAAAGTTCTTGTCGTCGGAGGTGGAGGTCGCGAGCATGCCTTGCTGAATGCGCTCGCTCAAAGTCCTCGTAAGCCCGAGTTGCTCTGCGCGCCCGGCAATGCAGGAACGTCTACCCTCGCCGAGAACATTCCAGTCGATTCCGATGACGTTGACGGATTGGTTCGGATCGCAACCCAGAGAGGCGTAGATCTCGTAGTTGTGGGACCGGAGATACCGCTGGTGCTGGGATTGGTGGATCGATTGGACGGCGCGGGCATCCCAGCCGTTGGACCGAGCGCTGCGGCAGCTCAGTTGGAGGGAAGTAAGGCATTTGCCAAAGCATTCATGGAACGCCACGATGTGCCAACCGCATCTAGTCGCGCGTTCGGGCCGGGCGAGCGCGAAACGGCACAAGCCTATGTGGCCGCGATGCCTCTTCCAATCGTCCTGAAAGCAGATGGCCTGGCGGCGGGGAAAGGCGTGATCATTGCCGAATCCCGAGATGAAGCAGCCGACGGACTGGCAACACTGTTCGATAGCGCGTTCGGCCACGCTGGCGATACGATCGTCGTTGAGGAGTTTATGCGCGGTGAAGAGTCCAGCATCTTTGTACTCAGTGATGGGCGTGATTATGTCTTGCTCGCTTCCGCGCAAGATCATAAGCGAATCGGTGACGGCGATACAGGGCCGAACACAGGAGGAATGGGAGCCTACGCGCCTGCACCTCTTGTAACACCTGAGGTGATGAGCGATGTCGAGGCCAAGATCATACGGCCAGTGTTGAAAGGCATGGCGGATGAAGGCTATCCCTACTGCGGCATTCTCTACGTTGGGCTGATGATGACATCGGAAGGTCCCAAAGTCGTGGAGTTCAACTGCCGATTTGGCGACCCGGAGACGCAGGTCGTCCTTCCATTACTGGAGAATGATCTGCTTGAGCTCTTCCAGGCGATGGTTGGGGGACACCTTGCACAGGCCCGCGTTCAGCTGAAAGAAGGAGCCGTTGCCTGTGTAATTCTTGCGTCGGAGGGTTACCCAGGGTCGTACGAGAAGGGCAAGGAGATCAAGGGTCTCGAGGCTGCCTCCAAACACGCCGTGGTTTTTCACGCCGGGACGGCAAGAGAAAATGATCGGATTGTCACAAACGGAGGGCGCGTCCTTGGCGTAACTAGCATTGCCGCGGATTTGAAAGGCGCACTCGATAAGGCCTACGCGAGCGTCGAAGCCATTGAGTTTGAGGGCAAGACATTTCGTCGCGACATCGGCCAGAAAGGGCTCGCGCGGCTCGCCACGGCATGATGCGTCTGGCCCACATCGTTCCTCTCGCCGTCAGCCTTGCTGGTTGTTCAGTCGGCGACGCCGGGCAGGCGATTTCGGCTTCGGAGTCGGATTCCGCATCAACTGTTGTGGAAATCGCCCGTTTCCGGGACGCGCGTTCGCTTGCTGCGGATCCGGCCGGCCGCCTTTACGTGGTCGATGCCGCCTCGTCCACCATTTCCGTTTTACACACGAACGGCGACGTTATCACAAGCTTTGGGGGACCGGGAAGCGGCGACTACAGCTTCCTTGATCCAGCGGACGTTGACCCCACCAACGGCCTGGA